>DGSP01000012.1:39582-47721 GCA_002393555.1 Prevotellaceae bacterium UBA4359
TCCGAGAAAAATGCGGCTTGCCGCATTATATCAACTATTTTTGTTCACCTACTTAAAAAAAGAGCGATTTTATTTTGCAGATTCGAAAATAACTGCTACCTTTGCAGTCGATTTCACGGAACACCACGTTCTGTGGGGTCAATCGGGAAGTAGCGCAGTTGGTTAGCGTACGCGTCTGGGGGGCGCGTGGTCGCCAGTTCGAGTCTGGTCTTCCCGACTCTAAAAAGAGAGCAGGAGCGGTGTTTCAGACATACCGCTCCTGTCTTTTTCATATATGAATTGTACATTGTCAAATTGTACATGAAAAGATGCTGACAGAGAAAACCTTGGAGAAATTGCGCATATTGGCGGAATCGGCGAAGTACGATGTGTCGTGTTCGTCGAGTGGCACTGTGCGTGGCGGCAAGCAGGGCATGGTAGGAAATACCGTGGGAGGTGTCGGCATCTGCCACTCGTTTGCTGATGACGGACGTTGCATCTCGCTCCTGAAAGTGATGCTGACCAACTACTGCATGTACGATTGTGCCTACTGCATCAATCGCCGTAGCAACGACATCAGGCGGGCAACGCTGGCGGTGCATGAACTGGAAGAAATTGTGATGGAGTTCTACAGAAGGAACTACATCGAAGGCTTGTTCTTGAGCAGTGGAGTGGTGAGGAATCCCGACTACACGATGGAACGCTTGGTGGCGATTGCGAAAGACTTGCGCATGGTGCACCACTTCAATGGCTACATCCATCTGAAGAGCATACCCGGAGCCAGTCGCGAACTGATGAACGAGGCAGGACGTTATGCCGACCGCATGAGTGTGAACATCGAGATACCCAACGAGAACTCGCTGAAACTCTTGGCTCCCGAGAAAGACCACCAGAGTGTGTTCACACCCATGAAGATTATACAGCAGGGAGTGTTGGAGAATAAGGAGGACAGGAAACGTCTGCACCACGTGCCACGTTTCGTGCCAGCAGGTCAAAGCACCCAGATGATAGTGGGTGCAACGGCAGAGACCGACCGCGACATCCTGCACATGTCGTCGGCCATGTATAGTCAGCCCACCATGCGGCGTGTCTATTATTCTGGCTATGTGAGCGTGAACACTTACGACTCGCGTCTGCCTGTGCTGAAGCAACCTCCTTTGGTGCGAGAGAACCGTCTCTATCAGGCTGACTGGCTCTTGCGTTTCTATCAGTTCAAGGTGGAGGAGATTGTGGATGAGGCCAATGCCAACCTCGACCTCGAAGTCGATCCCAAACTGGCGTGGGCATTACGGCATCCAGAGCAATTCCCTGTCGATATTAACCGCGATGACTATGAGCGCATTCTCCGTGTGCCGGGTATTGGTGTGAAGTCGGCCATGATGATTGTGAATTCTCGACGGTTCAACCGCATCACGTCCTATCACTTGAAGAAGATGGGGGTGGTGATGAAGAAAGCCAAGTTTTTCATCACCTGCCACGAACTCGCTGATGGCTATGCCAACCCCATCGTGGGCATCAACGAACTCCATCCCGAGCGGCTCAAGCCCCTGCTCATCTCAAAGGCGCAGCAGAAGAAGGCGGCAGCAGAGTTGCAACTGACGCTCGACTTCGAAGAGGAAAAGAAATAGGAATTTGTACATTGTACATGGTCAAATTGTAAATGAAATTATGCTTGTCTATACCTTCGACAGAACATTGGACGGAGTGCTTTCAGCCGTCTTCGATGCCTTCTCCCTGCATCAGCGACCCGACGCACTGATAGGGAAGGGGGAACCGTTGCCGCTGTTCTGCGAGGAAGTGCATGAGGTGGAGACAGCCGACGACCGTGCACAGAGGGTGTGGGCAGGATTGGAAAAGAGGGTGTCGAAAGAAGCATTGCGGCTGATTACCATCAGTTTCCAGTCGGAACTGCCTGAACTGAACACCCCTCTCTTTCATTATATATGTAAGGTTTTTCGCCAGCCAGAAGGAACGAGGAGCATCGAGCGGAATTTCTCCGACCCCGATGTGCTGGCTGTGACCAACATCTTCCGAAGGGTGATGCACGAACGGTTGCGCATGATGCAGTTCGTGCGTTTCCAAAAGGCGAAGGATGGCACTTACCTTGGCGTTGTGGCACCCGACCACAATGTGCTGCCTTTGGTGGTCGCTCACTTCAAAGACCGCTTTGGCGACCAGCCTTGGCTGCTCTATGATGCCAAGCGACGTTATGGCTTCTATTACGACCGGCAAGAGGTGACACGCATCATGTTTCAGAACGGGGATGCGCTTCCCTTCGACCTCGGCACGGGCAAATTGAGTGATGAGATGCTGAGCGAGGATGACAAACTCTTCCAAGACCTCTGGCGCACCTACTTCAAGGCCATCTGCATTAAGGAGCGGATGAACCCACGCAAGCAGTTGAATGACATGCCCCAGCGATACTGGAAATATATGACGGAGAAACAGTGAGGGCTTAGAGTATAGAGTTTAGAGATTCAAGTTTAGGGCTTAGAGATTAGAGTGACAATAATGGCAGACAAGATGACTCCCGAACAGCGCAGTAACTGTATGCGCAGAATCAGGTCGAAGAACACGCGACCCGAGATGCTTGTGCGCCGTTTCCTTTTCAGTCATGGCTTCCGTTATCGCATTCATGCCAAGCCCCTGCCTGGCACTCCCGACCTTGCCATCGTCGGGCTTCGTACTTGTATCTTCATCAATGGCTGCTTCTGGCATGGACACGAGGGCTGCTCCATGTATAAGATTCCTCAAACGCACATGGATTTTTGGACACGTAAGATTGAACGCAACAAGGCGCGTGACCACGAAAACCTCTTGGCACTCAAGGCGCAAGGATGGCACACCATCGAGATTTGGGAGTGCCAACTCAAACCCAAGGAGCGTGAAAAGACTTTGCAGGGACTGCTTCGCACTCTTAACTACATCGCTTTGGAGAATCAGGGAGCCAAACTGACTTACGACTTTGATATGGAGGAAGAACAAAGTCTTGCGGCTGAGGATGTTTAGAGTTTAGAGTATAGGGTTTAGAGTGTAGGGTTTGGAGTTGAGGGAATAGGGTTTGGAGTTTGGCATTATTCATTCGGAATGTCTATGATGAAGCGAGTGCCGTCGGTATAACTGGTGTCGAGCGTCATGCTGCCTCCCAAGTTGATGACATGCTGGCGCGTGAGGCCGAGTCCGATGCCGAGTCCTTCGCTGAAATTGTCGAGTTTGACAAATGGTTCAAACACACGCTCGCTTTCGTCGATGGGAATGCCTGGCCCTGTGTCTTGAATGACGAAACGAACCATGTCTGCTTTGATGTTGGCTGTGAACGTGACAATGCTGCCAGGCGCAAATTTCTTAGCATTGATGAGCAACTCGCGCAGAATCCGGTGCAGATAGAGTTGGTTGGTGTGGAGGTAGAGCGGGTCGGGAATGTTGAACATGTGGTGCAACCGCATATTGTGAGGTTGCCGTTCGTTGAAGTCCTTGATGGAGGCTTCAATGACAGCATTGACCTCCACGCTCTTTGTCCTGTCATACATGACGCGCTCACCTTTCCACGATACGTCAAAGAGCATGTGTGCCATGCGTCTGGCGGTTGTGGCATTCTGCTTGATGGCATCCAGAGATGTTTTTTGTTCTTCATTGATACTGCCGTCCGTCGGGGCTTCCAGCACCTGCAGGAATCCGGCTACGATGTTCAGCGGTGTACGTATCTGCAGCGACACCTCCTTGATGAAGTCTTCTTTTCGCCGGTCGGCCTCCAGCGACAGTTTGTGGGCAGTGGCGAGTTGCTCGTTGCTGCGTTCAGCCTCGTTGTTCACTTTCTTGATGTCGGCGATATATTGGTTGATGGTTTCCAGCATGACCTTGAAACTGTTTTGCAGATTGCCCACAGCGTCAATGCGCTTGCTGCTCTCTATCTTTTGGTCGAAATGTCCTTTGGCCACGTCGCTTGACTGAACAGCCAAGAGGTCAAGCGGTTCGATGAAGTGGCTGATGATTCTCCAGCAGACGACGGCCATCAGGAGCAGGCCGACGAAAAGGATGGGAATGAGGAACAGGACCACCTTCTGAAAGGCTGCCATCATTTCTTTTTCTGGACACACAAGGGCGATGCTCCATTCCGTGCCTTCAACAGGCTGATAAAACACGATAGATTTCTTTCCTTTGACATTCATGGACTTGTGGCCCTTCTTGCCGTCAAGCATCTCTTGTCCCAGTTCGCTGACTGCTTTGGCCTGTTTGTTGTCAGCACTGGAAAGGATGTTGGTAGTGATGGTCTTTGTGCGGTCAGGATGCACAAAGTAACATCCGTCAGCACCAACCATGATGCCGTATGCATTGGGATAAGGTTTCAGTTCCAGAATGGCTTTAGAAATCCACGTGATGGAAATATCGGTGGAAATAATACCTATGATACTGTCCTTCTCATCATACAGCGGTTTGCCGTATGAGACGATAGGAGTGGGCGAGGAGAGGATGCCTTCGTTGAAGTCGTTATAAGGGTCTGTCCAGCAGGCTTTTCCCCTCTCCTTTGGTTTCTTGTACCATTCCTTTTCATAATAGTCATATTCCCCCTCAATCTCAGTGGTCACGCGGTCTCCCTCTCTGAGGGAATAGACCGAGAATGGTTTGCCAAGATGTGGGAAGAAATCAGGTTCCATCGTGATGGAACACCCGTTGATGTTGGGGTTCAGTTCCACCAGTCTCTGGGTGTATTGTTGCAGCGAATCAGGTTGCGGATGTTGGAGGACGAGTTGGTCGAAACTTTCGGTGGCTGCCTCAGCCTCGTCAAGGTATCTCCGTATGTTCAGTTCCGTGTTCTCCAGCATGTGGGTGGCATGCTCGATAGCCTCCTGCTTCACAATCTTGAGCGAGCGTTCGTACAGAAATCCCACACTGGCAAAGAACACAGCCGTCACAAAGCCCAGGATGCCGAGGCTCAGTGTCAGCGACAAAGAATGCTTGCTATGTGATTTTCTCTGCTTCATGCCTTCTTGTTTGTCGATATTTCTGTCAGTTTGTTGAGTTGCTCACTGATGATGCCAATTTGTGCCATCACCATTTTGGTCAGCGAACGGACATCCTCCTTCGTGAGTGTGGCATAACTGTGGTAGAGTTTGCTGATGGCCGTGTCAATCACCTTGGTGGGAGGAATGATGTTGTCCGCTATTTGATGAATGAACGTTGTCCTCACTTGGTCAGACTCCTGCACTTTCGCGTAGGCTTCGCTGAGCGAATCGTTGCGCTCCTTCAGCAAGCCAGACAGTTGGTGAATCTCTTTCACCTGTTCAGAGAGCGACTTCTGCATGTTGCTGAAACTGTTTTGCAGTAGGCCGATTTCGTCCTTCCTCTTCGTCGTGGGGATGGTTTGGTCAAACTCACCCTTCGCGATGCGCTGGGTGGATTCCTCCAGCATGTCGAGAGGCTGCAACTGCCTGCTGATGAAGAACAGGCAGAAAAACAGAATCACCCAAAGCCCCGTGAGGGCGATGGCAACCATGTAGAGCCGCAAGCGTTCGTTCGGCGCAAAAATGTCGCTTTCGGGACACACCATGCAGGCGCTCCAGTGGCCCTGGTTGAGCGACTTATAAATAATGTAACAATCCTCGCCACCCAGTTGCACGGCACTCCGTCCCGAATTTCCTGCCAGCATATCGTTCACCACGTCGCCCATCCTGGGGTCTGGCTCATCCTTCATCACGCTCTTAATCAGCGTGTGATACAGTTTTGTCTTGTCGGGGTGGATGAGGTAAGTGCCCTGCACACCCAGCATGCAGCAGTATGAGTTCGGGAAAGGCTTCGTCGCCAGAATCGTTTTCGACAGCCAATCCAGCGAGATGTCAACAGCCAGCACACCCACAGTCCTGCCCCCCGGCTCACGGATGGGCATGCCACAAGTGATGATGCTGGACAGAATCGTGTCTGTGGCCGCATGCGGACGAATCCAGCAGGCCTCTCCCACCTTCTTGGGAATGAAATACCAGTTGTGGCCAGGGTAGGGCAGGCCGCTCATCACGTAAGGCTCAATCTCCATCGGGTTGTGGCTGGTCACCACACTGTCCTCGATTTCAGGCGACCAGTAAGAGTACGACATGAACAACTCCCCTTTCTCAGGATAATAATTAGGCTCAAAGGCAATAGCGCATCCCACAATGTTGCGGTTGCTCCTCACCAGTTCCCTGCCATACAGCGCCATCGCATCAGGATTGTCAAGATGGTTCTCAATGTTCCACAGCATATTCCTCCCCGACACCTCCATCTGGTACATCATGTTGTCGATGCGCTGCACCGTTCCGTTGAGCATCTCGTCAGCCTTCTCCAGCGACTCCTCCCTCACGGTCCTGTGGGTATAGATAAACATGACCACAAAGACCGCCAGATAAAGAACCGTCACCGAAGCCAGCACCCACACGCTGAGGCGTGCGGACAGATTCTTGCGTAGGTATTGGTAAGCGTTAAACATGACCTGTATTATTATCTTCTCTGCTCTTTTGGGGAAAGAATGTGGCACAAAGGTACGGATTTTTGTGGTCTCTCCCAAATGTTTTCCCCAAAAATCCCATTTTTAACGTGAATTCTGTCTAAGAAAGGTTTGATGACTATCCGCCTTCGTACCGCCAACTGCCCATTTTAACACGAATTTCACGAAAGTTCTCGAAAACCATGCGGCTTTGTGGAATCAAGGTCAAGGAGCGACTGGAGGGCAAGGAAAACTGCCGCAGGAAGGCGGACAATCGTCCGAAGCCCATTCGGACACTTGTCCGCACGGCACTCGGACGGTTGTCCGAACGCCGTGCGGACAACCGTCCGTGCAGCGAAAGAGGAGAGGCGGACAAGACAGGAAGGGGGCTGGGAACCTGCCGCTTCTTTATTGTGGGGTGTTTCTCCGACATAACAAAGTGGCGGCTTTCGAGGGGTGTGGAGGATGATTTTTTTTGTCCGTTCTGAAAAAAAACGAGTGTTTTGTTGTTTGTTAGGCGGAAAAGGGGTACTTTTGCAAAATCGTATGTTTAACTATTAAAATATATGTAATATTATGGGATTCTTAACGAACGACAAACTTGTGATTGTGGGAGCCGGTGGTGCCATCGGTTCTACGATGGTGCAGTTGGCTCTGACGATGAGGCTGACTCCTAATGTGTGTCTCTATGACGTGTATGCTCCGGGCATGGAGGGTGTGATGGAGGAGATGTTCCACTGTGGCTACGACGGCGTGAACCTGACGGCTACGACGGATGTGGCTGAGGCATTCAAGGATGCTAAGTACATCATTTCTTCGGGCGGTGCACCTCGCAAGGCTGGCATGACCCGCGAGGACTTGCTGGCTGGCAACTGCAAGATTGCTGAGGAACTGGGCAAAAACATCAAGCAGTACTGCCCCGACGTGAAGCACGTGACGGTCATCTTCAACCCTGCCGACCTGACGGGTCTGGTGACGCTGCTCTATTCGGGCTTGAAGCCAGGCCAGGTGACTACGTTGGCAGCCCTCGACTCCACTCGTCTGCAGTCGGCTCTGGCCAAGAAGTTTGGCGTGAAGCAGTATGAGGTGACGGGTTGCGCCACCTACGGCGGTCATGGCGAGCAGATGGCTGTGTTTGGCAGTGCCGTGAAGGTGGCTGGCAAACCTCTCAGTGAGTTGATTGGCACTCCTGCTCTGCCCAAAGAGGAATGGGAGCAGTTGAAGGTGGCTGTGACGAAGGGCGGCGCAAAGATTATCGAACTGCGTGGACGCTCGTCTTGGCAGAGCCCGGCCTTCTGCTCGGTAGAGATGATTCGCTCGGTGATGGGCGGCGAGAAGTTCCGCTGGCCGGCTGGTACTTACGTGCAGAACGAGAAGTACAACCACATCATGATGGCTATGGACACGACGCTCGACACGAACGGCTGCACCTACAAGATGCCAACCGGCACTGCTGAGGAAATGGCGAAGTTGGATGCTTCATACGAGCACCTCTGCAAGATGCGTGACGAACTCGTGACGCTGGGCATCGTTCCTCCTATCTCGGAGTGGAACAAGATTAATCCGAACTTGTAAACTAAAAACTAAAAGTTAAAAACTAAAAGTTAAAAGTAAAAGTATCTTCCATTCGGGGTGTGTGCCATCAGGGGAATGGTAACTTTAACTTTTAACTTTTAGTTTTTAATTTAAGTTTCGGATGTTCCAAA
>DGSP01000092.1 GCA_002393555.1 Prevotellaceae bacterium UBA4359
TGGATTGCTGCGTGTGGGGTTTCTTCCCGTTTAGTCCTCTTCTGTCCCGGTCAATTCCGAAAAGTCATATTCAGGTGGCTTTAGCCCCGGTGTTCCACCTCTTCCCATCCCGAACAGAGAAGTTAAGCCCGGGCGCGCCGATGGTACTGCACCGCAATGCGGGAGAGTAGGTCGCCGCCTTCTTGAGGAGGACGCTTTCAGGAGAAATCCTGGGAGTGTCCTCCTTTTTTTGTCTGCATGCATGGGGCTTAACTTTTTTCTTTGCCTGCAGCATCTTTGCTGTCACGGCATGGTGGTTTTGGGGATTTTTTGGGGGTGTATCTGTGGGGGATTTTGTTGCGGCGGTGCCGCAACAGACATGACGGGGAGACTGTGGTGGATGTAAGGCTGTTGGGGTTATGGCTTTTGGACGAAGGTGTGTACATCGCTGCAGCCAGCACTGCCGACAGAGAGGCCAAGAAAGTGTTTGAGGCTGTAGTCGTTGTTGGCGTGATAGATGATGGCGATGCTATCTATTTGATAGTCGATATTGTGGAGAAAACGTTTGTAGCGGTAGGCACGAATGGCTTTTGTTATGTGATTCATCTTCTTGTAGTTGATGGCTTCTTGTGGCGCTCCATACTTATCAGATGTGCGTGTTTTTACTTCGATGAAATGAAGTTTGTTGTCTTTCATGGCAATGATGTCGAGTTCGCAACCTCGGTGCAGATTCCAGTTTTTGTCGAGGATTTGATAGCCGTTGCGCGTGAGGAAGAGGGCTGCAAGTTCTTCCCCTGTTTGTCCCACCTCTTTGGACTTTTGGTTCTTTTGTATTCTCTCTGATTTCCGTTCTTCTATTTGCTGTTCTACTTGTATCTGTGTGAAGTAATGGCCGTTAGGGTTTATATGGATGATTTGATAAGTGTCTTTCAGGTATCGGCCAATCAACGTGAAGCGTTTGCTCTTAGGTGTTTCTTCTTGATTGTCAATGATGCAGATTTGATACCCTTTTTTTATGCCATTGCTGATGCGTTCTATCCCTTGTTGAAAACGCTCGCTCTGAATCACTTTCTGATAAACAGGTTCTCCCCTTTTATTCCTCATTTCGCTGGGGATGAATCCGAAGTGGTCGAAGAACGGTAAATAGGTGATATTGTGTTGTTTCAAGGTCTCTTTTAGGCTATTAACAGAGGTGCTTTCTGGCATTTCAGAAGCAAGAGAGAAGCAGCAGTCCACCACGCAGTTGATGCCGAATGGTGTCAACTGAGCAATGAGTTCTTCTGCTTTTATATGTATGTTGCCGTATGTGTAGAGTGTAGGAATCTGTTCCATGTGGAATTTGTTTATGCGACATGTCTTTGCGGGAGTGAAAGGGCTATTTTGTAAGAGTCGTTACATCGTTGAGTGTGAAAGAGCCAGAGAAGACGATGACTGTGGTCTCTGCCGTATTCTCGGTCAGCATGACGATGACTGACTGCTGTTTTCCTTCGCGATGGTAGATGCGTGTTTTCTCTTCATTTTCATCTACTTGCATCAGCAGTTCATATTTTCCGTTTTTCACAATGTTTTGAGTGTCTGTTTTCAGTCGTGTGGCAGCACTCTTTTCTTCGGCTGTGATGATTTGGATGCCCGTCAGTTTGTTCATGATGTTGTTGAGGTTCACTCCCTGCACGGAAGGGGCGGCTTTCTTGCCCACCGCCTGAAGCATGAACTTAGAGATGTAAACATAGGTCACGTTTTTGGTGTCGGAGTATCGTTCAAACTCTTTCACTTGGGCATGGGCGGTGATGCTGACTATGGCGAGCATCATGCAGAGGAAGGATTTTATCAATGTTTGTTTCATGTTATTCAAGTGCTTTCAGTTGTTTATTTAGGGTTTGTTCAGTCTTTCGGCTGAGCGTTTGTGCTTTCTCCAGTTGGGTCATGCCTTTGTTCAGGTTGACGGCGAGGAGGGTGAGGGCGCGTTCGGCTTCTTGTTGGGCAAGAAGCGGGTCGTGGTATGTGTCTCGCTCGGCAAGGGGGGGAGCGGTGACAGCATCGCCGTCCACTCTTGTGAATGTGTAGTAGCCCAGACCCATGAGGAGGGCGATGGATGCAGCGATGGCAGTCCAAGAGAAGACCCTCTCTGTCCTGCGGACATCTCCCCCGTAATGGGGAGAGCCATTCGGCTTGCTTCTCAATGACAAAGACCCTGAACGGTCTCCCTCTCCATGACGGGGAAGGGTTGTGGAGAGGGTTTCCTTCTCCCACTCATCAATCTTCCTGGAGAGCCTTTCTTCCAGTCCCTCGGGGATGGGAATTTGCTCCAGTTCGTTCAGGTCGATGTTGTTGATGTTCAGTTCGTCCATGTCTTTGTGAGTTTCTTGAATTGTTGTTTCAGTTTCTGTTTCGCTCGCATGATGATGATGCGGATGTTGCCTTGCGAGAGTCCCGTGTCTCGTTCTATTTCTTCGTAGGAGCGGTCTTCGACGATGTGCATCCGAAGCACCTTTCCTTCCTTTTCTGGCAATCCGTCCATCAGTTGGTGCATCTTTTCCGCTTCATCGTGGGTTTCAAAGGGTGGTGAGATAGTGCGTTCGTCGGGCGGTTCGTCGTGGTTGTCAATGTCCTCCGAAGAGTCGATGCGCTTCAGCCGTCGTTGGTCGCGGAAGAGGTTCTTCATCAGTGTCACGAGATAAGCCTCCGTGATGGTTTCATCTTTCAGGGCATCACGCTTCTGCCAAAGTTTCAGGTATGTGTCCTGCAGCAGGTCTTCGGCATCCTGCGCATTGCCTGTCAGATGGTATCCCACCCGATAGAGCCGCCTGTGGAAAGGCATGAACCGTTGCTTAAACTCTCGTGCGTCCATCCGCTCACTCCGTGTCCTTCTCCTTTTCGCTGTATTCGATGACCACCTTTCGGTCGGTGTCGGGGTACTTCTCCTTGACAGCCTTTTTGCCCACTACCCAACTTTCCTCGTCCCATCTGATACCATTGGAAATCATATAGTTTCGTGCTTCCTCCGCGAAATGAAACTCGGGGTGTTCCTGCCCATGAATGACGAACAGCACATTCCCTTTCTTCACCTCTTCCTTCACCTCTTCCATGTCAACAATGTTGCCCTCATTCTCGTCGTCTTCGCAAAAACTGACTGCATCGCCATTAAACACCGCTTGCAGCATCTTGTCTTTGGGCACCTTGCAGTCAATATGCCCCAACACCACTTTGCCCCAGATGTCCCATCGCAAGAAGAGGTCGCTGACCGTGTTTCCCTTCACCTTTCCATACACGACGAGTTGATATTTGGGGGCAAAGGTCTGGTTCCATAGTTGTCCTACGATGGAAGTGGAATCATTCGGCTCCTTGTTGTCGTTTTGAACAAAGAGCGTCTCGTAGCCTTTCAATGCCCGAATGTCAGCAGCCAGTTCCTGTAGTTGCCTGTCTTCAAGCGTCAGTTGAATCTGCTCACTCTTCTTGAAGGTTTTCAGTACATCCTCATAGTCCTCCTTGCTCATGCCGAAAGTTTCCTTTGCCATATTCTCCTCCATCTCCTTTCTTGTCGCTTCCGTAGTTTCTTCATACTGAGCACCTTCAGCCGTCTTCCATTTGGCAAATAGTTGAGTGGCTGTCTGCCCAAACACACCGCTCGTCACCAGAGCCAATGTGAGAGATAAAATTGTCCGTTTCATCATCATTTCGTGTTTAGTCTTTTTCTGCCTGTTGTTCAATCAGTTTTGCAATGTCCAGTGTGCCATCAATCACGACCAGCACGGTCTCTTGGTCTTCAGTATCTTCCACGAAGACCACGTTTTGAGTCTTCTCACCAGCATGAGACTGGTAGATTTTCACTAGAGCATCACTTTCGTTCACGTCAATCAGCGATTGGTATTTCTCGTTCTTCAAGAGTGCCAACACACCTGTTTTCAATTTTTTGGCAGCCTTACCTTGCTTACAAGTGAAGACCTTCACATCGTCCACTTGACTCAGAATGTCGCCACACTTATCGCCTATGATAATGTGGCCGCCGTGTTTGATGGGTTCACCATTCTGAGCAGCAAGTTTTACCATGTTCTCGTCTAAATGAACATACTCCACGCCTTTGATGTTGGCAAACTTCTCAAAGTCTTTCGTTTGTGCGCCTGCACTGAGCGTAAGACATACCGCTGTGGCAAACACAGTCATCTTTTTTAATAATGTACACATGATGCTTAATTACTTTTTTTTAGGTTTCAGTTTTCAGTAGTTTGGAAGCCTCATCGATGAGTCCTTCTACCTGTACAAACGAGAGTTTTGAGCGGCTTGTTACAAGAAAACGAGATTTTTTTCAGGCAGATGAGGAAAAGATTATAGCATCTGTTCAAACATCCTCCGATACGCCTCCACCTTCTTCTCGAAGGCCAGGGGATAGGCGCGCGAGGAGGACGGAAGGCGATAGAGAACCAACGGCTTTCCGTCCGCATTGTGAGTGTTGGGAATCAGCACGGAAGTGTTCACCTTGGGCACTTCGGGTATGTTCATGTAGGCACAAATCGTGTCGGTGGCTTTCTCGCCCGTAGTGACAATGGCTTGGCAATGAGGCAGTTTCTTTAGCAAGGCACAGATGTCGGTCGGCTCCACCACCTCCAAGAATTTGTCCGAAGCATTGTCCTTCAGCCGTCGGATGGCGGTGGATGTGTCGAAGAAAGCGATGCCCCGTTGTTGGCAATGGGCAATGATGGCATCGAGGCGGAAACGCTTGGCCTCCCCATCCACAAAGTGGTTCTTGTCGCCAAAGAAGATTTCTCCCTCAATGCGCCAGTGGTCGTTGATGAAGTTGGGATAATAGAAGTCCATGCACCACCGTTTCCTCTGAGGCGGAAAACTGCCCAGAAAGAGGACACGGGCATTCTCGGGCAGGAATGGGATGAGCGGATGGTATTCCACTTCAGCCGTGCTGCGTTCGATGTTCTTTTCGTTCAAATAAGTCATGCTTGCAAAACTTTCTGTTCGCAAAGGTAGCGTTTTTCCGTCGAAAAGCCTTACCTTTGCCACATGAAAGTCATTCAAACTCTGAAAAAATGGGCGAGTATGAGTCTCGTCCTGCGCATCCTCATCGGTCTCACGATAGGTGTTCTCTTGGGTCTTTTCTGTCCACAACTGACAGCCGTGAGCCTTCTCGGCAAGGTGTTTGTCAGTGCCTTGAAAGCCATCGCCCCCGTGCTGGTGGCCGTGTTGGTCACAGCCTCCATAGCCAAGGCAAAAGGCGGCTTGGGGCCGCGATTCCGCACAGTCATCACGCTCTATCTCCTCTCCACCTTCATGGCGGCCGTGGTGGCCGTGGTGGGCAGTTTCCTGTTTCCTGTCAAGATGGTGCTTCGTGAGGCTGTGGCAGAGAGT
The DNA here is from genome assembly GCA_002393555.1 of Prevotellaceae bacterium UBA4359. Lineage (GTDB taxonomy): Bacteria > Bacteroidota > Bacteroidia > Bacteroidales > Bacteroidaceae > Minthosoma. Next base: position 5,335 of record DGSP01000092.1, read on the forward strand.
GCACCCGGCGGACTGGACGATGTGTTTTCCCAACTGCTCGCCAACATGGTCAGCAATCCGCTCTATTCGGTCACTTCGGCCAACTACATCGGCATCCTCTTCTGGGCCATCATCGTAGGTGTAGCCTTACGTTGGAAGGCCAGCCGACAGACCATCCAAGTGGTCGGCGACCTCTCCGAGGTCATCTCTCTGGTCGTCAAGTGGATTATCCAGTTTGCCCCCTTCGGCATCATGGGGCTTGTGTTCTCTTCCGTGTCGGAGAGTGGGTTGGAAATCTTCACCGACTATGGCAAACTGCTCCTCCTGCTTGTGGGGTGCATGCTCTTCACCTCGCTCATTCTCAATCCCGTCATCGTGGTCATCTATCTGCGCCGCAACCCCTATCCGTTGGTCTTCCAATGTCTCCGGGAGAGCGGCTTGCAAGCCTTCTTCACACGTTCGTCGGCTGCCAACATCCCCGTCAACATGGACCTGTGCAAGCGCTTGGGACTGGACCCTAACTTCTATTCGGTCAGCATTCCCCTTGGTTCCACCATCAACATGAACGGAGCCGCCGTCACCATCACCGTGCTCTCCCTCGCCGTGGCTCACACCATCGGCATCGAAGTCACTTTCCTCTCCGCACTCTTCCTCAGTCTCATCGCCACGCTCGGTGCCTGCGGAGCCTCAGGCGTGGCCGGCGGGTCGTTGCTGCTGGTCCCCATGGCCTGTTCCTTCTTCGGCATCTCTTCCGACGTGGCTATGCAGGCCGTGGCCGTCGGCTTCATCATCGGTGTGGTGCAAGACTCGGTGGAGACCGCCCTCAACTCCAGCAGCGATGCCCTCTTCACGGCCACGGCCGAATATCACGACCAAATGAAAAAGAAGTGAAGGTTTTGCCTTCACTTCTTTTTCATCTTTATGGCTATTGCCATGTCAGTCCTTCTTTTACTTTCTTTTCTAATTCCTTCACCTTCTTTTCCAATTCTTCTCTTGTCAGTTCTTTCTCTTCGCCATTTTGAGGCTTTTCTTTTGTTTCCATAGTTTTAATTTTTTAAAGGTTTAATAAAAATGTTGATTATAATACAGCCCTGGCATTCATGCCGTAGGCGTTTCTTGACCATTGGTCCATATTGATAGAATTATCAATTTTTAGGCTTTTTGATGCGGTGTATCCATAAGTAGCCCACCCTGTAGTCCATTTTGTTTCATCTGTATAATCAGGATCAAGTTCTTTTGATAAGTATTGTCCATAGGAGGCATTGGAGGCTCTTCCACTTACAAATTTGTATTTTCCACTTGAACTGTCCCATTGGCCTGAATCCATTATTAAATCTCCCCATGGTAGCAAGATGTAGTTTCCATTAGGACCGACAACTTTGCTAACCTTTATGGAATTGATGGTGGTTGTCTCTTCTACCGTGCAATATGTCATAAATTCCCTTTGTTCGGTGATTGTGGGTAGTCTCCAACTCCCTCCCCACTCAACGGCCGCAACGTCATCTTCTTCGTCAAGAATGGTCTTCTCATCGTTTGGTGAGTATTTTGTGATAGAAGTCCGGTGCCAGTCAAAGTCTAATCCAGAATATGTGTAGAATTTATAGTTACGGCCAAGATCATGATAAGTCCAAAGAGGTTCATCCAATGGTACAATATCCCCCCATAAGTAATAGTGTCCTATTTCTTCGGGTGCGTTTGCTCCTATATTCATGGTTGCCCATAAAGTTCCACTTGGAAGACCTAAATCCACATAGTCATGTCCATTGGCATCGGGTACGTTGGTTATAGTGTAGTTGTATGCAGAGCCTGCCACCATGTTCTTTCCCGCAATTGTGTAGTAGTAGGAGTTGCCAGCCGAGTTCGACAGTGTAAGACTTAACGTTTGATTGCTTAGGTCAGCAGGAGCGAGCATCGCATATACGGTAAGGCTCTCTCCATTCTCAATGGTGATATTCTTTAGATTGATATTAATGACAGATGCTGCTTTTGTTGTGGTTATAGAAGGAGTTGTTGCTTGTAAGTCAACAGTTCCGTCTGCTGTCAGTAACGCATCACTGGTCGAGATACGAAGTTTTGTGAAAGTGCCTGAAACCTTAATAGGGATTTGGAATCTCACAAAGCAACCGAGGTGCTTCATGTTCAAGTTCACATAGCCTTCGTTGTTTGGTTGTACAGCACTTGCGGCCAGATAATCGTATGCGGCTAGATGTTCTGTTGAATTGTTGGCAATTTGTGTCTGCCCTGTATATGTGACAGGGAGTTCGTTCTCAGAGACGTTGTAGTTCTTTCGATTGAAAGGATAGTAGGCGGCATACTGAAAAGATGGTCGCAGTGCCCATGCTCCACCGTCAAATGTGGCTGTCTTGCTGCCTTCTCCTTCTGAGATGGGAAACGCAACTTGGTCTCCACCGATAGGGTAGATGCCGATGGTGTCGCCTTCTGTCCATGATGAGATAAAACCTTTTTCTTCATCTACAATATAGGAAGAACGTGTTGAACCGTATTCAGCATCTTCTATTGTCACATTGATGCTTTTCAATGTTTTAGAAGAGGTAGAGTCGGAGTTCTCATCGTTGCTGCATGCACATAGCAGTACACTGGCAACAACTGTGCAAATGATTGTCTTTGTCATAATGTTTACCAAATTGAATTGTTTAACTGATTTTCATCTTCTTGATTGTCAAATATTATTTGACGACGTTTTTCTGAACCTCCCCATCCGGCATCGGGAATGGTTGCTTGAGTGCTTTCCTGAACCAAAATCGTTCCAATTTTGATTGTATGTTCTTTTAGTTGGGGAGATAAATACTTTTTCTTTTTTTTCATTAGGCTACGAGTACAAAAAAGGCGTGCAACCATCCGAACGCTTGTATCATTCTTAGGTCGCCGCCAAGCACCCTTTCCCACTACAAGCACGGATAGTCCACGCCCATAGGGACGTGAACTCCCATCTGCTTGTTTTCGTGGGTGAACATTGGCGGCGTTCAAGAATGAGAAAACAAAGCTGTGAAAGCTCTATCGTATGTATTTTATTCTTTCTTCGAATGGAAACGCAATCCTTTTGTTATCAGTTTTGTTAATAATCTCTGTAGGGCATGTTTGCATGGCAAAGCATGCTCTGAAAAGGAGTGATACGTTTCTTTTCTTTCTGTTTCTTGTGAAAATAATTTAAAGGGTTAATACTTCTTTTAATTGGGTTTCTGTTGCAAATTTACGATGATTTATTGGTTCTGTCAAGAAAAAGATGGAAATGTTTTGTCTTTTTCAAAAATAGAGAGTCTTTGGACTGTGAGAAATGTGGGTGTTTTACAATTTTTGTGTATTTCGTTTTTTGTTTACTTTTTTTATATTTACCTTTGTGGCATGAAAATTGTTTTGGCTTTTGATTCCTATAAAGGTTGCCTCTCGGCGTCAGACGTGTGTGCTGCTGCACGCGAGGGAGTGCTGTCGGTGTGTCCCGATGCAGAGGTGGTCTCTGTGCCGCTGAGCGATGGGGGCGAGGGGCTGGTGGAGTGCTTTCTGCGCCTGGGGAAGGGGAAAAAGGTGAGTGTGCCTGTGCATGGGCCTTTGATGGAGGAGGTGGAGGCGACGTATGCCCTCAGTCATGATGGCGAGACCGCCTACATGGAGATGGCGAGTGCGTGTGGCTTGACCTTGGTGGCGGAGGAGAAGCGGAACGTGATGGATGCGACCACGTATGGCTTGGGCGAGATGATGGCGGATGCTTGGAGCCGGGGAGTGCGGCACATCGTGCTGGGCATTGGCGGTTCTGCCACCTGCGATGCGGGCATGGGTATGCTGGAGGCATTGCGTAGCCGCTACTGCCTCTTTGACGATAGCCCGAAAGAGGTGCTTCCACAGCCTCTTAACCGACGTCCCCGACGTCGGTCAACCGATGTCCCCGATGTCGGTCAACCGATGTCCCCGACGTCGGTTTTGACCGTTGCGTGTGATGTCGATAACCCTCTCTACGGAGAGTCGGGGGCGGCTTGCGTGTTTGCCCCTCAGAAGGGAGCGACACCCGAGCAGGTGGAGATGTTGGACAGGCGGTTGCGGGCTTTTGCCTTGGCAACGGAAGAGTTGGGATTGGCGAGGCCGGAAGATGCTTTCCGTCCGGGGGCTGGTGCTGCTGGCGGATTGGGCTATGCGCTGCTGACGTATCTGGGGGCGGAGTTGCGGTCGGGCATCGAGATTGTGCTTGACGAGTGTGGGTTCGACTCGTTGCTGCTGGGGGCAGATGTGGTGCTGACGGGTGAGGGCTGTTCTGATGGGCAGACGGTGCATGGAAAGGTGGCGGCAGGGGTGCTGAACCGGGCGAAGAAGAGGGGGGTGAAGACGGTGCTGATGTCGGGACAAGTGAAGGAAAAGGAGGCACTGATGGCAGGTGGTTTCGAGCGGTTGATGTGTGTGAACGAGGGCGATGAAAGGCCGCTGGAGGTGCTGATGCGGCCAGAGGTGGCGAGGGAGAATATAAGAAGAGCATGTCAGCGGCTGATGGAGGAATGGGAATGAAGGAGAATCCTTGGAAAAAGTTTTTCTATTTTCAGAAGAGCGACCGCAGGGCTATTGTGGCGTTGGGCTGCATTGCGGTGTTTGCTGTGGGTGTGCTGATGCTGAGAAAAAGACCCTCTCCCCAACCCTCCCCCATAATGGGGAGGGAGACCATGCGGGGTGTTGGAAACGAGCCGGATGGTCTCCCTATTATGGGGGAGATGTCCGCAGGACAGAGGGGGTCTTTCGACCCCAATTCCGTGGATTCGCTCACGCTTGTGGGCTTCGGCATCAAACCGTGGAAGGTGAAGAATTTTCTCCACTATCGTGCCGCAGGGAAGGTGTTCCGCTCGGCAAAGGATATAGGAAACACGTATGGATGGACAGAAGAGGATGTGGAGCGGCTGGCTCCGTATGTGAGGGTAGGGGCTGCTTATCGGAAGAAGAAAGAGGCATCTCGTGATGAGGACAGAAAAGTGTATAGGGAAGAAACATCCAAACCTATGGAAACGAGAAAGTTTCAGACCATGACAAAGGTGGATGTGAACGAAGCGGACACGGCTCTGTTGCGGCGCATTCCGGGTGTGGGCGAAAAAATCAGTGAGGCAATCGTGCGCTATCGGGAGCGGTTGGGCGGTTTCCATTCGGTGGAACAACTGAGGGAAATCAAGATTGTCTCGCCCGAACTCTTGGAGTGGTTCACCGTCTCCTCTCCTTCTGCTGTTCAGAAGGTGAACCTCAATCAGGCTTCTTTCCAAGCCTTGAATAGCCACCCTTACATCTCCTACGAACAAACGAAATCGCTGCTGCAATACCGCCGTTTGTACGGAGACGTGAAGGACGAAGCCACGCTGCTTTCCACTGGCATTTTCACGCAGGAAGAACTGGAAAAGTTAAGGCCTTACATCGCTTATGAATAAAGAAGAATACGAGAAGCATAAGCCTTTCGCTGGCGAAAAAAAACCTTCGATGTTGCGCCGAAGGGTAGGTCACGACTATGAGTCTCGCCGCATGTACCTCATCACGATGACGGTGGAGGGGCGGAGGCCGCTGTTGGGGCGGTTGGCTGGGAGGAGCGATGCCCCCGAAGGGTCAGCGGATTGGCCGCATGTGGAGTTGTCGGAGTTGGGAAAGGCTGTGGAGTATGAGTGGATGAATGTGACAAAGTATCACCCGGAGGTGTCGGTAGTGGCTCTCCAAATCATGCCTGACCATCTGCATGGCATTCTCTTTGTGCATGAGCGTATGCCACAGCATTTAGGACATATCATCAAGGGTTTTAAGGCAAGCACCAACAAGCACTATCGCCGCCTTGTTCTTGGTGTTGAGTCTGCTGCGACGCCGTCGCAGCAAAGAAGACAAGGGGAAAAGCGGGACCGAAGCCTTGACAACCGCCAACAGGGCATGCTGTGGAGCCTTGGCTACAACGACCACATCCTTTCTGGCAAAGACGAACTCCAGCGGTGGCTCAACTATCTCCGCACCAACCCTCTTCGCCTTGCCATCAAACGTGAACACCCCGACCTTTTCCGCGTCCGCTTCGGCCTTGCCATTGCAGGACAGACCTATGCTGCTATAGGCAACCAGTTTCTCCTCAACAATCCGCAGAAACTGCAAGTGCAATGCTCCCGAAGCCTCACCGATGAGCAAGTGGCAGAGCAGGTGGCTCTTTTCCTCGCCAAAGCACGGCAGGGGGCAGTGCTCGTCTCTCCAGCCATCTCCAAAGGCGAGCAAGCCATCATGCGCGCCGCACTCGATGCCCGCCTCCCCCTCATCTTCCTCACCCCTTGGGGCTTTAACACCTTCTCCAAACCAGGTCACCAGTACTTCCAAGCCTGTGCCGAAGGCCGCCTCCTCATCCTTGCCCCATGGGAACACCAGAACCAGCGCATCCCCCTCACAAGAGAGATGTGCATGGCTTTGAATGGGATGACAAAGAACATCTGTGAGAGGTGAAATGGAAGTGAGGATACTCATAACCAGAGTTAAGTAGTGTTATGGTTAAGTTTTTTTAGCGTTGTAATTTATGCTTTATGGCTCAAAACACGTAACTTTGTGGAAAAAACAATGAATATATTGATTGTTGGTGCCACATCGGGCATAGGAAAGGCTCTTTTGGAGAAATATGTGGAGGTGGGGAATTTTGTGGTGGCTATTGGTCGTCGGCAACAGCTATTGGATGAGTTATACAAAAAGTATAACGGCAAAGTGTTGGGAGAAATGGCTGATGTGACAGATGTAGAGGCAATAGGGATGGTGATGGAGAACATACAAAAGAGGTTGGGTGTGATTGATTTGGCGATAGTTTGTGCAGGCACAGGAGAACTTAATCCTTCTCTTGATAACGAATTGGAGAACCCTTCTATACAGACAAATGTGGTGGGGTGGACGTTTGTGGTAGATGCTTTGTTTCATTTGTTTGAGCAACAAGGCAAAGGGCATTTAGTTGCTATCACGTCTGTTGGAGGTCTCCGAGGCGAGCCAATGGCACCTGCTTATAGTGCGACGAAAGCCTATCAAATCAATTATATGGAGGCTCTTCGGAAAAAGGCCTATAAAGAAGGTAAAATGATCACAGTGACAGATATACGTCCTGGGCTTGTTGATACAGCTATGGCAAAGGGCGAAGGTTTATTTTGGGTGATGCCTGTGGACAAAGTGGCTTCACAAATTATTGCTGCCATCAGAAAGAAGAAGAGCGTGAAGTACGTCACAAAAAGATGGCATGTACTTGCTTTTCTGAACAAGCACATGCCATGGCTCTTGTATAAACGGATATAATCTTAATAGACCTTGAAACCGATGATCTTGCGCACCTCACGGAGTGTGGCAGCAGAACTTTCACGGGCTTTCTCTGCACCCATCTTCGCCACCTTGTCGAGCAGTTCTTGGTTGTTCTTGTATTCGAGGATGCGTTCGCGGATGGGAGTGAGGGTCTTTACGATGTCTTCTGCCAGTTGCTTCTTCATGTCGCCATAGCGGATGGACATGTCGTTCCACTTCTCGTTGAAGTAGTCGTAAGTCTCTTTGGAGGAAGCAATCTCCATGAGCGTGAAGAGGTTCTGGATGACTTCGGGCTTCTCTTGGTTCGGCTCTGTTGGGCCAGAGTCGGTCACGGCGCGCTTCACCTTCTTCTCAATGCTCTTGGCATCCTCGTAGAGGTAGATGCAGTTACCTTCCGACTTACCCATCTTGCCCGAACCGTCCAGTCCGGGAATCTTGATGGCGTGGTCGCCAAAGTAGAAGTTCTGAGGTTCGGGGAAGAACTCCACACCATAGATGTTGTTGAAACGGCGGGCACACTTGCGAGCCATCTCCATGTTCTGTTCTTGGTCCTTGCCCACAGGCACCTTCGCTGCACGGTGCTGAAGAATGTCGGCAGCCATGAGGGTCGGGTAGGTGAGCAGACCTGCATTCACGTTGTTGGGCTGTTTGCGCGCCTTCTCCTTGAAGGTCGTCACACGCTCCAACTCGCCGAGGTAGCAGTTCATGTTCAGATAGAGGTACAACTCGATGGTCTCGGGCACGTCGCTCTGTATGTAGATGGTTGATTTCTCAGGGTCGATGCCGCAAGCCAGATACTCAGCCAGAATGGTGCGAGCCGACTGCTGAATGTCTTCGGGCTTGGGGTGTGTGGTGAGTGAATGCCAGTCGGCAATGAAGTAGTAGCAGTTATAGTCCTCCTGCATCTTCACAAAGTTCTGCACGGCTCCATAGTAGTTGCCCAGATGCAGGTTTCCTGTCGGGCGAATGCCGCTCAATACAATCTCTTTCATGTCTTATTATTGTAATTTTGTGCAAAGGTAGTGATTTTAAGTGAAAAGAGAAGGGTGGTGGGTGAAGAAATTGTGGAAAAATAGGACTTTAAGAAGTCGCTTCGCGAGAAATCTCTCAAATCTCTCCAAATCTAACAAAATAATTTTCATATAAGTTTTACTTTGTCTATTTCGCCAGTTTTTGGTTCGCGGTGATACCATTCAGAATAAAGACCATTAGGACTGAAGTTGATGAGCATGCCGTATGGGAGGTGGGTTAGATTGAGATAGTTCCATAGTTGTCGGCGATGAGGGGTATCGATATGTGCAATGGCTTTCAATTCAACAATGATGTTTTCGTCGATTACCAAATCCATTCTGTATGACTGGTCCAGTTGTACATCTTCCCAATAAATGGGTAGATAGACTTGTCGTTCAACCTTATGTCCTTGCTGCTCTAACAGATGTTTCAGAGCGGCTTCATAAGCAGACTCCAACAAACCATAGCGGTAGTTGTTATACACCTTCATCGCAACTCCAGTGATTTCTCGAAAGAACTCATATTTTTTGTTATGTTCTGCAATCAAGTCCATTTTATCATCTGATTTTATTTGATTTTGTAAGATTTGAATAGATTTGTAAGATTTCTGCCCATAGGGCACTCTTTTTCACTTCCTCATCCACCTCTTCCGCTCTCCTTCTGCCATCTTTTCAATCGCATATCGAAGTGTGGTGCGGGGCATCTCATGGGCATGCAGTTCGAGGAAGTCGCGGAGGAGGTCCATGCTGATGCGTTTGCCCATCTCGCGGAGCATCCAACCGACTGCCTTGTGCATGAGGTCGTGGGGATGATGCAGGTGCATCTCGGCATAGCGGAGACACCACGACGGGTCGCCCTGCTGAGAGGTCTTCCATGTGCAGACCATGCTGATGCGCTGTTTCCAGAGGCAAGGGCTTTGTGCAAGAGAGTCCAGCACTTTCACCTTATAGTCGTGATGAAGTCCTGCCGTTTTGCCACCCATGCAAGTAGGGAGCAGCAGCCAATGACCGATGACTTTCGGGGCAGACATATCGACCAAATCCCAGTTGTTGGCCTGTTCGGTATGTTTCAGGTAGAGCATCACGATTTCGTCCCTTTGACGGATGGCATCAGGGTTGTTGATGAGGCGTTTCGTTGCCAATCGTTCAAACCTGTCAACGAGCAACAGCCATCCGCAGAGCCTCACCTCGTGCCAATGGCTCTTCAGCAACGTGGGTATCTCGCAGAGTGGTGTGTCCTTTGCCGCCTTCACCACCTCGCGTGTCTGTGGTACTTTGATGCCCAAAAACTCGTCACCCTCACCATACTCACCTTTCCCTGTCTTGAAAAAGCCCATCAACACCCGTCGCTGCTCCTCGTCGTGCAGTGACTCCATATATTGAATAATGTCTTGGGCTGTGGTTGTTGTTTCCATGTGAAAATAATTCTTTCAGTCAATGTCACCGACAGGTCTGTCCCAGCGCCGCTTCTTGTCCTCCTCAGTGATGGTGCGAATCACCTTGCAGGGATTGCCAACGGCGACAGAGTTGTCGGGAATGTCTTTCACCACCACGCTGCCCCCACCGATGACCACGTTGCTGCCGATGGTCACGCCTGGCATGACCTGCACACCGCCACCAATCCATACGTTGTCGCCCACTGTGATGGGGTAGGCATATTCCAGTCCGGCATTCCTTCTCTCCGCGTCGATGGGATGGCCTGCCGTGTAGAAGCCGCAGTTGGGAGCCACAAACACGTTGTCGCCAAAGGTGACCTTGGCGGCATCGAGAATCACCGTGTTATGATTGGCAAAGAAGTTCTTGCCCACCTCAATGTTGTAGCCGTAGTCGCACCAGAAGGGCGCGATGATGCAGAAGTCGCCCGAAGTCCGTCCGAGCAGACGTAGCATCAGTTCGTGTTGTCCAGCCTCGTCCGATGGCTTCAGGTGGTTGTATTCATGGCAGAGGTCTTTTGCGCGTCGGCGTTCCTCTATCAGTTCTTGGTCGTAGTTGGCATCGTAGATAAGTTGCCGCAACATTTTTTCTTTTTCAGTCATATCTGTCTTTTCTTAAAAAGAGAGGTTGTTTATTGATGAGACAAGGAGATGATGTACTGTATAAAAACAGTATCTTAGTTCTACTTTCAGTTAGATAAATTGGAATTTATGATGGTTCAGAGTTATACCTCCTCTGCCTGCATAGGCTTGTATACCGTGTCTACCACTCTGCGCTGGCATTCGTCGGCATCGGAAAGAGGGTGGGTACTGATAAGCATAAGGACACAGGAGGGGTCGAGGTGTGCGTCATTCAGGA
>DGSP01000061.1 GCA_002393555.1 Prevotellaceae bacterium UBA4359
AGCGTGAAGACATGGAAGGGGAATGGGGGAGAAAGCGGAAGGGTGTTCATGGAAGACATTCCTGTTTAACGTGAGTTCGGTGTAAGAGAAGTTTTAATGATACGCCTTCGGCGGACGAAGAAAAAACAAATAAAAACCGATGAAAACAAATAAAAACCACTTCTTCGTCCACAACATCTTTGCCATTACAACCAAGAAGAACCTGTTTTTATTTGTTTTTACTTGTTTTTTTCTGTTTTTTCTTCGTCCGCCGAAGGCGTATCATTAAAACTTTTCTTACATCGAACTCACGTTCCTTTCCCCTACCCCTCGACCACGACACGGCGCACTCGACGACCACGGCATGGCGTACCCCTCGACTACGGCATGGCGTACCCCTCGGCTACGGCACGAAACAAAAAAACCCCTCGACTACGACTAAGCGCAGCCAAGGGGAAGCAAAATCCAGTTGCCCTTATTGTATTTTGCTTTATTTTTCCGTTTTCACTTTTTCCGCTTCTTCAGCGACCAATGTCCGGCATGCAGACCCACCTTGAGTTCTATCGCATAGGCTTTGCCAAGGTTGGCCCTCACGTTGTAGCCCACATAGAAGGGCTTGAAGAACTTGGGATAGTAGCGGATGCCGACGGTTTCCACGAGGGACGGTTCGTTCAGGTCGCCCACCCAACCATGCTGACGGAACAGATAGGTGCCTAAAGACATGGCCAGTGACAGTTGCTTGTAATAGACTTCGTGATGGGCAGCGATGTAGAGCGTGTGCTTGCTGTGGCGATAGTTCTTCTCCACCCCACACTGCTTCTCTATCAGAGGGGAGCGGGCCAGATAACCCGCAAAGGAATATTCAATGCCTAAACCGGAAGCATGCACCTGATTGTAACGCACCATCGGCGTGATGCCCGTACTCCACACGGTGTGGATGGCCAGTTTCCCTGTCTGAGTTGCACGAACATCAGCCGGTGTATGGTCACGATGCAACAGCCATTCTTCATAGAGAGTTCTGAATCCCACCGTCGCATCCAAGTCCAGATACAAATAAGGTTCAAACGGTTCTCTCTTGAAACGCTGCAACTGACGGAGACGTTCATGATAGGTCAGCCCTTTATCCGATTCGGGACGGTTCAGGTCACATCGGGCACGCATCGTCAGGCCATAGGAATTGGAACCTTTGTTCGGGCGGTCGGTTGCACTGTTGGAGTTGTGCTTATACTCAAAGCCCAGACCCAACTCCACCTGCGGGGTGATACGATAGGCGGCATGCAAGCCGAAGCCAAAATAGAGAGACAGATGCTGGCCAATCAGGTCGTTATCGACATTGTTTGCAGGGTCGTATGGACGGGAACAATAACTCAATCCATTCTCCAGGCCATAGCCAAACGACCACCGCCGATTGCGGTAGATGTCTCGTCGGAAAGCCACGTATGCTGCCCACACATAGCCCGTGCGCGACATGTAGGGTGTGTCCTCTGTGTGCATGCGCACATGGCTGTAATCCATCAACTGCACGCCAGCCTCCAGCGTGGGGAATCCGAACACACGGTCATATACACTGATGGCCGTGTCGAGCGGATTGGCCTGCGAGTTGACAAACAAGGAATAGTTGCCGCCCCATCCGCGCTTAATCAACTTCTCGCCTCTCATCTCAATGTTCAGCAGATGGTTCATGCCGGCACTTGCGCCCACCGAATAGATGAACTTGGGCACACTATCCACACGGGCATCCTCAATGCCCCCATGAACACTGCCCACACGAATGCTATCCGTTTCTTCCGTCCCCAGACAGGTTGCAGAAACAGCCAATGACAACCACAGAAAGATATTTCTCAGGTATTGTGTCATCCAAAGAGGTTATTCAGCAGAGAACTCCTTGATGCGCTGCTCCTCCGAGAGTTTGCACACCAACAGGGTGTTATCTTTTTCAGCCACAATATATCCGTCCAGCCCCTGAATGACCACACGTTTCTCTTCCGTCGTGTGAATCACACAGTTGCGCGACTCATACAATCGGATGTTCTCGCCAATCGCATTGTTGCCCTGGGCATCTTTCGGAGCCAGCGTGTGCAGCGACCCCCACGTGCCCACATCGCTCCAACCGAAATCGGCAGGGAACACGAAAATCTCGTCGGCACGCTCCATCACGGCATAGTCGATGGAAATGCTGGTACACTTGGGGAACTGCTCGTTAATCATCTCCTGCTCTTTCTCCGTGCCATAGTAAGGCAGCAGGTCTTCAAAGATTCTTGAAATCTCTGGCTCGTAAATGCGCAGCGAGTTCACGATGGTGCTCACGTTCCAGATGAAGATGCCGGAATTCCAGAAGAACTCCTTGCTTTTCAGATACTTCACCGCCGTGTCATAATCAGGCTTTTCCTTGAAAGAATCCACACGGAAAACCTCCTTGTTCATCAACGAAGGCACCTGCAGGTCGGCCTGGATATAGCCGTAGCCCGTCTCAGGACGTGTGGGGTTCATGCCCAACGTGACGATGGCATCCGTCTGGGCCGTGAAATTCAGGGCCGACGTGATGACACGCTGAAACTCCACCACATCCGTCACCAAATGGTCGGCAGGCGTGATGACCAGATTGGCCTTCGGATTCTTCGACTTGATGCGCCAACTCACGTATGCAATACACGGAGCCGTGTTGCGACGACAAGGTTCCAACAAGATGTTTCCCTTGGGAATGTCGGGCAGTTGCTCTGCCACAATGTCCGCATACTTCTGAGAAGTAACCACCCACACATTCTCGGGAGCAATCACCCCCTTGAACCGGTCGTAGGTCATCTGAATAAAAGTTCTCCCTGTCCCAAAAACATCAATAAACTGCTTGGGACACTCTGTTGTGCTCATAGGCCAGAAACGGCTTCCCACACCCCCTGCCATGATGACAAGGTTGTTATTAGAATTAAGTGTTGCAATCATAATATTTTTACCTTAAAAGTATGCGTAGAATGTGCAAAGATACAAACTAAAATCTTATTTCAACAAGTCAAACACTAAAAAAGGCAAAAAAAATTCTCCGCAACATAAAAAAAACTTAATTTTGCCTTCAAAATCCTCTTTTGGGAGGTGATATTCATCCATTTAAGACCCACTCACAACCTCATCATGACACTCATTGCAGACAGCGGTTCCACCAAGACCGCATGGTGTCTCCTCGAAGACCCCACACATCTTATATATACACAAGGAATCAACCCATTCCAGCAAAACGAAGTGGAAATATGCTCCGTACTTCAGCACGAACTGCTGCCCACTCTCCATTCTCAATACTCCATTCTCAACTCTCAACTCTCAACTCCCAATTCTCAACCCTCAACTCTCAACTCTCAACCCTCAATCTCCACCATCCACTTTTATGGTGCCGGATGCACCCCAGAGAAAGCCCCCATCGTGGTGCAGGCACTCCATCAGGCCATCGGCCAAGATGCCCACATCCACGTGGAGAGCGACATGCTCGGTGCAGCACGAGGGCTCTGCCAACGGCAACCTGGCATCGTCGCCATTCTTGGCACTGGCAGCAACTCCTGCTACTACGACGGACGCGCCCTCCACCCCGCCATTCCAGCCCTCGGCTACATTCTCGGCGACGAAGGCAGCGGTGCTTACATCGGCAAACGGCTCGTGGGCGACATCTTCAAGCAGCAACTGCCCGAAGACCTCCAGCACCTCTTCCTCGACGAGACACACGAGACCCAAGCCACCATCATCCAGAAAGTCTATCGCACTCCCCTCCCCAACCGCTTTCTCGCCTCCCTCAGTCCCTTCTGCGCCCGGCATCGCGAACATCCTGCCATCCATGCCCTCCTGCTCGACTGCTTCAGCCAATTCTTTCGCCGCAACATCTGTCCGCTCACCGAAAAGATGAAAAGCGGAACGTGGAACACGTCGAATGCCGCCCCCCAACGTGTCCACTTCGTCGGAAGCATCGCCCACCACTACCGCGACGAACTCACCGAAGCGGCCGCCCTGCACGGCTACACCGTCGGCACCATCCTCCAAGCCCCCCTCGAAGGACTCCTCTCCTACCATCAGCAAAACTGAATTCCCCTCTAAGGAATTTATTAAATCAAGTTTCGGATGTCTTTTCACACCTTCCAATGAGTCTCTTCCACACCTTCCGATGAGTCTCTTCCATACCTTCCGATGAGTCTCTTCCATACCTTCCGATGAGTCTCTTCCACTGAGTCACGAGGGGCAGTGGAAGAGAGTCACGTGACTCTGTGGAGTAGAGTCAGAAGAGGTAACGACGAAAACCCTATGGAAACTCTTAATAATACGTGAGTTCGGCATAAGAATTATGCCTTCGGCGGATGAAGACGTGTCATTAAAACTGATTATAGTGAACTTACGTAAATGACTTACTATATATTCACAGGTGATTTTTGAGAAAATTGTAGGGACTAAAAGGTGAAAATTGAAAAAAATGAATGGAAATGTTATGGTTTGTTGGAAAAATATGTATCTTTGCAAGTGAAAACACGTTTTTCGGCACATATTTATTTATATAATAATAGGTGGGAAAGCGATTCTGCAAGCAATTAACAACCATAAATTTAATTATACATGAAGAGATTGTATTTTGCAAAATGTGCTTTGGCATTGGGCGCAGTGGTCGGTGGACTGACCTCGTGCGGACTGGACATGCCTAAAGAAGTTCAATCATCGTTTGAGACGATGACAGTGAAGAAATCGGACATTGAGGTGCCCTACAAGTTCAGTGCCAGAATGAAGGGCCAGAACGATGTGACGGTTACGCCACAGGCCAGTGGGCAGTTGATGCAGATTTGCGTGACGGAGGGTCAACTGGTGAAGAAGGGGCAGACGCTCTTTGTCATCGACTCGCGCAACGCACAGTTGGAGTTGGAGGCTGCACAGGCCAACCTGCAGGCAGCCTTGGCTCAGGAGAACTCGGCTAAGTTGGAGTATGAGTCGAACAAGAACTTGTTTGACAAGAAAATCGTGAGCAGTTACATGCTCAGCAACAGTGAGAACCAGTATAAGCAGGCACAGGCTGCGGTGGCTCAGGCTCGTGCGGCTGTGAACCGTGCGAAGGTGGAACTGGGTTTCTGCACCATCACGGCTCCCGTGTCGGGCGTTATCGGTGAAATTCCTGTCCGCAAGGGCGACCAGGTGTCGCCCATGACTCAACTGACCATGTTGAGCGGCAACACGACGATGGAGGCCGAGTTCTCGGTGACGGAGGCCGTCATAGAAGAAATGGTGCAGAGCGGCATGAAAGCCGAAGAGGTGGACAACTTTATTGCCAAACTGCCGGAGGCGACATTTGTGATGAAGAACGGTACGGAATATCCTCACAAGGGTCGAGTGGTCAGTCTGACGGGTGTGGTGAATGCTACTACGGGTTCGCTGACCAGCAAGGTGTCGTTTCCTAATCCTGACGGACATTTGTATTCGGGCATTCAGGGAACGATTGTCATGCAATTTACAGAGAAAGATGTGATAGTGATTCCCCAGCAAGCAGTGGTGCGTCTGCAAGACAAGGCCCTGGTCTATAAAGTGCAGGCTGACAGCACGGCAACGGCAGTGAATGTGACAACAGAGGATGCCGGCAACGGCAAGGACTTCATCGTGAAGAGTGGTCTGAACGTGGGTGACAAGATTGTGGCCGTCGGTGCTAATAATGTGACGGAGGGACAAAAGGTGCTTTTTCCCGCTGCAGCGAAGAGTGAAAAGTGATGAGTAAATAAATGGCTTCTGCATTATGAAGAACAATATATTTATTAACAAATATGTGATGGCATGTGCCATCTCAATAGTGATAGCACTGGTGGGCTACATCTCAATGAGTACGCTGCCAGTGGAGCAATATCCAGACATTGCACCGCCTACAGTACAGGTGACCACGAGTTACTCTGGTGCCGACGAGAACACGGTGATGAAGGCGGTTGTTCAGCCGCTCGAAGAGGCTATCAACGGTGTGACCGACATGACCTACATCACCTCAAAGGCATCGTCGAACGGAGAGGTGGAAATCAACGTGTATTTCAAACAGGGTATTGATGCCGATATGGCGGCGGTCAACGTGCAGAACCGCGTGAGCGGTGCATTGGCCTTGCTGCCTGCCGAAGTCACCAAGGTCGGTGTGAAGGTGGAGAAACGCCAGAACAACATCTTGCGCATCTTTGCCGTGAAGAGTGCCGATGGCAAGTATGACGAAGACTTCGTGTCGAATTATGTTGACATCAACATCAAGCCGCGCCTGATGCGTATCACGGGTGTGGGCAATGTGCTGAGTCTTGGTAACACGTATGCCCTGCGCATCTGGCTGAAACCCGACGTGATGGCCCAGTACGGACTGACGCCTAACGATATCTTTGCCGCCATCGGTGGACAGAGTTTCGTGGCCGGTGTGGGTACGCTGGGAGAAAAATCGGGCAACTCCTATCAGTACAACTTGCAGTACAAGGGTACGCTGAAGACAGTGGAGGAGTTCAACAACATCGTGCTGCGCACCAGTGGCGGCGGCATGCTGCAGTTGAGCGACGTGGCCGAAGTACAGATTGGCGCCATGAGTTACAACTTCACGTCAAACATCCAGGACAAGCCGGGTGCACTCTTCATCGTGTTCGCCGCACCGGGTGCCAACGCCACCCAGGTGAACGCAAGCATCAACCAGATGTTTGAGGAGGCGAAAAAGACGATGCCTGACGGACTGGAGTTCGTCACCATGATGACCAGCGACGACTTCCTCTTCGCCGCCATCCACAATGTGGTAGAGACACTTGTCATCGCCATCATCCTCGTGGTGCTCGTGGTGTTCATCTTCCTGCAGAACATCAAGGCCACCATCATCCCCTCAATCTCGATTATCGTGTCGCTGCTGGGCACCTTCGCCGTCGTCTCGCTGGCAGGCTTCTCACTCAACATCCTGACGCTGTTCGCCCTCGTGCTGGCCATCGGTACGGTGGTGGATGACGCCATCGTGGTGGTTGAGGCCGTCATGGCGAAGATGGAGGGTGGCATCAGCGATGCCCGCGAAGCCACTCGTCAGGCCATGAATGAGGTGTCGGTAGCGGTGGTTTCGTGTACGCTGGTGTTCATGGCGGTGTTCGTGCCTGTGATGTTCATGCCGGGCACATCTGGCACATTCTTCACCCAGTTCGGTGTGACGATTGCCTCCAGTGTCGGCCTGTCGTGCATCTCTGCCCTGACGCTCTGTCCCGCCCTTTGTGCCATCATGATGCGTGTCAGCGAGGGCAATAAGGAAGGCAAGGGCTTGACCTACTATACCAAGAAAGCCTACGATGCCAGTTACAACGCACTCTATAAGAAGTATAGCAGTGCTGTGCAGAAGTTTATCAAACGTCCTGTTCTGGCATGGAGTGTGCTGGTTCTGGCTGCAGTGCTGCTCGTGTTCTTCATGAAGAGTCTGCCTTCTGGCCTCGTGCCTCAGGAAGACCAGGGTGTATTCCTGGCTGAAATACAGGCTCCGGAGGGTACCACACTTCTGCAGACGCGTGAGATGGTGAAGAAGGTGGAGGAAAAAGTGAAGAAGATTCCCGAGTTGGAGAGTTTCTCTATTTCCTGCGGCTACGGCATGTTGTCGGGTGCCGGTTCTAACTACGCCACAATGGTCGTGCGCCTGAAGAACTGGGACGACCGTCCTGGCATGAATCACTTGATTGACCTCGTCATCGGTCGTTTCTACTATGACTGTATGGACATCAAGAATCTGAAGGTGCTGCCTTTCCAGATGCCACAGATTCCAGGTTATGGTACGAGCAATGACATTACCCTGATTGTGGAGGACCCCACCGACGGCAACCTGTCTGAATTTGCCAAGCACACCGAGCAATTCTTAGCAAAGTTGTCTCAACGGCCAGAAGTGGCTTCCGCCATGTCAACCTACTCGGAACGCTTCCCGAAGTATCAGGTGGATGTGAATGCAGCCCAGTGCGACCGTGCCGGTGTGACACCTCAAGACGTACTCAACACACTTGGAGCGTACTGCGGTGGTGCCTATATCGGCAATTTCAACCAGTTTGGTAAGGTCTATCGCATCATGGCCGCTGCCTCGCCCGAATATCGCCTCGACCCGTCATCGCTCAACAACATTTTCATTCAGGTGAAGAGCGGGGAGATGGCACCCATGTCTGAGTTTGTCTCGCTGAAAGAGATTGTCGGTCCTGCCAACATCGAGCACTTTAACCTGCTGCAGAGCATCACTTGCTATGTCACTCCCGGCAGCGGATACACGGAGGGTGACGTTCACAAAGTCATCGCCGAAATGTTCAGAGAAGAGATGCCATCCACTGCCACCTACGAGTATAGCGGCATGTCGCGCGAGTTGGAGGAGGCTGCAGGCTCCAATGCCACGGCCATCATCTACGTCATTTGCGCCGTCCTGATTTACCTCATCCTGGCCTCGCTCTACAACTCGTGGTTCACACCGTGTGCCGTGTTGCTCAGCGTTCCGTTCGGACTGATGGGTGCCTTCGTGTTTGCCTATCTCGGCAGTCTGATGGGCTTCCCCGGCATGGACAACAACATCTATCTGCAGACGGGTGTCATCATGCTGATAGGTCTGTTGGCCAAGACGGCCATCCTCATCACCGAGTTTGCCTCCGAACGGCGAGCACAGGGAATGAGCATCGCCGATGCCGCTTTTGAAGCCTGCAAGGAGCGTCTGCGTCCTATCCTGATGACGGTGCTCACGATGATTATCGGTATGATTCCCCTCGTCATCGCTGGTGGTGCCGGTGCCAACGGCAACCGCGCCCTCGCCCTTGGTGTCATCGGTGGTATGACGATTGGCACCATCGCCCTGCTCTTCGTCGTTCCCGCCTTCTTCATCGTGTTCCAGAAGTTGCATGAGAGGTTCCAAGGTAGTGTGCGGAACACAGAATCTAAATCTTGATGAAGTTGAACTGAAAACGAGTAATTTATGAAAAGAATAGCATATCTTTTTGCCGCAGCCGTTTGTTTTGCGCTTTCGGGGTGTGGCATCTACAACAAATACCAATCTACAGCCGAAGTACCAACTGATGCCTACGGGGCTGATGTCGTGACCACCGATGGCTCCTTGCTGGCAGAAATGTCTTGGCGTGATTTCTTCACCGACCCATTGCTCCAGCAACTCATTGACACGGCTTTGGTGCGCAACACCGACCTGAACTCTGCCCGCATCGCAGTGGAGAAGTCGGAAGCATCACTTCGTGCTGCCAAACTGGCCTATCTTCCCTCGCTCTATTTTGCGCCTTCAGGGTCTTTGTCGAGTTTTGACAACGGACCCGTGTCGAAAGCCTACAATCTGCCATTGCAACTGAGCATGGATTTGGATGTGTTTGGCTCCATCACCAGCCAGAAGCGCAGGTCGAAGGCTGTGCTGCTGCAGGCCCAGGCGCAAGAGGAGGCAATACGTGCCAACGTGGTTTCATCCGTGGCTCAACACTACATTCTCCTGTTGGTGCTTGACCGCCAGATGGAAATTCTTACGTCAACCGATAGCCTGTGGAACGCATCGTTGGAGACCCAGAAGTCGCTGTGGGAGAACGGCAAGTCTTATTCTACGGCTGTCAATCAGATGGAATCCTCTTATCTGAACGTGAAGACTCAACTGATTGACACAAAACGTGCTATCCGTCAGGTTGAAAATGAACTTTGCCGTTTGCTGGCCATCACGCCTCAACACATCCAGCGCAAACGTTGGGGAAACTATGAACTGCCCCATCAGTTCAGCGTCGGTGTGCCAGCCGAACTGCTCACACATCGCCCTGACGTGCGCATGGCAGAGCATGCGATGGAAGAAGCCTTCTACAACACGCAGGCAGCCCGTGCAGCCTTCTATCCCTCCATCACCCTCCAAGGCGATTTGGGATGGACGAACAATGCCGGAGCAATAGTAGATCCGGGCAAGTTGCTCTGGAACGCAGTGGCATCGCTCACCCAACCCATCTTTGCCCGTGGCAAACTCATTGCCAACCTGAAAGTGAACAAACTCACCCAAGAGGATGTGCAGAACAGATACGTGCAGACCGTCATCGATGCTGGTAACCAGGTGAATGAAGCGATGGCCGATTGTCAGGCCGCAAAAGAGAAGGATGTCTTCTACAAGCGCCAGGTAGCCGTGCTTAAAGATGCCTACAACGGCACCCATGAGTTGATGGACAACGGCAAGGCCAGTTACCTTGAGGTACTCACCGCACAGGAGAGCCTGCTCAATGCCCAACTGAACGAAGCCATGAACCTCTACGACGGTTCTCAGGCCCTCATTGCCCTGTACATCGCCCTTGGAGGAGGCATAAAATAACGGAGACAGCATGACCTGTTAAGTCAGTACATGCTTCTCCTACCATAATAAAAGTGGTGGCGAACCCAGCCGTTCGCCACCACTTTTATTTATCCCAAATTGGTCATTAAGAAACAAATTACCATAATTAAAATAATTTTATCCACAAATTATCATAATTATAGAAATTAGTGGGTGAAATTATGATAATTATTCAAATTTGTTTTACGAC
>DGSP01000021.1 GCA_002393555.1 Prevotellaceae bacterium UBA4359
GAACCAATTTTTGGGAATTATTGGAAATTATTGTCCGAGAAAACAATGCGGCTTGCCGCATCATATAAACTAACGTGAATTCGACGAAAATTACAACTATTCAATTCATGGAAAATTCGTGGTTAATTCATGATAATTTATGTCTAAAATAAAACACGAAATTCCATGAATTAACCACGAATTTTTCATGAATTATTTTTGTTCGAAGTCATCGAACTGACGTTAAACTATTTTTGTTCACCTACTTAACAATTAACAATTGGCAATTGATGATGGATATGAAAAAGTTTAATGATTATCCGCAATCGTACCACCAACTGCTTATTTCAGACATGCGTTTATTTCAACACAAATGACACGAAATTTCACCAAGCCATGCGGAAAAAGAGAACACAAAGCCGCAAGCGGCGACCAATTGCACGAACCATCCGGATGGTTTGGCTACGCCGAACTGAAGGTTCGTGTGTTTAGTCGCACCGAAGGTGCTTTGTGTAATGTTTTCTGGTTGCATAGTTTGAGAATATTCGTGTCATTCGTGTTCAAATGAGCAGTTGGTGGGACGTTTGCGGATAGTCGTATTTTCTTTTGTTTTTTCTTGAATTTCTTAGTTTCTAACTCTCCATTTCACGAGAGCCACGTATGTGAGCAGAATCACGTTCATCATCAAGGCATAGATGATGGCGGGGATGGCGATGACCTCGTTGTCGAACACCAGTGGGCTGCATGCCACAGTGATGGCCTGTGCTGCATTCTGCATGCCCACTTCGATGACGATGGTGCGCCGTTCGCTGCCCTTCAGCCTGAAGAGGAAGGAGAGTGCCGCTCCGCCTCCCATAGCCAAGAGAATGAGTGTCGTGATGGTGAGACCGAGCGATGGGAACTCCCTCACGATGGTGTCGCGGTGCTGGAAGAAGAACACGGCTGCCAGCAGGATGAGGGCAGGGAAGGCCGCTTTTTTCAGCACGTTGTGGATGCGCTGGGCTGCCCCTCGCCATTTTGTGCCCACACCCACTCCGATGAGGATGGGTACAGCCATCAGCACCAGGTTCTGCATCAGCAGGTTGCCCACAGGCAACTGCACTTCGGTGGCGGTGCCCACGCTGTGGGTGGTCCATGCCATGATGAGTGGTACGGTGAAGAGGGTGACGATGGAGGAGCAGGCGGTGAGTGTGACCGACAGGGCCACATCGCCCCGTGCCAGCATCGAAAACACATTGCTCGAACTGCCTCCGGGACTGCAGGCGATGAGCACCACGCCGATGAAGAACAGGGGAGTGAGGTGGAACGCCATGCTCACAGCCCAGGCCAGAAGCGGCAGCAGCACAATCTGTCCCAGCAGTCCGGCTGCCACAGGCCAGGGCCGCTCGGCCACAAGTCGGAAGTCGTGTGGTCGTAGCGTCAGTCCGAGGTCGAACATGAGTAGGGTGAGGATGGGAAGAACAATAAATATAGTATTCATCTCGTATTTGCTTTTTTATTGGGAAGTTAAAGGAGTTAGAGCCAAATGTTATGCTGGTGTTAGAGACCCCTCCAACTCCCCTGTTCTGGGGAGAGTTGTTAGGGTTATCGTTAGGGTTAATGTTAAAGTTTCGGCTTTTAACTCCTAAGCGGAGTGATAACTTCTTTAACTCCACCAAAACCTTTTTAGAAAGTCGCCCGGTGCGTGGGCTGGTCATATCATGGGGAGGCTTTCGCCGTTGATTTTTCGGTAGAGGTCGAGGGCAAAGACGTCGGTCATGCCGGAGATGTAGTCGAGTACAGCCATGATGCGCACGTAGGTATCGGGGTGGGATACGTCATACTGCGACGACACACGGTCGAGCAGCAGTTTGCTGTAGGCATGCTGTGGGTTCATGGCCGCATCGGTGAAGAGTTCCATCAGCGTGTAGATGATTTTGTAGCCCGCCAGTTCGGTATCGACCACGTCGCGGCTGCGGTAGATGCGGCTCTGCGCCACCTGCACACAGCGATTGTAGGCTTCGCGCACCAACGGACTGGCATGACTCAGCAGCGAACCGCTGAAGGTGCCGCTCAGAATGCTTTCTTCGTTCTCCACAAACACAGTCACGCATTCTCGTTCCAAGGCTCCGATGGCACACGAACGGAAATAGACCACCTGCTCGTTGCGGTCATCCACCTGATTGGCCCGTTCGATGATGTGTTCCCGTCGTTCGGGCGGGAGGAATCCCAGCATGAGGTCGCGCGTTTCGTCGGTGGAGAGGATTTTGAGTTTGTGGGCATCTTCTATGTCCATGATTTCGTAGCAGATGTCGTCGGCCGCCTCCACCAGATAGGCCAGCGGATGGCGGTGCCAGCCTCGGTCGGAACGGGTGATGCCCAGTTCGGTGGCGATGCGCTCGTAGAGCGGTTGCTCCTGCACGAAGAAGCCAAACTTCTGCTTGGTGGCCTCGATGGCGGGGTAGGGGTACTTCACGATGCTGGCCAGTGTGGAATAGGTGAGTACGAAGCCCCCTCTGCGCCGTCCCTTGAACTGGTGGGTGAGCAGGCGGAAGGCGTTGGCATTGCCGTCGAAGTGGGTGATGTCGGCCCATTGGTCGGCGGTCAGTTGTCCCTTATATTTGATGCCCTCGCCCTCGCTGAAGTAGGAGGCAATGGCGCGTTCGCCCGAATGGCCGAAAGGCGGATTGCCCATGTCGTGGGCCAGACAGGCCGCGCTGACGATGGAGCCAATCTCGCTGAAGAGTGTGCCCTGCAGTTCGGAGTGCAGTTGCATGAGGCGGTGAGCCACGTCGTCGCCCAGGCTCCGGCCCACGCTGGCCACTTCGAGCGAGTGGGTGAGCCGGTTGTGTACAAACACGCTACCGGGCAGCGGAAAGACTTGTGTCTTGTTCTGCATGCGGCGGAAGGGGGCCGAGAAGATGAGGCGGTCGTAGTCGCGCTTAAACTCGGTGCGGTCGTCTTGCCGACTGACGTGCAGTTCTTCTTGCCCGAGCCGCTTGTTCGAGATGAGTTTTTGCCAATTCATGGGGCAAATATAGAAAAAAAAATCCATTCATGTACCACACACCAGAAAAACTTGGGTGATTTCGTGCCAATTATTGCCTTTCTGCACGAAAAGGCCACACTAACTATGTCAAAATCGACGCTTCCACTGCCTCTCACCCCACGCTTCCACACTCTCTACATCGATGCTTTCACAGCCTCTCAATCGACCTCGACCACATCGGTTAAGTGGCATCGAAAGTGGGAAGGTGGCGAATGCGAGAGGGTGGCACTGGCGGAGGTGCGCTTGTGGCAGTGCAGGGTGGGGCAGGATGGAGGGGACGACAACACTTAATTGCTGAAAGATTTTGTGGTGTCGAAGGAATGGCGTATCTTTGCAACGGAAAAAAGGCTGAAAAATATGAAATACCCCATTGGAATACAGAATTTTGAGAAGTTACGTCGGGACGGCTATGCCTACGTGGATAAGACGGCCCTGATGTATAAGTTGGCGCAGGAGGGAAACTATTACTTCCTCTCCCGTCCGCGCCGTTTCGGCAAGTCGCTCTTCCTCTCCACGCTGGAGGCGTATTTCGAGGGGCAGAAGGAACTCTTCGAGGGACTGGCCGTGAGCCAGTTGGAGAAGGAATGGGTGAAGCATCCCATCCTGCATCTGGACCTGAACGCAGCGAAATACGACACGGCAGAAGCACTGTACAATATGCTGGACGATTTTCTTGCCAAAGAAGAAGACAAATATGGAAGAGCCGAGACGGAACGCAGTTTTGGATTGCGTTTCATGGGCGTGATTCGCCGTGCCTTCGAAAAGACGAGATGCCGTGTGGTCATTCTGATTGACGAGTATGACAAGCCCATGCTACAAGCCATCGGCAATGATGCCCTGCAGACCGAATACCGCAACACGCTCAAGGCATTTTACGGTGCGCTCAAGTCGTGCGACCGCTACATCCGTTTCGCCTTCCTGACGGGTGTGACGAAGTTCGGCAAAGTGAGCGTGTTCAGCGACCTGAACAACCTCATCGACATTTCCCTCGACCAACGCTACGCCACCATCTGCGGCATGACCGAGGAGGAGATACACGCCAACTTCGACGAGGGAGTCGGACTGCTGGCCGAGGCCAACGGCATGACCAAAGAAGAGTGCTACGCACGGCTGAAGCGTGACTTCGACGGCTATCACTTCACCATAGGCAGCCCCGGCATGTACAACCCCTTCAGCATGCTCAACACGCTGGCGAGCCAGCAGTTCCGCGACTACTGGTTCGAGACGGGTACACCCTCCTTCCTCGTCTATCAACTGAAGAAGACGGGCTACCCCTTGGAGAGCATGACCACCGATGAACTCTCCACCGACACGCTCAACAGCATCGACATCATGGACGAGAACCCCTTGCCGCTGCTCTACCAAAGCGGATACCTCACACTGAAGAGTTACGACAGCCGGTTTGATGAATACCAGTTGGGCTTTCCCAACCGCGAGGTGGAGCAGGGTTTCATCAAGTACCTCTATCCCTTCTACACACCGAAAGTACAAGACAAGGGAACGTTCTCCATCGCCCGATTCGTGAAGGACATTGAGAAAGGCAAGGCCGAGGACTTCATGCGTCGTCTGGAGAACTTCTTTGCCAACGGCGACTATCAGGTGATGGGAGACTTGGAACTGTATTTCCAGAACACGCTCTATGTGTTTTTCCGTCTGATGGGTTTCTACGTGGAGGTGGAACGCCACACCACCGACGGTCGCATGGACATCCTCATGCAGACCCCTCAATACATCTATATATTGGAGTTGAAACTTGACAAGAGTGCTGACGAGGCTTTGGCACAGATAGAGGCAAAAGGCTATGCCAAGCCCTTTGCCGATGATGCCCGCCAACTCTTCAAGATTGGCATTAACTTCTCCACTTCCACCCGTCGCATCGACGACTGGAAGATTGCGGAACGATAACTCCTTTAACTTCCTTAACTCCAATAAAGTAAAACTTCTATGGCTCCCCTTCATTTCCTCAGAAATCCTTCCCGAAAAAAGTTGAATTATCATAATTTTTCGGTAAGGAGAGGGAATGAGTCATGTTTTTTGTGTAACTTTGCAGCCTAATTCGTCTCATGATATGGAAATAAAGATAATCAATCGGTCGCATCATGCACTGCCAACGTATGCTACTCCCTTGGCGGCAGGCATGGACTTGAGGGCCAATCTCGATGCGCCTATCACACTGGAACCCATGGAACGGGTGCTTGTACCCACAGGCTTGTTCATGGCTTTGCCCGAAGGCTATGAGGCGCAGGTGCGTCCACGCTCGGGTCTGGCCATCAAGAAAGGCGTGACGGTGCTGAACTCGCCCGGCACGGTGGATGCCGACTATCGGGGCGAGGTGTGTGTGATTCTCATCAACCTCTCTCAGGAGACTTTTGTCATCAACGATGGCGAACGCATCGCCCAAATGGTGATTGCCCGCCACGAGCAGCCCCGACTCGTGGAAGTGGAGGTGCTGGACGAGACGGAGCGCGGTGCCGGTGGGTTCGGGCACAGTGGAAATAATTGATAATTTGAGGGCTGAAAGTTGGTGATGAACAAACGAGGAATATGAAACTTAGACTTTTCACTTTTCTTTTTTCACTCTTCATTGGCCTGACGGTTGAGGCTCAATCGACGAAGTTCGACTACCTCTTCCACGAGGCGGAACGGCAGAAGTTGGCGCGCAATCTTGATGCAGCCATTGACCTGTTCGACTATTGCCGTGGTCTGAATCCCCAGTCTGGCGTGGTACTCTACGAACTGGCTGACCTCTACCGCTATGTGAAGAACGACAGTTTGGCTTTGGCCGCGATGGAAAAGGCGGCTGAACTGGAACCGCAGAACTACTGGTATCGCGACCGACTGGTGCAACTCTATCTGGAAAACCACCGCGAGGACGATGCCCTGAAAGTGGTGGAGGACATGGCGAGCCGATGGCCCGAGAAGAGCGATGTGCTGATGATGCTGTTGGGTCTCTACGAGCAGAAACATGATTTTGCCAACATGGTGAAGGTGCTGGACAAGATAGAGGTGAAAGAAGGCAAGAGCGAACAACTCTCGATGGAGAAGTTTCGCCTTTTCTTGCAGATGAACGACGAGGCGAGGGCTTTCAGCGAGATGCAGGCACTGGCTAAAGAATATCCGAACGATGTGCGCTACCAGGTGGTGATTGGCGACCTCTATCTCGATGCCGACAGGAAGGAGGAAGCCTTGCGGCAGTTTAAGGAGGTGGAAGCACAAGACCCCGACAATGTGGCATTGCTGTTCTCGATGGCCAACTACTACAGGTCCGAGGGGACCGACTCGCTCTATCAGCAGTATCTGACCCGGCTGCTCACCCACAAGGAGGTGGATGAACAGACGAGGGTGAGGATGCTGGGAGTGCTGGTGAGGGAGAACCTGACCAACGGAGCCGACTCGACGGCATTGCTGACACTCTTCGACCGTGTGCTGGCCGAACCGCAGGAAAACACTGACCTGCTGGAACTGAAGGTGCGCTACATGGTGACCAAGCGCATGCCCCACGAGGAGGTAAAGCCCTATCTGAGGCAGATGCTGGAGATTGACCCAGAGAACGACATGGCCCGGCAGCAGTTGCTGTCCTATGCCATCAGCGAGAATGACACGCTGGGCGTGGTGGCCATCTGCAAGCCTGCGGTCGAGTATAAGACCGACGACCCCGTGTTCTACTACTATCTGGGTGTGGGCTACTTCCAACTGGACGAGAAAGAGAAAGCGCTGGAAGCCTTTAAGGCCGGACTGGGCAAAGTGGAGAACAGTGAGAGCGAGAACAAGTTACAGTTGCGGGTGAACATGTTTGCCCTCATGGGCGACATCTATCATGCGTTGGGGCAGGACGACAAGGCATTCCAAGCCTACGACTCCTGTCTGGTCTATAAGCAGAACGACGCGATGGTGCTGAACAACTATGCCTACTATCTTTCGCTCAAGAAGAAGGACTTGCAGCGGGCGGAAGAGATGAGTCGCCTGTCCAACGAACTCGACCCCGACAATGCCACCTACATGGACACCTATGCCTGGGTGCTCTATCAGCAGAAACGCTACGATGAGGCGAAAGAGTGGATGGACAAGACTGTGGAGCAAATGGAGAAGGATGGGGAAGAGATGAGCGATGACGTGGCAGAGCATGTGAAACTGATTGATAAGAAAGTGAAAAAGAAGAAAAAATGAAACATAGAATTATTGGAATGGGGTTGGCAGCACTCTTGGTGCTGGCACTCGTGGCTTGTCGCTCGTCGAAGAAGGTGACAGACGGCAACAACGACAAGACAAAACCCACCACAACGGTGACCACTACAAAACCCTCGAAGGGCAAGAAGGACAAGGAAAAAGACAAGGTGGAGGCAGACAAGCCCAAGATTGTGGCAGGCACCAACTTCACCTCCAGAGTGCGTGT
Organism: Prevotellaceae bacterium UBA4359; assembly: GCA_002393555.1. Classification (GTDB taxonomy): domain Bacteria; phylum Bacteroidota; class Bacteroidia; order Bacteroidales; family Bacteroidaceae; genus Minthosoma. The sequence continues at coordinate 7,401 of DGSP01000021.1, forward strand.
GACCATTACCCAAAACGGCAAGGACATCGCCACCAACGGCACCTTGCGCATGCGCTACGATGATGTCATACAGATTGCCTTGGTTGACCCCGTGGTGGGCATGATGGAGGTGGGACGCATGGAACTCTCGCCCGACAATGTGCTGATTATCGACCGCATCAACAAACGCTACGTGAGCACCAACTATGAGGAGTTCACCGCCTTGAAGACTCGCAACATCGATTTCAAGACCATTCAGGACTTCTTCTGGCAGGAGGCTCAGAAAAGCAACCGCTTCTCCTACACCATCCCAGCCAAGCGAGACATCAAACTCGACCTGCAACTCTCCGACAAGGGAAATGCCGCCAACTGGACCACCCACACCAGCGTGTCGGGCAAATATACCCAGACGGATGTGAACGAACTCTTCAAGAGCATGGTTGAACGCTGAGAACAAGGATATAAGCATGGTGGAACGCTGAAAAACTCGATGGAATGGTGAAAAAACTACTGCTCTTCCTCCTGACGATGGCCCTGGTGCTGCCACTCTCTGCCCAAAGCAGAGGGAAAAGCACCTCTGCTGCCCGACGCACCACGGCGACTCGGCAGAAACAGCAGCCACAGAAGAAACAGCCACAGAAAAAGCGGAAAACAGTCGATAAAAAGACTCAACTGCGCAACGAGAAGGCAGCCACCCAACAGGCTCGCCAGCAGTCGCAGGCACAATTGGCCCAACTGAACAAAAACGTGAAGGCGAGCCTCGACAGCGTCCTCATCCTCGACCACCAGATAGGCCGTCAGCAACAGTCCATCGACAGCCTGAACCGAGACATCACCCTGCTCGAATCGACCATCGACACACTGAACGTGCAGTTGGACAGGTTGCAACGAGAGTTGAAGCAGAAGAAAGAGCGCTATGCCAAAGCCATGGTCTATATGCGCAAGAACCGCTCAGTGCAGAACAAACTCATGTTCATCTTCTCGGCCGACAACTTCACCCAGATGGTGCGACGTATGCGCTACCTGCAAGAATACACCACCTTCCAGAAGGCACAGGGCGAACTGCTCAAAGAGAAGCAATCCGAGGTGAAAGCCAAGCAGAACGAACTGCTGGCCGCCAAGACGCGCAAGGAACAGAACCTTCAGTCGGTGGAGCGGAAGAAAGTCTCTCTTCAAGGCATGAAACAAAACTGCCAGACCCAGGTCAACTTCCTCAACAAGAACATCGCCACCGTGCAGCGGCAGATACAGGACTACCAGAAGCGGGAACAGCAACTCAACGCCGAGATAGACCGCATCATCCAGGCCGAGATAGAAGCCGCCCGACGAGCCGAAGCCGAACGCAAGCGCAAAGCCGAAGAAGCGCGCAAGAAAGCCGAGGCTGAAGCTCGCGAACGAGCCCGCAAACTGGCCGAAGCCAAAGCCGCCGCCGAACGAGCCCGCAAGGCAGCCGAAGCAGCCGAAGCCGCCCGACGGAAAGCCAAGACCGAAGCCGAGCGCAAGACCGCCGCAGCAGCAGCCGAACGAGCCAAAGCCGAAGCCCGCACCGCCGAGGCCAACGTCAAAATGGCAGCCAAGGAAGAGAAGAGTGGACGCGAAAAATATGAAGCATGGAAAAGCAACGATGCCAGCAGCGATGCCCGTCTGTCCAGCAACTTCACCAGCAACAAAGGCCGACTGCCCATGCCCATCACAGGCAGTTACAGCGTGGTAGGCCACTACGGCAACTACTCCGTGGCCGGTCTGCGCCATGTCACCCTCGACAACAAAGGCATCGACATACGCGGTCAGCAAGGCTGCTCCGCCCGGGCCGTCTTCGATGGCACCGTCAGTTCCGTCTTCCAGTATGGTGGTTCCTACATCGTCATGCTCCGCCATGGCTCCTACATCTCCGTCTATTCAGGCCTATCTTCCGTCTCAGTGCGTAAAGGGCAGAACGTCAAGACAAAAGCCCCCCTCGGTGCCATCGGCCAAGACTCCGACGGACGCTACATCCTCCACTTCCAACTCCGCAACGGCTCCTCACGCCTCAACCCCGAACAGTGGGTGAGATGAAAAGTTAAAAACTAAAAGTTGAAAGTTAAAAATAAAAGTCACTTCTGCCATGCGAGAACAAACCAGCATCTTTAGAGTCCAAAGAGAAACTTTCACTTTTAGTTTTTCACTTTTCACTTTTGGTTTTTCACTTTTCACTTTTAGTTTTTAACTTTTAACTTTTCCCTTTTCCATTTTCCCAACCGCAATGACCCTTTCCACAGCCGAATCATGCACCGGCGGACGCATAGCCGCCGCCATCACCGCCCAGAGCGGAGCCAGCCGCTACTTTCGGGGCGGACTCGTAGCCTATCAGAACGAAGTGAAAGAGCAACTCCTCCAAGTGCCACACCAGATGATAGAAACCCACGGAGTCGTCTCGCGCCAAGTGGCCGAGCAGATGGTGCGCGGAGCCTGCGCCCTCTTCCACACCGACTACGCCCTCGCCTCCACAGGCTATGCCGAGCCGTGGCAAGGCCATGACGTGGAGATATGGGTAGCCTGGGGCAGTGCCACCGACATCCACTCCCTCTGCCTGCGCGAAGACTTCGGACGAGTGAAAAACGTCGAACTCGCCACCCAGTGCGTACTCGACGAGTTCCGCCGCTACCTCCATGACCCCAAAAGTGAAAAGTTGAAAATCTAAGAATCCTTTGCTGATGAGTTGCCAACAGCCCGAATGGCAGGTAACTTAAATTTTCCACTTTTCACTTTTAGTTTTTAACTCTCAACCCCAAAACAATGCCCTTCGAACACATACCCGCCAGCGTGACACTGCTTTTCATCCTCTATGGAGTCACAGGAACAGCAGCCCTCATCGCCACAGCCTACATGCTGTTGCGCCGAGGCAACGCCTTCGCCGCCCACGTCACACCCCCCATGCGCCTTCGCCGCTGGGCCGCCTCATTCTTTGCCGCCGCCGCATTGAGCCATGTGTGGTGGTACATCTTCTACACCTACTTCGGCAACACCCTCTCCGTAGCCCACGTAGTCATCTCCGTGCTCGACTGCTCAGCACTGCTCACCACCATCGCCGGCACACTGCTCGCCATGCTCCAAGACCGCCAGCGACCCATCTGGCCCATCCCCGTAGCCCTCATACCCTTCGCCGCCATCGGAGCCATCATGATGTTCAGCCCCAGCATGCTGCTCATGTACATCGCCATCGCCTACATCCTCCTCGCCTACCTCCTTTTCACCATCTACATTCTCCTCGCCCTCAGGCAATACGGACAATGGCTGCGCGACAACTACGCCGACCTCGAAAACAAAAAAGTGTGGCTCAGCCAAGTGCTCACCATCACCATGATGCTCATGTTCATCGTCTATGCCTTCGACGACGGCACCCCCATCATCCGCCACATCATGGTCATCGCCGAACTCATCCTCTTCGGCCTCCTGCTATGGCGAGTCGAAACCCTGCCCCAACTCAACCTCCCCCCACAGAAAGAGCCCCACCCCACCGCCCCCGTCAACATCGACCCCTCCAACATCGAACAACTCCTCGCCCAACACTGCATAGCCCCCAAACTCTACCTGCAGCACGACCTCAAACTCCCCCAACTCGCCCAAGCCATAGGCATCAACCGCTACTATCTCAGCCAGTACTTCTCCCTCCGGGGAACCAACTACAACACCTACATCAACGACCTGCGCATCCGCCACTTCGTCAGCCGCTATCGCGAGGCCATCCACACCGCCCATCCCCTCACCGCCCAGCAACTCGCCGAAGAGAGCGGCTACCACAGTTACAGCACCTTCAGCCTCGCCTTCAAGCAGCGCATGGGCAAGAGCGTGACCGTCTGGATGCGCAATCCCGACCAATAGGCTTTCAAAATCAGCAAAAAAGTTTCAAAATCAGCAAAATCTCATTGGGCGGACACTTTGGGTGTGATTATTTTGCGAAATTTACTTATCTTCGCAGCCAAAACTATTTCTTGAAAGTGTAAACACTATTTCCGAAAGAACAAGCAACGTATCAAATATAAAAAAACTCAAGTTTCGCAAGTGCTCTGGCTTCTTTGGAGTTAAAAGAGTTAGGAGTTAGAAGTTAGGAGTTAGGGCTGAGAGTCGCCAAGTGCGTGGGCTTGCGCCCAGCGCATGGGCTGGCAGGGTGTCGGCTTTTAACTCCTGAGCAGAGCGATAACTCCTATAACTCCAATAAACTAAGACTTGCGAAAGTTGAATATATAAAAGTTGAATATATAATGGTAAAAAGGTTGTGTATAATGTGAAGTAGGACTTTGTTGAATAAGTGAACCGCCGTCTGAAGACGAACGACAAAGAAATCCTGCATGTAGGGGTGCAACGAGCATCAGCATCCCTAAGGGAGAGACGCTCACACATGCGCCTCTCCCTTTTTTGTTTACTCCCAATGCTCTTTGCGAACATTTTGAATGGTATTAACGTGAGTTCTGCGTAAGTAGATGAAAAAAAATAGTTTACTCAAGTTTCGGAAGTACACAACTTGTTCATTTTAACACGAATTACGCGAATATACACAAAACTATGCAGCACAAGAAACTATCACACAAAGCACCTTCTGTGCGACGAAGAACACGAAAACCATCCGGATGGTTCGTGAAATTCGTCGCCGTCCACGGCTTCGAGTGATAGGAATACTATCCGCATGGTTCGTATTCATTCGTGAAATTCGTGTTTAGATAAAAAACATCGGAAC
>DGSP01000007.1 GCA_002393555.1 Prevotellaceae bacterium UBA4359
ATTATAGTTCTGTTCGACCGGCCAGGCTTCCTGCGATTCTATCGTCTTTATCGTTATTTTTCTTTAGGAATTAACTTCTGCTTGTGTATTCCGTTCTCCCCAAATCGTTTGGAAGAAAAGGGGATGGAATACGCTGCTTGTCTTGTATGCTTGTTCGCAGTCTGTCAAAGATCTCTTTTCAACTTTTCGGAAAGTGAGCATAAAAACGCTTCCGAGGGGAACACCTCGGTTGCTTTCCGAAAGCGAGTGCAAAGGTAGGGACTTTTTAAATACTGACCAAATCTTTTGGCAACTTTTTTCAAGAAAAAGTGAAAAAAGAGGGAAACAGGGAGGAAAAGGAGGTTTTTCAGTCCCCATGTGGGCAATATGCACACCTCATTTCGATTGTCCGACAATAATCAGATAAATCTGGTTCATCTGCTTAATCGTTCCGCAAGAACTTGATACGCCTTCGGCGGACGAAGGCGTATCACTGTATTACTTAACTCTTCATTCTTAATGAGCCTTACATCGTTACCCTCACGAGCCTTGCACCGTAAAGTTCACAACCTTTACGGCGCTCCACCACACGATGCCTCCCAAAGGTCATGAGGGGGTGAAAAGGGGGGCATAGATTCCTTATTCCATGGGGTTAATCATCGACTCAATAAAAAAGGCACTTCACCCATTATTACTTGATTTTACTATCTATTATCTTCCATTCTGTTTCATTTATTCCCCACTCAGACCTTAATTGTTCGTCATTTATTCTTTCAGAATATCGTCCCAAATCTGGAATAAACATGAAACACTCCCTTGTTACATCTTGTGAAGCAACACATTGCGAGAGCAGATATCTGACAATTTTGGTAAATATGTACGACTTAAAATTTTCGATTTCTGCTTTTGTGTCAAATGCTGCTGCCACAAGATACACCTCCGCACAGCATTCCCCTGGCTGGGCTATTCTAACATTACCATCGTTATAGAAACCCACAGGTTTTGTAAAATCGGTTTGTCCTGCGATTGGTGAACGTGGTATCAACAATTTCCATTTATTAAGAAAATGGAAATCATCTTTAACATCATCTTTAGATGCGTATTTAAGTCCGATTTTTTGTTTAAACCAACAGGGAATCCCTGAAGAATGTGGTGGGTAGTCTGTTTGTAAAGCAAATGGTTTACGAGGAGACACACGCTTGTCTAATGTGGCTCCATTATTGATGTTTAGTTTCTTTATTTTATTGATGATTGTTGGTGCTGAATTATCTCTAAGTAAGACTTGAAATTCATTTAATTTTCTTCTTTTGGAATCCAAGTTTCCTTTTATAGACGAAACGAATTCGCACTTACCATCTGGAGAACGATTTACGAGATCCATATGGAAATAACATACACCTCCCGCGATTTCAGCTGAAGGGAAAAGTTCACGATAATCTGGATAATCATAAATGGTTCTTATGTGCTCATCACCAAGCATTACTTTTCTAAAGCCATCCAATCCTTTGCCTCCCACATACCACCGAGCAGGCATAATCATTGATATATGTTTAGGCGATATTGCTTTTGAAATTTCAACAAAACGATGATATATAGGAGATGCACTATTGGAATTCCCTCCATCCATCACTTGATACGGTGGGTTTCCCACCACAGCGTCTATTTTCATATTCTCATTATTATTGATTTTCCAGAAGTGTTTGCCGTCGCGGAAAGTGTTGACCACGGCGGTAGGCTTCTCGGAGATGTTCTTGATTAAGTTTTTGTAGTATTGAGCATTTACGCGGGTGGAACGGAAGCCTGCCAAGGTGCGGCGCGTGATGCTGCGAGCCATCGGAGTTTTGCACACCACCAGAATGTTCTCCTCGATGGTGGCATCCCACAGGCTCATGGCAAAACTGTGGCTCACTTCACCATATTTCTCTTTTGCCGCCTCTACGCGAGTTCTATATATGTTATAGGCACAGTAGAGTGGATAGAGACCACTCTTTGAGTTGATTTCCAGCACATGGCTGTCCGTCTTGAACACATCGGCTGTCACTTTGCCCCTATCTACATAGCGGGGAACATCCAACATCTGCTTGAATTCTTCATCGTAGAAGCACCAGCCGCCCAAACAATCGCTCATGTGCATATTCACCACGCGCCAAGGAGTCAAGACTGTCTCTTTGTCTGGGTTACGGAACGTGTTGAAGATGTTGGCGAGACGTTCAATGCGTTCCTCAATGGTGAACTTGTCGGCAGCCCTTGCCATTTCTCTGATGCGTTTTCCTGCCTCACGGAAGACATCTGCCTCGTAGTATTTCTTGAAGTTCTCGAAGTCCTCCTTGGTCACACCTTTAGGCATAAATTCTTCCCACGACACATCGTCCACCAAGTTAGTGAAGTTGTCGATGGTCAATTCCTCTTCCTCGTTGCCCTGTATCGTGCAAGCATGCTTGCCATCTACATTCGCTTCGTTCGTCAGTTCTGCCCCATAGATGAGCAGGGGCATTCGGATACTGATACCACGCAAGATGCTGATGGCTTCTGCCCGTTGTGTCTTCTTCTGTTTCAGTTCTTCGAGACGCGCCTTTTCTTCGGGTGTGAGGTCTTTCTTCTTTTTCTTCTCCAGTTTTTCTTTTTCGGCATATTCCTCCTTGGTAAAACCTTGTTGGTTCACGTCGATGTCGCCACTCTTCGCCATCGCTTTCGTTGCACCAATCTTCCCTTTCAAATGCTTGAACATGGCCAAATCGACATCGGTGAGTTTCAGCAGTTCGTCGTTGTAGAGCGCGCCGTCCTCGAAACCGCACTGCACAACCTTCTCTATTTGGGCCTTTTTTAGTTGCCCCATCATGGTCTTCACATCGTAGGGCTTCATCTGGCTGCCTTCGATGGAGATGATGGGACAAAAGTTGAGAAAGTCGCCCAATATCTTTCTGTCGCCGTCGGTGGTTTTTCCGGCCTTGGCACTCACCTTTGCCGTCTCTGCCAAGACTCTTAGCGTCCTGTCTGGCGCGAAGTCGAAAGCATAGCACTGTTCCTTCATGCGCCCGTTGTGGCTGTAAGGTGTCTGCACACGGAAGATGGTCTGCATATATCCTGCTGCCGAAGTGCTGAATGAGCCTGTCATCATGAACACGCCCGTCCAAGGCTTCACACTCACACCTGTGGTCAGCCGTCCGCATGAAAGGGTGATGGTGTAGGTTTCATCGGGGTCAGGCCCAATGGCCTTTTCCACTGCCTTCAGTGCCTCAATGCTCTCTTCCTCTTCATCGCCGTCACCTGCCACATTCACCACGTCGAATGTGCCAAACACGGGATGTGACTTCAGTTTCATGCTCAATGCCTTGGCTGCTTTCACACCTGGAAGCATCCAGAGTGTATGCCGAAAGATGCGGCGGTATTCGTCGTTGGAATAAGGATAAAGGCTTTCTGCATCATCCTTGCACATCAGGTTCAGGAAGTTATCTACATCCCTGTCGTGAACAAACGTACCGTTCTCCTTCGTGCGGAAGAACTCGCGGAAATTGAAAGCCTTTTCGTCTTCCACAAACTCGCTCATCAGGTTGCCCAGGTCGTAGGTGTAGATGTTGATGGCTGGCAAGGAAGCGTAAGGGTTGGGTTCGTAGGGATTATCGGTCTGCCAGGCCTGTTTTGCCTTCTGTTCCATCACGTAGTCCCAAGTGTAGATTTCCTCTTCGCTGTAGTCGTCGAAAAGGTTGAACGGTGTACCCGAAAGTTGCAGCACTTTGGTCGTTTCTTTTCTCAGTTCCTTCAGCACATTCTGCCCCAGTTCTGTCTTTGTACCCTCATGCGCCTCGTCCACAATGATGAAGTTCCAAGGCGTGTTGAACACACGGTCATTCTTGTCAAACTTTCCTCCTACGGTTTCTGAACCACGCAGGTCTTGCATGGAGGCGAAATAGATGTACTTCTTTCCTTGCGGCACCATCCGTTCCAACGAAGAAAAACTCTCTCCGTTAGTGCGTGAGCCATAGCGGTAGTCTTTCCTGTCGTAGAAGATTTTGCCGAAGTCCTCAAACCAACCAGCATCCACCACTGGGCGGTGCGTCAGAATCAGGGTGCGTGTGAACTCTTCTTCCTTCACCACCTGCAAGGCAGAGAGCGTCTTGCCAAAACGCATCTTGGCATTCCACAACATCTGGTTACCCTTCTTGAATCGCTTGCGCGTCTTGTCTATCGCTTCACGCTGTTCGGGACGGAAGAGAATGGGTGTCTGTCCTGTGGTGATGTCGGAGGAGTGAAGACTGGTTTCTCCCCTTTTTACCGCAAGGATGGCTTTCTTCACCGTTTCAAGGTCACAGCAATACCACTCGTCTGCTCCTTTCACGCCAGCAAACTCCTTCTTGCTGATGCCGCTGCGCTCCAGCACCCGATGCACCTGCTTGTCGTTGAAAGTCATAATCATGCCGCTCTGTACGTAGATGCTGATTTCGGTATGGAGCAACTGATAGGCTATGCCTGCCGTCTTGGTGTATTGGCGTATGCGCTTGTGGGCGGCTGTTTGCAGTGCCTCCGTATTGTTGAAGAGGTTGCTGCCGTCATCCTCGTCAATGGTTGTCTCTCCAATTTTCAGACAATCACGGTGCCGTTCGTCATTGATGGCGAACACATAAATGAGTTTCGATTTCAGGGATGTGGTAAAGGTTGCCATAGTATTTCTTATTTGATGAGGTCAATGAATCGGATTTTCTTCTTGTTGTTCGGCCAGTCGCGTATGAGGCAGTAGATGCCGTTATGGTGGTGGATGTCGTCTTTCTCGCAGCCCAGACAAGGGATAACACGCTCGGTTTTTTCTTCAAACAGTCCTCCAGACACCACCGTCAGACTGTGGCAGGAGTCTGGCACGACTCCTTTCAGCCCGTCCATCTGGAAGATGTTCCATGAGATGATGTAGGCAATGTAATTGATGGATTTGAGAAGTGGCATCTTACCAAACTTCGCTTGGTAGTATTCGATGAAAGTCCAGAGCAGTGCTTCACGTGCCAAGAGGAGGTTGTCGCCTTGCCACTCGTAGCCATAGGTGTGTATATAGGCTTCCTGTGCCATGTCGAGCCATTCGGCACTGGTGACGGTGTTCTCGCCGACGATGCGTAGTTTCCTGTCAAGCAGTCCGATACGTTCATTGAGAGGGATGAATGCACCTGTGGTGGTGTCGTAGCGACTCACCAGATAGGGCGCTTCGCCACAGGTGATTTCCCAACGGGTGGCGCGCACATAGCCCTTCCATGACTTGCCTTCGGGAAACTCAATTCGGTTGGGAATCGTTTGCCAGGTGTGCTTTTCACTGTCTTCCACATTGAAGACATCCTTTCTGCCAAACCATGCTTCGTCAATGAGATTGTTCTGTGCATTGCACACCCATGAGGGGGTAAACACCTCTGCCATATCTTTGGCTCGGCCGGTTTGGTTCGCTTTCGACTTGAACACACGGGGTCTTATTACCATTCCTCGCTCACCCGTAATCAGTTCGGGCCGTATCTCCGAATGGTAATCGTACATGCTTCCAAGCGACTCATAGTCATGGGTCGCCCAGAAGATGTTGCGTCCTGTCGTGTGGTCACGCAGCAGTGTGTCCAACACCGCTGCCGACAATTCACGCAGGTCGTCCTCTCTGATATCCACAGAGAGGCCTGTTTCATCGTTTGGCATTCCTTGCGCTTATGACTTTGGCACTCGCACTTATCGGGATTCTTTGGGCTTATCTACGACAAGACCTCCATGTACGAAAAAGCGTGTCCGCTCTTATCGAACATAGAGGCCCTGAGACTGCCCAGTAGAATGATAAGTGACGCCCACGCTAAGCGCAGACATTCACAATTATCACAATTCTACTTGAGTTAGAAATTTCTCAGGTTTCTATGTTCTCCTTGATAACTGCTCATGCTGTTATTAATTCCAAAAGGGGCTGCCGCTCTTCGCCAAGATGCAGGCAACTCAAGGGCAAAGGTACACAATAATTTTTAGAAATGAAAGCATGAGGGAATGAAAAAATAAAAAAAGGCGTAAACAAATTTTCGTTTACGCCTTTGGTGGTATGGGGGGGCAATAAAAATGAACGAATGAGAGAATGAAAAAGACGAGGGGGAATGGGGTGAATAATAGGGGGGAACGTTGATTTATCGTGTCACGAATAGGTCAAATGAAAAAAAAGCCGTACCTTCGCACTCGATTATGAAACAAGAAGAAAAATCGCCTGTATATGGTCGCGACGTGATGGAACTGGTCACAGTGGCTGTTGAATATTGTGCTTTCCTTGAACAAGCAGAGGGAAAGACACGCATGAGTTTTGTGGATACGCTGATGAAGTTGCTTCCCCTACTCTACCTGAAGGCAGCACTGCTCCCCAAGTATGAGATTCTGGATGGAGAGTATCTTCCTGAAGATTATGTCAGCGAAGATAATTATAATATAGTACGCGCGAACATTAATATAATAATGGGAGAGAAGGATGACTATCTGGATGTGTTCATGGAGGACATGAAATATAGCGAATCTCCCATCTTGGCTACAGTCAGCGAAAATTTGGCTGACATCTACCAAGAACTGAAAAATTTTGTCCTCAACTATAAGAATGCAATCAATGACAGCCAAATGATGAATGCGCTTGCGGCAGTGAAGGAGGAGTTTCAGTTCAGTTGGGGGCAGAAACTTGTGAATGTGCAGCGTGCCTTGCATGAGGTTCGTTATTCGGAGGAGGAAGGATATTAACGGTGCTGGAGAAGATGAAAGCCATTCTAAATAAATATGATAAAAAGAAAATAGCGACGCTACCCAGAGTGTTGTTTGAGGGACGAGTTATTGTCATCTTCACGGAAAAGGACGCTGAGAAGGCTGTGGATTACCTGATGAAACAACCCGTTTTAGGTTTCGACACCGAAACGAAGCCGACGTTTACGAAAGGGAAAGCACATCAGGTGGCGTTGTTGCAGGTTTCCAGTCCCGACACCTGTTTCTTGTTCAGACTCAACAAAATTGGATTGACCGATTCCATCGTCAGGCTGCTGGAAGACCAAGATATACTCAAAGTGGGGCTTTCGTTGCAAGACGACATGAGGATGCTGAAACAACGCAGGCGCTTCAAGCCTGGCACATTCGTGGAGTTGCAAAAGGAAGTGAAAGACATCGGTATCGAGGACAACAGTCTGCAAAAAATCTATGCAAATCTTTTTGGCGAAAAAATATCCAAGAGTCAGCAACTCTCCAACTGGGAAGCCGACATACTGACCGAAGCACAACAACGGTATGCGGCCACTGACGCTTGGGCATGCATCCAAATACACGAAGAAGTAGCGAGGATGAAGAGAGAGCAAGACTTCATACTGGAAAAAGTGCCAGAAGAACGCAGGACATTCTCTACAACCCATTCTTAATCAAGACAATCATCACGAATCAATCAAAAGACAATCAATGAAAAGCATTTATCTGAGACGAGGCAAAGACGAGTCATTGAGGCGCTTTCACCCCTGGATATTTTCGGGAGCCATCCATCACATGAGTGAAGAACCCGAAGAGGGTGAGAAAGTTAAGGTCTATACCAGCGACAACGAATACATCGCCACTGGACATTACCAGATTGGCAGTATCATGGTGCGTGTGCTTTCGTTTAAGGATGAAAGCATTGACCAAGCCTTCTACGAACGTAAACTTGCCATTGCCCAAGATGTCAGACAACGCATCGGTGTCATTGGCGGCGAGAACAACACTTACCGCCTTGTGCATGGCGAGGGCGACAACTTGCCAGGGTTGGTCATCGACATTTACGGCAACACCGCTGTGATGCAGGCACATTCCGTCGGCATGCACATCGACCGCATGATGATTGCTGATGCTCTGAAATCCGTGATGGGTGACGCGCTCAAAAACATCTTCTACAAGTCGGAAACCACCCTACCCTTCAAGGCTGAACTCGGACAAGAGAACGGATTTCTGTTAGGAGGCGACAGCAACGATGTAGCGATGGAAAACGGCTTAAAGTTTCACGTAGATTGGCTGAGAGGTCAAAAGACCGGGTTCTTTGTTGACCAGCGAGATAACCGACGTTTGCTGGAGCAATACTCCAAGGGAAGAAAAGTGCTCAACATGTTCTGCTACACTGGCGGTTTCTCCTTCTATGCCATGCGCGGAGGCGCCGAGTTGGTTCATTCTGTCGATTCGTCGCAAAAAGCCATCGACCTGACCAAAGCCAACGTGGCACTGAACTTTCCCGATGACAACAGGCATGAGGCCTACGCAGAAGATGCCTTCAAGTTTCTCGACCAGATGCGGACACCCTACGACCTCATCATTCTCGACCCACCTGCTTTTGCCAAACACAAAGATGCTCTCCGTAATGCACTGAAAGGTTATACCCGACTGAACAAAAAGGCATTTGAAAAGATTCAGCCAGGTGGCATTCTTTTCACTTTCAGTTGTTCACAGGCCGTCAACAAAGACCAGTTCCGTGCTGCCGTATTCACTGCAGCAGCCCAGGCTGGCCGTAACGTGCGCATTCTCCATCAGTTGCATCAGCCAGCCGACCACCCCATCAACATCTACCACCCCGAAGGAGAATACCTGAAAGGATTGGTTCTGTATGTGGAGTAGAAAAAGAGGATTACTCCCAAAGGGAGCCGAAGGCTGAAGATGATTGTGTGGCCATCCCTCGCTCATTGGACAGAGCGGAGGATTTATCGGCGGCTTTCGTTTTCACAAAGACAGACTGAACTGACTCCTTTGACTGACATACCACACTACATCCGTCTAACAGACAAGTGCTTGCTTCTGGAACTATGTAAACTTTCTTCATGAGACTGTTTTTCTTCAAAGAAAAGGCCTCCTGAGAGGCCCTACATTCTATTTACAATGCAAAATTACAAATAATTTTCCAAGCGTCCAAGTTTCACGCTCTTTTTTCCTTCTTTATTTTCTATTTCACCTTTTCAATAAACTTCCGAAGATTCTCGAGGTCTTGTTCATTGGGATGTCCTGCATGGAGAGGTCCCATCGAACCTTTGCAGGTAAAGGAGCGTTCATCAACCTTAATTCCTTGCGCCTCAAGCAGAGCGCGCATTTGCGGGACAGGCGATTTGATGATGGCGCATGAGCCGAAACAAACCACACGCTTCACTTTTTCAGGAGAAAGAGTTTTGATGAATTTGACCATTTCTCCATTGATTTTTCCCAACATCACCCCTGAGCCAAGATAGAGAGTATCAACGGGTTCAGAGAGAGGCTGTGCCACGGTTTCAGGCACTGCGCCCGTCACTTGTGCTACGATATTGGCCATCTGGGCAGAGTGGCCGAACTTGCTAAAATATCTGATTGCTATTGCCATTTTTCTTTAAGTTTTAGAGTTGATTATACGACCATTTTTTCAATTTCCTCACGATGTTCAAACAACGTGCATCCGCCCGTATGTTCCCAGCCGAGTGCCTTGGCAGCACGAATCTTGCGGAACAAGGGGGACTTCAAGGCTTCGCGCACTCCCATCTCCGCCACATTGCTGTCGCTGAAGGGCGAGAAGGGGCAAGGTTCGGCCGAACCATCGGGGCCGATATGGAAAAAGCCACGTCCTGAGGCCAGACAGCCGCCAAGGGCTTTCTCGTCGCCGGGGAAAGAGAGAAAGATGATGTCGGCATACTCGCTGCGTCGCTGTGCCAGCAAGGTCTCCATCTCAGCCACTTGTTCGTCGGCAAAAGCCAGATGCTCCGTGCCAGGGTCGATAGGTACATATTCCACGTAGAAGACAATCTTGCAGCCGTAGGAGCGCAACTGGTCGATGAAGTCAGCCGAAGTGACCAAGTGCATGTTCTCAGTGGTCACAGTGATGCTGGTGCCGAAGAAAAGGTCTTCCTCCTTCAGCATCTGCATCGACTGCATGGCCCGCTTGAACACCCCACGTCCACGCCGTTCGTCCGTCCCCATGGCTGTGCCCTCAATGCTGATGATAGGCACGATGTTGAGGTTTTTCTTCAGAAACTCCATGTAGGAAGGGCCGATGAGTGTGCCGTTGGTGAAGACGGGGAAAATCATGTCTTTCACCTCAGCCACCTTCTCCAGAATGTCTTTGCGCATCATAGGTTCTCCACCTGCCAGCAGCGAGAAGTTGATGCCCATCTCAGCCGCCTCGGCGAAGACAGCCTTCCACTGTTCTGGCGTCATCGTTTCCCTACGTGCCGACTCCTTGTCCTCGGCAATGCCGTTGCTACGGGCATAACACCCTTTGCAATGCAGGTTGCAGGTGGTGGAGATGCTGCTGATGAGGAATGGCGGCACCTCCAAACCTTCTTCTTCCAGCATCTTCTGCCGCCGCTTCTCCGACTTCTGGAAAAGCGTTTGCATCCAATAGGCAAACTTCGCCTCACGTGGGTTAGAAAGCACATTCTTGTAAGCCTTTGCCATGATGCGGCGAATGCTTTCGCTCATGTAGGCCCCCAGGTCTATTGTTGTGTTTTCCGCCATTCGCTCTTACAGTTTCATCACTCGTTTCATTTCCAGATTCTCATAGCCTTCAGGACAGTGAGTGGAGAGATAGACGGTGGGATGCGCACCCACGAACTCACGCACACGGTTGAGCGTCTCGCGGGCAGCCTCTTTGTCTTCAAACACAATGCTGAGTTTGTTGGCCTTCAGGGCAGCATCGCAGTAGGTCACATCGCCGTGGAACATGTAGAAGAGGTCGCCCACTTCGGCTATGACGATGCTGTTGCCTTTGGTGTGGCCCTTGGCTTCGATAAAATAGATGCCCTCAGCCACCTTCTCCGCTTTGGGGAAGTTGTAGTAGGCTCCATCCTGATAGGCACAACGCACAATGTTCTCTCCCTCCAACTTCAGCGCATCGGCATCTTCGGGACCGATGTAGATTTTGGCATTGGGGAAGTACTGCAAGGCAGCCGCATGGTCGGGGTGCTTGTGAGTGACGAGAATCTTCGTCACCTGTTCGGGCTTGTAACCCATGGCAGCCAAAGAGTCCATGTAGTCGGCTACTTTCTCACCCATATAGAGCGGTGCGCCCAACTTCTTGGCCGGGGCAGGATAGTCGTTCTGGAAGCCCGTGTCCACCAGAATCACCTCTTCACCCGTGTCGATGAGAAAGTTCTGTAAACTGCTGCGGTAGATGATTTGGTCGTCAAATGCGTCCTTGCCCTCTTCACCGCCAAAGGCAAACGGCTGGTTCATGAAACCACCGTCAAACATTCTAATCGCTTTTATTTCCATTTTTCCTTTAATTATATTTTTTGTTTTTCTCAGCCCATCACCACATCGAGCACCATCATGAGCACAAACCCAACGGCAAACCCGATGGTGCTTAGGTTGGAGTGTTTTCCTTCAGAGGCTTCAGGGATGAGTTCCTCCACCACTACATAGAACATGGCACCTGCTGCAAAAGCAAGCATATAGGGCAATACAGGGGTGAGCAGCGAGGCCAGCAACACCACGGCCAGTCCGCCCACGGGTTCGACCGCACCGCTCAGGCTACCGATGAGAAACGAACGCCACTTCGAGTTGCCTTCGGCCCGCATGGGCATGGATATGATAGCGCCTTCAGGGATGTTCTGGATGGCGATTCCCAGCGACACCGCCACAGCCGATGCCACCGAGAGGTTGACCACCCCTTGGTCGGCTCCTGCAAAGACCACACCCACAGCCATTCCTTCTGGCAGGTTGTGGATGGTGACCGCCAGAGCCAACATGGCCGTGCGCGAGAGTCGCGAATGCGGTCCCTCAGGACGGTTGCTGCCCAGATGCAAGTGGGGAGTCACCTCATCGAGCATGAGCAGGAAGCCGATACCCAACAGGAAACCCACTGCCGCAGGCACAACGAACCATGCCCCTCCTTCCTCCATGTCCATGGCCGGAATGAGCAGCGACCACACCGAAGCAGCCACCATCACTCCCGATGCAAAACCCAAAAGTGTCTTTTGCAGACAAGGCGACATATCGCCCTTCATGAAAAAGACGAATGCCGCCCCAAGCATGGTTCCCAACAGGGGAATGAGAAGTCCTAACGCAAGTGTCAGCATCAGTTAGCAGGAGCCCACTTGCAACGCACAGGCGATACGATTGCACCTTCCTTCTTCAATTCAGCAAAAGCTTTGTCCACGTCCTTGCGATTTGCACCTAACGCTTTAGTCACATCGCCAGCCGAGACTGGTTTTCCAGCCTCACGCATGGCTTGCAATACTTGCTCTTTCATTTCATATAAAGTTAGTAGTTAGTTATTTTAGAATGCTACTGTTTCGTCCAATTCCATCATCTTGAAAAAATTGGCGGTAGCATCCTTCAGATAGAACATCACACCGTTCTCGCCATTCTCGCCAAGCGCAGGCTTCAGTACTGGCATCTTATCCACCAAGGCCTTGCCTACTTCGGGACGGTTGTCCTCCACAAGTTTGCACTCGACGCGGAGAGTTCTGCCCTTGAAAGCACAGATTTCAGCCTTGTTGTTGGCAGCAATCTGGCGGGTTGCATTGGTTTTGCCAAAAGCCATTATGTAAATCTTTCCTTCAAAGAAAAGTATGGCTCCGTAAGGACGTACTCGTGGCTGGTCGCCCTCCATGGTAGCCAGATAAAATGTCTTGGCATCCTCCAAGAAGTCGTAAACTTTCTTGACAGTTTCCATAATCTATTATGAGTCCACTCAAAAAACTATTTCTTCTCCGGGGGAAGACTGAAGGTGATGGGCAGGGTGAATCTCATGCGGACTGGCGAGCCTTTCATTCTGCCAGGTTCCCATGGTGGCATGGCTTTCACCACACGCATGGCTTCTGCATCCAGGTCCGCATCGCGGCTACGCAGAATCTTCACATCGCTGATAGCGCCATCTTTCTCCACCACAAAAGACACCAGCACACGTCCTTCCACTCCCTTCTTGGCTGCAGCGGGCGGATAGTGCAAATTCGTTCGCAGATATTCCATCAATGCACGCTGACCACCTGAGAATTGAGGACTCTCTTCAAAAAGTTCGCAAACAAAATTCTCCTGTGTCGAGGCACTGTCCACGGCTGACTGAGATGAAGGCGAGGTGTTCACTTGTGCCTGCACAACAGTGGTTATAGCCATTGTCAATAGTGCGATAAGCAGTTTTTTTGTCTTCACATTTTTCATCTGTTTTATAAAAAACGAGGGCTGGCACCCACACGAAGTGCCTGCCCTCGTCGGTTCTTTTTGCAGAATTGGGGATTTCCCCTTTTTACAGAATGGTCTTGACAGCCTCCAGCATGCCTTTTTCCTGAATGAGGTCAAGGTCTTTCTTGACCAGTGCCGTAAGTCCGGGAACGGTCTCGTTGAGGTTTTCCTTCCAGATGTTCTCGGCTGCAAGCACTCCTTCAGCCACTTTCTGCGTGTCGCCCGTAGCCCAGAGGTCCTTGAGCAACTGCATGATTTCAGGTGCATCATTAGGCTCGATGGGTGCGCCGTCGGCACGTGTGCCACCCTTGTAGTAGGTGATGATGGCGGCAAGACCGAACACCAGCCCCTGGGGCAGTTCGCCTTTGCGCTGCAGATAGACCTTCACGCCAGGGAGGTCGCGGGTCTCGTATTTGGGGAAGGAATTGAGCATGATGCTCGTCACCTGATGGTCCACGTATGGATTGTTGAAACGCTCCAGCACATCGGTGGCGAACTGCTGCAGTTCTTCCATCGGCAGATTGAGCGTCTGCATGAGTTCGTCGAACTGCACCTTGTGGATGTACTTGCCCACCACCTCGTCGTTGCAGGCATCGCGCACGATGTTGATGCCGCTCAGATAGGCCACAGGCGAGAGCACCGTGTGGGGGCCGTTGAGCAGCGTGACTTTGCGCTCGTGGTAAGGCTTTTCGCTCGGTGCGATGAGCACGTTCAGGCCAGCCTTCTCGGCAGGGAACTCGGCCTTGAGCGCATCAATGTCCATGTTCTCAGGTTTCTCAATCACCCACAAGTGGAAGGCTTCGCCCTGCACCACGAGGTTGTCGGCATAGCAAATCTTCTGCTGAATCTCGGCAATCTCCTTGCGAGGGAAGCCCGGCACGATGCGGTCAACGAGGGTTGCACACACATAATTATATTTAGTGAACCACTCTTTGAAGGCGGCATAGTCAGCCCCGAAGTCGTCCTTCCAGAGTTCGATGTACTGGTAGATACATTCCTTGAGATGGTGCCCGTTGAGGAAAATCAGTTCACACGGCATGATGATGAGTCCCTTGTCGGCAGCACCGCAGAAGGTCTTGAAGCGGCGATAGAGCAACTGGGTGAGTTTGCCGGGATAGGAGGAGGCCGGAGCATCAGAGAACTTGCACTCAGGGTCGAAGGCAATGCCGGCCTCGGTGGTGTTGCTGATGACGAAGCGAATCTCCGGCTGTTCGGCCAGTGCCATGAAAGCCTGATTCTGGCTGTATGGGTTGAGGGCACGGCTGATGCAGTCGATGCGAGTGAGCGAGTTGACTTTCTCGCCGTTCAGACGGCCCTGCAGGTTGACGTGGTAGAGGCAATCCTGCCCGTTGAGCCAATCGACCATGCCGCGTTCGATGGGCTGAACCACCACCACGGAAGCGTTGAAATCAGTCTTTTGGTTCATGTTGTAGATAATCCAATCCACAAAACAACGAAGGAAATTACCTTCGCCAAACTGGATAATTCTCTCGGGTGCATGGCTCTTCGGAGCCGTGCGAGCGTTCAATGCTTTGAGTGCCATAAGGTTGATAATTAGATTGTAATGAAATGATGTGCAAAAGTACGGATTTTATTTGACACGCACAAATCCGTGCCACTTTTTATTTCATTTCCTGATGATGCGCCGTTCCTGCCCTCGGCTTTGTTCCGTAAGGCTCACCGACTCTACGCCGTTGCCCTCGTGAACTTTCTTATAGTACACATATAGGGGAATTGGAAATAAATTACTCAAGTTTCGGATGTTTTTTCACACCTTCCGGGGAGTTTCTTCCACACCTTCCGATGAGTCTCTTCCACACCTTCCGATGAGTCTCTTCCACTGAGTCACGAGGGGCAGTGGAAGAGAGTCACGTGACTCTGTGGAGTAGAGTCAGAAGAGGTAACGACGAAAACCCTATGGAAACTCTTAATAATACGTGAGTTCGGCATAAGAATTATGCCTTCGGCGGATGAAGACGTATCATTAAAACTGATTATAGTGAACTTACGTAAATGACTTACTGAGTCCACTTTAAAAAGTCGGA
>DGSP01000068.1:0-32857 GCA_002393555.1 Prevotellaceae bacterium UBA4359
GCGCATACGCTGGATTGCTGCGTGTAGGGTTTCTTCCCGTTTGGTTCTCTTCTGTCCCGGTCAATTCCGAGAAGTCATATTCAGGTGGCTTTAGCCCCGGTGTTCCACCTCTTCCCATCCCGAACAGAGAAGTTAAGCCCGGGCGCGCCGATGGTACTGCACCGCAATGCGGGAGAGTAGGTCGCCGCCTTCTTGAGGAGGACGCTTTCAGGAGAAATCCTGGGAGTGTCCTCCTTTTTTTGTCTGCATGCCCGGAGGGAATCTTACAAATATGAGAGAGAGGTTTTAAGGGGGGGTATCTGGGCTCAGTAGATTTTTCATAGGAACCTTTGTAAACCTCAATAACGTGTTATTTGTGCAAGTTTTTCTCATAGCCATATCAGCATCTGGCTTCATCGATATGTCACCCCGATTTTTGCTTCTTGGCTCTATTTTGCCCCAAAAACAATTCAATCTTTATCTTTTGGGGCAAAAATATGCTAACAATTAGGTTTTTCTCAATAATTGTTTGTACCTTTTCCAGCAAGTAATAGATCATTATTATGGAAACTTATTGCAAGAGACAGAGAGTGCTCTATGTTACGGGACTGCATGGAGTCAGACCGTTCAGAATTTGTTATCGTTTATGGAAGAAGGCGCGTGGGAAAGACCTTCCTCATAGACCAGTACTTCAAGATGAATTATGGTTTCAGTTTCGTGGGCTCGCATCGTTCCACTCAAAGGGTTCAACTACGTAACTTGGGGAAGGCCATGAAACTGTATGCAGGGTTGAAGGCTGTTCCAAAGTTCACAGACTGGTTTGATGCCTTTGATGCGCTGGAGGAACATCTTGGCAATCTTCCAGCCAACAGGAAGAAAGTAGTGTTTTTCGACGAAATGCCTTGGATAGACACTCAAAAGTCAGATTTTGTTGAAGCCTTGGAGAACTTTTGGAACGGTTGGGCAAACCGTCGAAACGATATAGTTTTTGTAGGGTCTGGTTCGGCTACATCGTGGATGGTTGACAAACTGATTGAAAATCAAGGCGGCCTTCACGCTCGCATTACTGCAAACATCTATCTACGTCCCTTCAACCTTAAAGAAACGGAAGAATACCTGCGCTCTCATCACTGCAAATGGGACCGATACCAGATAGCACAGTGTTACATGCTCTTTGGTGGAGTTCCTTTCTACCTAAGTCTTCTGAAGACGAATCAGAGTCTTGTCCAAAATGTTGACAGACTGTGTTTTGCACCGAATGCCCCACTCCGCATAGAGTTTGAGGAACTATATACGGCACTTTTCAAACATGCCGACCAGTATATCTCTGTGGTAAAAACTCTCAGTCAACAGAAAGAAGGTATGACTCGAAACGATTTGATGAAAGTTCTGAAAAAAGAGGGGCGCAATCTCACTGCTGTACTGCGTAATCTGGAACGCTGCGACTTCATCGCCAAAATGGCTCGTTTCCCCAACAAGTCAACTGATGCCATTTACAGGCTGGTTGACTTTTATACCTTATTTTATTATAAGTTCCTTGCCGAAGATATGTCGGGGGATGAACAGTGGTGGAGCCATAATTTTCAGTCGCACAGCGTAGAAGCCTGGATGGGCAGGGCGTTCGAACTGCTTTGCCTCTGCCACGTAGGGCAGATAAAGAGGGCGCTTGGCATTTCCGGAATGGCAACCAGTGTTTCCTCCTGGCGGCAATTGGCAGACAAGGCCAATCAAGACCCTGCCAAGAGGGAAGGCGCACAAATTGACCTTATCATCGACCGTGCAGACCGCATGGTGCATCTTTGCGAGATGAAGTTCAGTGTCGGTCCATACGAATTAAAGGATGCATACGAAAAGAAACTACGCCAGCGGATGACAATCTTCCGTGAGGCCACGAAATGTACAAAAGCACTAGTGAATACGTTTGTTACGACATTCGGCGTGGCAGACGGAATGCACAAGAGCATTGTAAACAATGAAGTGACATTAGATGAACTTTTCAATTAATCAAGCCCTTAGCAGCTCTATGTTATAGGGCAAGTAATTTTCGCAGAACACTTCTTTTCCACCTCATGCAGTGGACGCAAGTAAAAAGATGAAACGCATAATGGTGTTGACAAGCCAAGGCGGGCGGGGATGAAAACGAGGCACCCTCGTCCGCTTTTTGGTAGGTAAAAAAGTGTAAAATGAAGATTTTCTGAAAAAAAGTGGAGATTCTGCGTAGCGTTTTCACTCTTTCATCGTATTATAAGTATGGAACGTCTGAAGTACATATCGTTGGTAGCGGAACTGCGGCAGATTGCTGTCAGGAGGGCTTTGGCGTTACTTGACGAAAAGGAAGAGGCTGAGGACGTGGCCGGAGAAGTGCTGATAAGGTTATGGGAACGACATGAAGGCCTACGAGATAACGCCGATGAAATAAAGCATCTGGCCGACACGATGGCAAGGAACCTCGCGCTTGACACGTTGAGACACCGACGACGACATCCCATCCTGCGCATCTTCTATAGGCAAGAGGATGACGATGAAGAAACGGGGAGCATTCCCGACGTACCCGATTCGCTAACGCCACAACATTACGTAGAGGACAAGGAGGCTGGCTGCATCGTCCAACGCGCCATGATCCAACTGCCCTACAACTGGAGGAGAATCGTGGAGATGCGCGAACAGGAAGACATGAGCTTTGCGGAGATTGCCCAAGTGCTGGGAACCAGCGAATCGTCGTGCCGAGGCATGATGTCGAAAGCACGCCAGAGAATGTTACAACTAATAAGTAAAATGACAAGATGATGGAAAAAGAATACATACAGAAACTGCTCGACAGCTACATGGCTGCTGAAACGACCAAGGAGGAAGAACAGCTTCTTTCCGAGTATTTCAGCACCCACCGCGATATTCCGGCTGAGTGGCGCGAGTTCTCCATCCTGTTCAGAGGCATCAGGCAGTACGAGCAAAAGCCATACGTTTCGTACAGGAGGATAATCATAAAATGGAGTGCTGCAGCGGCTATGATAGCTTTCGTTTTCGGAATAGGATTGTCGTTGCAACATCAGGAGGAAACGTGCAAACCTTCGCATGTCATAGCCCAAACGAAGGATGTGCCTACGCCTGTTGCCATAGAGCCGCATCTTGAGACAATCGCGGAAGTGACACCAACCGTGGCAGAGATAACAGCAAAGCCGTCTCGCTCTGTCAGAACAGGAAAGTCGGCCAAACAGAAATCAAGGGATGTGGAACAAATGATGAAATTACTGGATGAAGCTGACATGGCCTTTTCGCAAGCTACGGTACGATGTGCCATTGACATTGAAGAGAGTATTCCGCAGAGTGAGGAACAAGAGGAAACGGACAACGAAACCAATATAATCATTTAGAGCGTATGAGATACTTTATATTTATTACATTCCTATGGGCTTTCGCAATGGTTAGTCATGCCCAGACACACGTCAGAAAAGCCATCGACAACATGTTGTCAGAACATCCCGAGTGGGTCATTAACTCCGGGAAAAGTGAGTCTGCTATCAAGTCTGGCACACAATCGAATCGCATCTACGAGCTGTCGATAACCGACATGACGGCCATAGACTCCCTCCTGTTCGCTTTTGATGCAGACAAAATGGATGCCTACAGCTACATACGCACCTCTGCCGCCTACAATCAGGCCATGCAGAAACGTCGCCGGACCACCGTTACATTGCAGAACGGTGAACGTTTGGAAAGCCATTCTACAGAATACAGCTTCGTGTCGCTGTCGGTCGTTGACTCTGAGAACAAGTGCCACCGAACCAACTATATTCTGAAATGGTATTTGCCAAAGGATGACCGGGTGGAAGCAAAACTATACATACTCAATGGTCCAAGACCAAACAATCAATAACAAATAAACTTAAGAAACAATGAAAAAGATTACAATGACCCTCATGGTGCTGGCCATCATATTGTCGGCCTCTGCACAAAGCGCAGTAGATGACATCATCGGAAAACTGCTGAAAACTTATCCTAAGACCCCGTCACGGGAAATGGTTGACAAAGACCCTGCAACGGGGAAGATGCTTCGACACATCACGGAATACAGTTTCCGTGACATCAAGCAGCAAGACTTTGACCCTCTTGTCAATGCCTTACGCGATTCGCACAATGGATATTTCACAAACACCTACACCCGTACCCTTAAGCATACGCACAAAAGCGACAGCTGTGTTTACGAGCTTCACATGGCTGATGCAGACCCTGACTTCCGCACAGTCTATATCCTGCAGATCAAGGGCAGTAATGCCGACCTGAATGTGCTCTACGGCAAGAAAACTTACAGCGAGTTGTTTACCAACTTCGACTACACCCCCGGCAAATACTACACCATTGTGAACAAAAGCACTGGTGCAAAGCTGGGCCTGTCGTTTGACTACAACCTTCATGCTAGTGCCTATCGCGATTCTGTACCGTCGGGGCGTGGCCCCAACCGCATCGTCATCACCGACAAGAAGGTTTTCCGCTTTAAGTTCATCCCAACGGTCGTTGTTGACACGCGTTTCTCCGACACCGTGAGCGAGGACTGCTTCATCGTCACCGAAAATATGTTTGCCCTGGAGGATGGCTCTGAGAGTGAGCAAGGTCAGTGGCTCGTGTTCCGCTATCTCAACAAGAACAATCCCTATCAGCGGTGGAAACTGATAGAAAAGGACGGAACGGTCACCATCATCAACAAAGCCACAGGCCGCTGTGTTGACCTCGCTGGTGGCGAGACTAAGGAAGGAGCCTCCATATTCAGCTACGACATCAACGAAGACCCGCAAAGCAACGCCAACCAGAAATGGATAATAGAAGAAGCAGAGTAGCTGGTAAGGAAAACCTAAAAACGGAGTTTTGATTTTCATAAGCTCAAAACGAGTTAGTAAATAATAGAACCCGGGACAGGCATGGGCCGCAGCGATGCACCCCATGCTTTTACCCGATAAAGACGAAAAGAACAATGAACAAGAAATCCATCATCACCGCACTGCTCGCCCTCGTCGCAATGGCGGGGCGGGCGCAGAATACAGTGAGTACACTTGCAGACACCTACTGGCGCAACGAGAAAACGGGTGACTGGCTCATAGGCATCACTGCGAATCATGTCATCTATGACAACATGGTATGGGACATCGTTGCCCGAACCGAGAAGAAGGATACCTACACGCTGACCATCAGCCGCCCGACCTCAGATCGTTTGCAAAGCAAGAACGGTACAACCATCAGGGTCGGCAGGCAGAAGAAAGGGCTTCGCAGCATTGCCGTCGGCAAGCAGAAACCGATAACGTGCAGCCTAATCACTACAGAAACTCTGCCCGACTACCCTACGAAAGACATGCGCACGGGCTTTGCAGACAATGGCTACAGGGATGGCGACAGCGTGACCATCATAGGCTGGCTGAAGGACATGCCCCAAGAGGAGTGGCAGAAAGGCGGCGAATTCAGAATATCGTGGAACAGCATCATCACCGACGAGCAAGAAGTATTCTTTGCCAAGATGGACTCCCTGGGCCGCTTCACACTTCGCTTCCCCGTCATCAATACCTCGAAAGTATGGTTAGACGAACACCGCACGGAAATTATGAGTGTTGTAGAGCCTGGCGAGACTTACTTCTTCCAGTACGACTATAAGACGGGGCAGAAATTGTGGATGGGCGGTAACGTGCGGTTGCAGAACGAGTTGTTGGCCCATCCATCGGGTGGTCATCACGACCGCATAGACATCAGCCAGGACGGTAAGGTGGATGCGATGGATTTCAAGGCTCAGACAGACAGAAGTCGCGCCCAAAGCGAGGCCGAACTGCGAAAGACAATAGCCGAGCATCCAACGCTCTCGCAGCGGTATATCGACTATGTGGAAGGCGAGTATCAGAACATACAGGCCGAATCGATGATGCAGGCCAAATACTTCATGCCCGGTTTCAAACTGCCGCAGGACTATGTGGACTTTGTGGGCAAGGAATTTTGGAAGAAAGCCTCGAAGCCCTACACGCTTTATGACGATTTCCCATATTTCATGAACAACTATCTTGAGTACTTCATGCCAGACCAAGGCAATGATGATACCCTTCAGGCGATGCTGGACTCCGTGGGATGCGAATATCCACTGCGCGACATCTTCTTTGCCCACATGTTCTATGAAATGATTGACGGCACCCGTCAGCCCCTTGATTCGCTCGTTCTTGACCATGTAGAGAAGCATCTGGTAAAGATGCCACAGGCTTTTGCCGTAGTGAAAACCCTGAACGATAAATACGTAGCTATACAGAAACGCTCCCTTTCAGATACGGCAAATCTGAAGTCTGCTGACGACGTGGCCGACATGAGCGACGGCGAGCAGATTCTCCACAAAATCACCGAGTCCTATCGTGGCCACCTCGTCCTGCTCGACATCTGGGGCACATGGTGCGGCCCTTGCAAGGAAGCCCTCTCGCACTCGCAGGAAGAATACGAGCGGCTGAAAGACTACAATCTCGTCTATCTCTACTTGGCCAACCGCAGCAGTGACGAGGCGTGGAAGAACGTCATCAAGCAGTACAACGTCACGGGCGAGAACATCGTCCACTACAACCTGCCCATTGACCAGCAGAGTGCCGTAGAGAACTACCTTAACGTCCACGCATGGCCCCACTATCGGCTAATCGACCGCGACGGAAAGGTACTCGACGTAAATGCCGACCCGCGCGACCTCGAAGGACTCGCCCGACTGCTGGAGCAGATGAAATAGTGCGAAACGAATACGAACAAGAAAACAATCATCACCGCACTGCTCCGACTGACATTCAAACTCTGAGCGAATCATCCGATGAGCATTACTTGATTTCATAAAGCAGTAAAGATTAGTAAAAGAAGATTAGTTAAACAAAGTAATTTTTGTTCAAGTCCTATAGGCACCAAAGCCCCGCCGCGTCGTGACGACGTGACGGGGCTGCTTGTTTCAGGTGGGTATTCTTCGAGGTTATATCATTGGATCCAGTGGAAATAATTGTAGAAAGCCTTATCGCCGATGCTTCTCACGCTGTTGGGAATTGTGATGGATGTCAGTCCGCAGCAGCCATGGAAAGCAAAAAGTTTGAAACAGAGATAGATTTGGGAATCATTTCTTTTCACAAAGATGGAAAAGATATAAAAGATGGTTAATTCTTAATGAACAATGAACAATTAAGTAACTACACAAAATAATCTTATACAATGATGTTTCTTCTTTTCGCCGCAAGCGGCTTGGTTTCCTCGGACAATAATTTCCAATAATTTACGATAATTTTGTCCAATAATTATTATTGGAGACGTGGGCTCGGTGTAAGATATACGCCTTCGGCGGACGAAGAAAAAAGTTTTTATTTGTTTTTCAGTGTCAATTTGGGGGATGTGGAAATTGGTCAATTTGTACTTGCTCGTAGCGTCGAAATCGGTGTGAGTCACACCTGTGGTAGGGGTGTGACTCAGACCTATGGGATAGGTGTGACTCACTCCTGTTTTGGGGGTGGTTGGGGTTGGTCTTTTTGTACGATTCGGGGGCGTGCGTGGTGGCTGTGGGGATGGGGCGTCAGGGGGTGGGGAAGAAGTAAGCGGAGGCGTTCTTGAGGCCGTAGGTTCCCATGTAGGAGTGGGTGATGTTGCCGAAGATGATGACTTGGCGGTGGAGGTTTTCGGGATGGGTGGCCAGATTGAGTGCTTGGCGTGTGTCTTTGTTGGCTTGCGATGAGTTGGGCAGTTCGATGGCTATGCATTGGCTGGGGTCGATTTCATCGGGTGAATCGGCTATGACGATGTTGCTTTCGACGGCATTGGCGGTGCTGAAGCGGGTGTGGGTGAGGCTTCTTTTGTTTTTGGGAATGAAGCCTACGATGTAGCCTCGCACGTGCTTGTATTTCAGGTTTAGGGGGAGGCCGACTTCATCTCTGTTGTGTTCGAAATAGATGGGGATGTAGGTTTTGAAGTCGGCGACGGTGAAGGCGTTTTCTGGGGTTTCGCCTGCGGACTCTACGTAGTTGAGGGTGTCTTGGAGGGTGGAGGTTGATGGGGACTCTGGGTTTTCTGGGGTTGATGGGGTTTGTGGGGTGGATGGGGTGTTGGTGGGGGTGTCCTCTTTCTGTGGAATTTCGACTTTCTCGCAGGCGGAGAATGTGACAGTGAGGAGGATGGGGAGGACGGCGAGGAGAACCGTGAGGAGGGCTGTGGGATGGACTGTGAGGAGGGCAGTGAGTCGGATGGGGGTGTGCTTTATGTTGTTCATGTGAGTTGTGGTGAAGGTTGTTGGGGTTGTTTTGGGGGCAAAGGTAGGAAAAAGTTGGGAGTTAGCGGTGAGGAGTTGGGAGTTTTTCGTACCTTTGCAACATATTTAATCATGAATATGCAGATAAAGGTAACAGGGCCTTCCCGATTGGGGGGGCGAGTGGTGCTCCCGTCGTCGAAGAGCATCAGCAATCGTGCTTTGACCATTCGTGCGCTGGCTGACAGTGGCGAAGGGGGCGAGGGGCAGCGGTTTGATGTGGAGAATGTGAGTGACTGTGATGACACGCGGGTGATGCTGGCGTGGCTGGAGGGATGGAGACGCGAGGGGGGGATTGGCGAAGGGAAACTTCGCCACGCAAGAGGTGATGAGGGGAGGAATGGCGAAGGGAAACTTCGCTGCGCTGGTGATGATGGGGGGAGGGATGGCGAAGGAAAACTTCGCTGCGCTGGTGATGATGGGGGGAGGGATGGCGATGTGGGGGTGATTGATGTGGGGGCTGCTGGGACGGCGATGCGCTTTTCGACGGCTCTGCTGGCTGTGGGCGAGGGACGGCGCGTCATTACGGGCAGTGAGCGGATGAAGCAGCGGCCTATCGGCATCTTGGTGGATGCTTTGCGTCGGTTGGGCGCGAGGGTGGAGTATGTGGAGCGTGAGGGTTTTCCGCCGTTGTGCATCGAGGGTAATCCGCTGATGGAGGGTGGCGAGATTGAGTTGGCGGGCAATGTGAGTTCACAGTATATCTCTGCCTTGCTGATGATTGGGCCTCGGCTGAAACGGGGTTTGAGGCTGAAGTTGTCCGATGAAATCGTCAGTCGGCCTTATATAGACATGACGTTGGCCATCATGCGCGACTTTGGTGCGAGGGCTGAATGGGAGGATGAGCGTAGCATCAGGGTGGAGGCGCATCCCTATCGGGAACGTCCCTATCGGGTGGAGAGCGATTGGAGTGCGGCCAGTTATTGGTATGAGATGGTGGCTCTGGCTCCTAACGGCGATGCCGAGGTGGTGTTGCCGGGGCTTTTTGCCGAGAGCCTGCAGGGCGACAGCCGTGGGGCCGAGGTGTTTGCGCTGCTGGGTGTGGCCACGGAGCATCGGGGCGACACGGTGGTGCTGCGGAAGAATGGGCGGTGTGTGGAACGGCTGGATTATGACTTCCTGACGATGCCAGACCTGGCTCAGACCTTTGTCGTGACTTGCTGCATGTTGGGCGTTCCGTTCCATTTCATCGGGCTTCAGAGCCTCAAAATCAAGGAGACGGACCGCATCGAGGCTCTGAAATGCGAACTGGCTAAGTTGGGTTTTGTGCTGGAGGACCGCCACGACAGCGAATTGCTGTGGACGGGCATGCGCAGTGAGCCGAAATCAGCCGATGAAATCGCCATTGACACTTACGAAGACCACCGCATGGCGATGGCATTTGCGCCTGTGGCTCTGAGGGATGGCAGCATCCGTGTGAACAATCCGCAGGTGGTGTCGAAGTCTTATCCTCGCTTTTGGGATGATTTAAGAACCGTTGGATTTGAGATTGTATGATTTATTTGATTGTAGGACTGATTGTGTTGGGCGTTGTCGCCTTTCTTGCAGGCTTTTTCAGGGAGAAAAAGTTGAAGGCGCAGTTGAAAAAGGGCGAAATCACCGAACTTCCTTCCATCAAGCAGGTGGAGGACATGGAGTGTTGTGGTCAGCACGAGACTTGCGAGAAGGAGAGTCTGCTTGCTGCTGTGAGCAAGCAGATTGAGTATTACAATGATGAAGAGTTGGATCGCTTTCGCGGAAGGGAAAGTGATGCCTATTCTGCCGATGAAATCGAGGAATTTCGCGAAGTGTTGTACACGATGCGCGAGGACGAGGTGGCGGGTTGGGTGCGTTCGCTCCAGTTGCGCGCCGTGGCACTGCCCGACGAACTGAAGGACGAAGTGTTTATGATTGTGGGCGAAAGGCGCGGGTGAGGCAATAAGGCCGTGAGTTTTTCGTTATAACAATAGGGTGTTTGCCCGTTTTTTTGCCTTGAGACATTTGCGGAACATATTATGCAGTTGTGTGGCGCTGATGGTGCTGCTGATGGCGTGTACGACCAAGAAGAACACGCCCCTGACTCGTAATATCCAGGGGTTCAAGGCACGTTATAACACTTATTTCAATGGGAATGAGGCTTATAAAGAGGGACGGTTGCTGCAGGAAGAAGGGAACAAGGACAACTTCACAGAGTTGATTCCGCTCTATGTGACTGGCAACAAGGCGACGGTGAAGATAGGCACGAGCAACTTCGATCGTGCGGTGGAGAAGTGTCAGAAGACCATCAAGATGCACAGCATCACGCAACGGCCGGAGTGGAAGAAGAACCGCCCGAAGACTCCGAAGGACAGGATTTGGCTGAGCCAGAAGGAGTATAACCCGTTCTTGTGGCGGGCGTGGTTTCTGATGGGTGAGGCTCAGTTCAGAAAGGGCGAGTATATGGAGGCAGCCTCGACGTTTGCCTACATTCAGCGTCTGTATTTTTCCAAGCCCAATCTGGTGGCGCGGGCACGGCTGCTGGAGGCCAGATGCTATGCCGAGATGGAGTGGTTCTACGATGCGGAAGACCTGATTGCACGGGCGCAACGGGACAGTTTCCCCTCGAAGTTGGAACCGCTGAAAGCATCGGTGCTGGGCGATATTCAGGTGCGTCAAGGGCAGTATCCCGAGGCCATTCTGAACATAGAGAAGGCTTTGAAGGGCGAGCATCGCAGCCTGCCTCGCACGAGGATGTATCTGCTCTTGGGGCAACTCTACCATAAGATAGGGCATGACCCGGAGGCATACAGGTATTTCAAGAAGGTCATCAGGAGAAATCCCCCTTATGAACTGGAGTTTAATGCTCGCATTCAGATGACGGAGGCCATGTCGAAAGGGCAATCGAAGCAGATGATTCGCAAGTTGAAGTCGATGGCCAAGAATCCGAAGAATAAGGACTATCTGGACCAGGTCTATTATGCGATGGGCAACATCTATCTGGCTAATGGAGATACGACTCGCGCCATCTGGGCTTATAAGGATGGTGTGGAGAAGAGCACCCGGAGCGGAATAGAGAAGGGGGTCTTGTTGTTGCATCTGGGGCAGTTGTATTGGGACCGGGAGAAGTTTGTGGATGCCCAGGGGTGCTACTCGCAGGCTTTGGGACTGCTCGATAAAGACCACGATGACTATAAGGAGGTGGATGAGCGGAGCAAGATTTTGGAGGAACTGTTGCCCTTTGCATCGGCGGTGGAGTTGCAGGACAGTCTGCAAGCCATGGCGCGCATGGACTCGGTGAGCCGCATGGAGAAAATCAAGAAAATCATTGAGGCGGTGAAAAAGAAGGAGCGTGAGGAAGAGAAGAAGGCGGCGGAGGCATCGACGGCACAGAAGGGCGGAACCGCTCAGCGCGCAGGACAGACACAGCAGGGGACGGGCAATCGGAACCGCCAGCAATCGACGGTGTGGTATTTCTATAATCCGACTTCGGTAGAAGCAGGCAAGCGCGAGTTTGAAAAGAAGTGGGGTAAGCGCGACCTGGCAGACGACTGGCGGCGGAACAACAAGACGGTCTTGGACGATTTCAACGAAGAAGAACTCTCTGACAGTCTGAAGGCTGTGCAGGACAGCATTGCTGCTGTGGAAGACAGCATCTATCAGGCCAACAAGGGCAAGAAGACCACGAAGGCGGAGCGAGACAGCATCAAAGCGGCTGAATATGCCGAAGACCCGCACCGCCCAGAGTTCTATCTGAAGGACATTCCGCTGACAGAGGAGCAGATGGCGGAGTCGAACGCAGCATTGGTGGAGGGACTCTATGGTTCGGCCATCATCTATAAAGACCGCATGGAGAACCTGCCGCTGGCTGAACGGACGTTCCAGCGCATCTTGCTGAATTTTCCCGATTTCGATAAGGCTGATGAACTCTACTATAATATGTTCCAACTCTACTCGCGTATGCAGCGCAGTGCCGATGCCGAGGACTATCGCCAAAGGCTCATCGCGGAGTATCCTGAGAATGAACACAGTAAACTGATTGCCGACCCCGACTTTGAGTTTAAGGGGCGTTATGGCAAACAGATAGAAGACTCGGTGTACACTGCCACCTACGAGGCGTTCCAACGTGATGACTACCAGACGGTGATATACAATAGCCGGGAGATGGGAACGGAATATCCGCAAGGTGCCAACAGGGCGCGTTTCCTCTTTTTGGAGGCCATGAGCAAGTTGGAACTGGGCGACCGCGAGCACTTCATGAGCGACCTGAAGGCACTGGTGGAGAAATATCCGCAGTCGAGTGTGAGCGAGTTGGCTGGGCTCTATGTGAAAGGACTGAAGGAAGGACGCCTCTTGCAGGGAGGCAAGTTTGAGATGGGCAGCATCTGGGAACGTCGGCGTGGGCTTGGCGAAGAAGGTGACTCGTTGGCCAACGACTCTACGTTCAGCCTGGAGAAAAATGCTGACTTCGTGTTTGTGATAGCCTATGAGCGCGACTCGGTGGATGAGAACCAACTGCTCTATGAGATGGCGCGCTATAACTTTACGTCCTTCACGGTGAGAAACTTCGACATTACGGTGGAAAAAGGCGATGGAATCGACATGATGCAAGTGCGCACGTTCCAGAACTATGATGAAGCCTACATCTACATGCACCGCCTCTTCAACAATGCCGACATGGCCTATAAACTGGAAGGCTTGAAGTGTTTCATCATCAGCGAAGAGAACCTGAAAAAACTGATGCGCGGACTCAGTTTTGCCGATTACTTCGACTTCTACGATGAACACTTCGACCGTATCGGCTCCCTGCGCATCAACGAGGATGAGCCTTCCAGCCTTGACGAACCTACTGAACTGCCCGAACCTGCTGACGACACGGAAGAGGAAGATGAGGACTTGGAAGACGATAACTACATTTTCTGAGATATGAACTTTCCAGAGAATGAACTTTTCTGAAATAAGATTTTTTCTGCGATATGAACGGAACACTGCTATGGGTGGATGACGAGATTGAATTGCTGAAGGCATACGTTATCTTCCTCGAAAAGAAAGAATATGAGGTTGTTACGGCAACAAATGGTCAAGATGCCCTTGACCTGTGTCGCGAACGCTCCTTCGACCTGATTTTTCTCGATGAGAACATGCCGGGACTGAGCGGTCTCGAAACCCTTTCGCGCATCAAGGAAATCAACCCCACTATCCCCGTGGTGATGGTGACGAAGAGTGAAGAGGAAAATATCATGAACCAGGCCATCGGCTCAAAGATAGCCGACTACCTGATTAAGCCGGTCAATCCCAACCAGATATACCTCACTCTGAAAAAGCACCTGCACAAGCGTGAGATAGAGGCCGAAGTGACCAACACGGGCTATCAGCAGAACTTCATGAAGATTGGCATGCAAATCAACGATTCCTACACACTGGACGAGTGGAAGGAAGTGTATAAACGTCTCGTCTTCTGGGAATTGGAACTCTCCGACACGGGCAGCGAAATGAGCGATATGCTCAAGATGCAGAAGGCGGAGGCAAACAATGAGTTTGCCAAGTTCGTGAGGAAAAACTATCTGGGGTGGGTGCAGAATGCCGAAGAGCGTCCGCTCATGTCGCCCGACATCTTCAAGAAGACCATCTTCCCCTTGCTCAATCAAGGCGAGAAAGTCTTTCTGGTGGTGTTCGACAACTTCCGCTACGACCAGTGGCGTGAGATTTCCAAAGAACTGTCCGACGATTTCACCTTCGACGAGCAACTCTGTCTCAGCATCCTGCCCACCGCCACTCAGTATGCCCGCAACGCCATTTTCTCAGGACTCATGCCCAGCCAGATTGCGCAGATGTATCCCGACTTGTGGGTGGATGAAGACGAGGAAGAAGGCAAGAACCTGAACGAAGCGCCGCTCATTCAGACTCAGTTGGACCGCTATCGGCGCAAGAACACTTTCTCCTACTTCAAACTCAACAACTCTTCCGACTCAGAGCGGCTGCTGGAGCGATTCAGAAATCTGAAAGACAACGACCTCAACGTGTTGGTCATCAACTTTATCGATATGCTCAGCCATGCCCGCACCGAGTCGCGCATGGTTCGCGAACTGGCCAGCGACGAGCGGGCCTATCGCAGCATCACCGCCTCCTGGTTCCACAACTCGCCTGTGCGTCAACTCTTCAAGGAATTGGCCAAGACCGATGCACCCATCATCATCACCACCGACCACGGCTCCATCCGGGTGAACAATCCCATCAAGGTCATTGGCGATAAGAACACTAACACCAATCTGCGCTACAAACTGGGCAAGAACCTCAGTTACAACCCCAAGCAGGTGTATGAACTGAAGAATCCCAAGCAGGCTTCCCTGCCGTCGCCCAACATCAGCACGGCCTATATCTTCGCCCAAAACGACGATTTCTTCGCCTATCCCAACAACTACAACTATTATGTCAACTACTACAAGAACACCTTCCAGCACGGGGGCATCTCGATGGAGGAGATGCTGGTGCCGCTGGTGACCATGCGCAGCAAACGCAGGGGTTGATTCCGTGTTTTTGTGAGAAGAAGAGAACCGCACCGGGCATTGTTTCGGGGCGGTTCTTTTTGTGTCTGAAGGGGAGGCGGAGAGGCCCCAAGGAGGGAGAGGAAAGGAAGAAATGGGTGGAGGGTTGGAAGAAAAAGGGACGGATGTGGTGAAAAAAAGGGAAGCCCTAGATTCACATCTCAGACCCCCTACTAAAAAACAGAGTTAGTTTATATAATAATAGGTACTTTTTCTTCTTTTTTTCAGTTATGTATTGCAAAGGTAGAGAATCTAAATCATAAATCACACATTTTCTGTCATAAAGAACGTGAAAAATCTTTGAAATAACTGAAAAAATGATGTTTTTTTACGTTTTCCTACTCATTTTCTCTCGTTTTGTGCGTGAAAAAGACGGATAGATGTGTGTGGCCTTTTCGGAAAGTCATGTCTTCAGGATGTTGCGGACATTGAAGCCGAACCAGATGAGGGCGAGGAAGAAAATGACCATGATGACGATGGACGTGGTGTCGGGCAGGATGGTGTAGAGCCAGATGCTCGCTCCGAAGCAGAGGACGATGAAGAGGAGGGAAAGGAGCATGAAGATTTTTTTGAGTTTTTCCATGATGGTGGGTTGGGGGGAAAGGATGGGGAGATGGAGGAGGGGGGGATGGGAGGGAATGGAAGGGGATGGAGGGGGGAGCGGGTGAACCGCTCCCCGCAGGGGGTTATTTGTTCAGTTTCCAGGTGAAACCGTCTTTGGTGTCCTTCACTTCGAAGCCGAGTTCGGCGAGGCGGTCGCGTATGAGGTCGCTGGTGGCCCAGTCCTTGTTGGCTTTGGCTTTGGCGCGTTGCTCGAGGAGCATGTCAACCACGTGGCCGAAGGCTTCTTCGCGGGCGTTGCTCGTGCTTCCGTTGGCCGATGCTGAGGCCGAGGGCTGGAGGCCGAGGAGGTCGAAGGTGAAGAGGGAGAAGGTCTGCTTGAGGGCTTCGAGTGCGTCGGGGGTGATGGTCTCGTGCTTATCGACGATGGAGTTGATGATTTTGGTTGCTTCGAAGAGGTGGGAGATGACGATGGGGGTGTTGAAGTCGTCGTAGAGGGCATCGTAGCAGTTTTGCTTTAACGCTTCGACGGAATCGATGCGCACACTACCTCCGGCAGTGGGGGCGATGGACTGGAGGGCTTTCCAGGCATCGAGCAGACGTTCCAGCCCTTTTTCAGCGGCCTGGAGGGCTTCGTTGCTGAAATCGACGGTGGAGCGGTAGTGTGCCTGCAGGATGAAGAAGCGGATGGTCATGGGCGAGTAGGCGCGGTCGAGTTTGGGGTGCTGGCCGCTGAAGAACTCGGGCAGGGTGATGAAGTTGCCGAGCGATTTGCCCATCTTCTGTCCGCCGATGGTAATCATGTTGTTGTGCATCCAGTAGGTGACCATCTGGTCGCCTTGGCTGGCTACGGCTTGGGCTATCTCACACTCGTGGTGGGGGAAGACGAGGTCCATGCCGCCGCCGTGGATGTCGAAGTGGTTGCCCAGATATTTGCGTCCCATGGCGGTGCACTCGCAGTGCCAGCCGGGGAATCCGTCGCTCCAGGGGGAGGGCCAGCGCATGATGTGTTCGGGTTGTGCGGCCTTCCAGAGCGCGAAGTCGGCTTGGTTTTTCTTTTCGCCCACTCCGGCCAGTTCGCGGCTGGCGTCTTTCACGTTTTCGAGGCTTCGGCCTGAGAGGATGCCGTACTTGTGGGTCTGGTTATACTTCTCCACGTCGAAGTAGATGGAGCCGTGGCTCTCGTAGGCGTAGCCGTTGTCGAGAATCTGTTGCACCAGTTGCTGCTGCTCGATGATGTGGCCGGTGGCATGCGGCTCGATGCTGGGTGGCAGGCAGCCCAGTGCGCGCATGGCGTCGTGGAAGCGGTTGGTGTAGTACTGAGCCACCTCCATCGGTTCCAGTTGTTCCAGTCTTGCCTTCTTGGCAATCTTGTCTTCGCCCTCGTCGGCGTCGTTCTCCAGGTGTCCCACATCGGTGATGTTGCGCACATAGCGCACCTTGTAGCCGATGTGCTGGAGGAATCGGAAAACGATGTCGAAGGTGATGGCCGGACGAGCGTGGCCGAGATGGGCGTCGCCATATACTGTAGGTCCGCAGACATACATGCCCACGTGTGGCGCATGCAGTGGGCGGAACACCTCTTTCTTGCGGGTCAGGGTGTTATAGACGTAAAGTGCCTGTTCCATGTTTTTTGTAGTTATTTCTGAAAAACAGTACAAAGGTACGAAGAACTGCGAAGACAGCAAAGAAGAAGTCTGCTTTTTTTCCTATTTTGCCATGCCGGACCTGCATTTCAGCCTCTTTTGGCCTGTGTGCAAGGAGTGCGGTGGGGCTTTGGCCGGGTGTCCTTTGCCGCATCCTCAAAAAGGGGGCTTTCAGTGCCTCAAAACAGGTGTGAGTCACACCTATGCCATAGGTCTGAGTCACACCCCTACCATAGGTGTGAGTCACACCTGTTTTGAGGCTGTGGAGGGGCCTTTGGGGAGGGGGTGGCTTGGAGGAGGTTTTTCTTGTGCCGTATGTAAAAAAAAAGGAGTGGAAATGGTTTCTTTTTGGAAAATTATGCCTACTTTTGTAGCCGAAAACATTTTATGCACGTAATTCCAAAGTAAAATCGATGCTGAAAACTATCCGTAGAGTTCTGGCCGTTGTGTTCTGGCTGGGAATCACCCTTCTGTTTCTCGATTTCACTGGCACCGTACAGCCTTTTCTGGGCTGGATGGCCAAGTTGCAGTTTCTGCCCAGTGTGCTGGCCAGGCACATCGTCTCCATTGTCCTCGTGTTGGCAGTCACCCTGCTGCTCGGGCGCATCTACTGCTCGGTGGTGTGTCCGCTGGGCGTGATGCAGGACTTCTTCGCGTGGATAGGCCGCTGGCGCGTGTTTCGCAAGAACAAAAAGGCCCGTCTGGCCAATAAGTACAGCCACTCGAAAGAGAAGAAATGGCTGCGGCTCGGGGTGCTTGCCCTCTTCATCGTCATGCTGCTGGCTGGCTTCCATGCAGGCGTGGTGCTGTTGGCTCCCTACAGTGCCTATGGTCGCATCGTGGCCTCTTTGCTGCAAGTCATCTACATCGACCTCAACAACTTGCTGGCCCGGTGGTCGGAGGCCAACGACAACTTCCTCTTCTATCAGGTGGAACCGCACCAGAACCCGCTGCTGCTCACGCTCGTGGCAGCCGTTACCGCCGTGGTGCTCTTCGTGCTGGCCTTCATGCACGGCCGCACCTACTGCAACACCATCTGCCCCGTGGGCACCACCCTCGGCTATCTGTCCAAGTTCTCGTGGAAGAAGATGCGGGTGGATGAGAGCAAGTGCATCAAGTGTGGCCTCTGTGAGAAGAACTGCAAGGCTGCCTGCATCAAGGTGGAGAAGGGACAACCCGTTCTCTTCGACTACAGCCGCTGCGTGGCTTGTGGCGACTGTGAGCATGTGTGCGGCAAGGGAGCCATCGCTTTCTCTACACGAGAGAAGCAGGCAGACGGGGCCAGTCTTTCCGCCCCATCAGGCTCCGACCTTTCCCGCCGCTCTTTCCTCGCCGTCACGGGCACTGCTGTGGCTGCTGCCACGCTGCGGGCACAGGAGAAGACGACCGATGGCGGACTGGCTATCATCGAAGAAAAGAAACTCCCCACGCGCAAGACACCACTCACCCCTCCCGGTTCGCTCTCGGCTGCCAACCTGCAGGCGCATTGCACGGCCTGCCAACTCTGCATAGCCAACTGCCCCAACGGTGTGCTTCGCCCATCGACCGACATGGAACACTTCTTGCAGCCAGAGATGCAGTATGACCAAGGCTATTGCCGGCCAGAGTGTACCCGCTGTGCCGATGTGTGTCCCACGGGTGCCATCCGGCCCATCACACGGGTGGAAAAGACGGCCATCCAGATAGGCCATGCGGTGTGGGTGAAGGAGAACTGCCTGCCCGTGGCCGACCAGCAGCGGTGTGGCAGTTGTGCGCGCCATTGTCCGGCACAGGCCATCCAGATGGTGCCCATCGACAGAGGCATTAAGCAGAACCCCGACGACAAGCAGTGGTACGACAGCGACGGCAACTGGATGAACCCCGACGAAATGCTCATGATTCCGGTGGTGAACAGTGAGAAATGTATTGGTTGTGGCGAGTGCGAGCACCTCTGTCCTGCTCGCCCCTTCAGTGCCATCTATGTAGAAGGACACGAAACACATCGCGAAATATGAAAGACCTGAACAGAAGAGACTTCCTCAAGATAGCCGGGGCTGTCACAGCCACTGCTACCATTGCCTCATGTGGCAGCAAAACGGGCGATTCCATCGGCGATTTTGACCCTGCAGGGCATCACACGGGGCCGATTCCATCGGACAAAATGACTTATCGCACCAATCCCAACACGGGCGACAAGGTGAGCCTGCTCGGCTATGGCATGATGCGTCTGCCCAACAAGCCCGTCAGCCCCACCACCGACCCCAGCAATCCCCCCGAAGAGGTGATTGACCAGGAGCAGGTGAACAAGTTGGTGAAGTTTGCCCTCGACCACGGAATCAACTACTTCGACACCAGCCCGGCCTACTGCCGTGGCCACTCGGAAGAAAGCACAGGCATCGCCCTCAAGGCATCGGGCTACGACCGCTCCAAGTTCTTCATTGCCACCAAACTGAGCAACTTCGCCCCCCAGCAGCAAAGCCGCGAAGAGAGCATTAAGATGTTCCAGAACTCGCTCAAGTATCTGCAAACCGACTACATCGACTACCTGCTCCTGCACGCTGTGGGTTCGGGCGGCATGGAGCCACTGCAGAAGCGCTATCTGGACAACGGCATGCTCGACTATCTCATGCAGCAGCGTGAGAAGGGCGTCATCCGCAACCTCGGCTTCTCCTACCACGGCGATGTGGAGGTGTTTGACTATCTGTTGGCCAACCACGACAAGTACAAGTGGGACTTCGTGCAGATTCAGATGAACTATGTGGATTGGAATCTCTCGAAAGAATCGGGTGCCTACAACGCCGGAGCCAAATATCTGTATGACGAACTGGAGAAGCGTGGCATTCCGGCCATCATCATGGAGCCGCTCCTCGGCGGTCGCCTCTCGAAGATGCCCGACCACATCGTGGCAACCCTGAAGCAACAAAACCCCGAAAACAGCGTGGCATCGTGGGCGTTCCGCTATGTGGGCAGCAAGCCCAATGTGCTTTGCGCCCTGAGCGGCATGACCTACATGGAGCATCTGGAGGACAACCTACGTTCATTCTCGCCCCTCGAGCCTCTCACAGCCGAACAGCAGGAATGGCTGGAAACGGAAATCGCCAACCTCTACCACTCCTATCCCACCATCCCCTGCAACGACTGCAAGTACTGCATGCCATGCCCCTACGGACTCGACATCCCAGCCATCTTTGTCCACTACAACAAGTGCGTGAACAAAGGCAATGTGCCAGAGAATCAGCAGGCGGAGAACTATCAGCAGGCCCGTCGAGCCTTCCTCGTCGGCTATGACCGGGCCGTGCCCAAACTCCGTCAGGCCAACCACTGCATCGCCTGTGGTGCCTGTGTGCCCCATTGCCCGCAGAACATTCGCATCCCCCGCGAACTCCAGCGCATCGACTCCTTCGTCGAAAAACTCAAGCAGAACACCCTCTAATCACTCACCCCCCATAATGGGTCGTGTGTGTGGCGACTCAGTCGCCACTCTCCCCCCCCCTAAAAAACATCACACACTTATGCTACAACCCCTATTTCTCGGTCTCGGCATGCCCGAAATCATCGTCATCCTTCTCGTTGTCCTCCTCCTCTTCGGCGGCAAGAAAATCCCAGAACTCATGCGTGGTGCTGGCAAAGGTGTCCGCGCCTTCAAGGACGGAATGAAGGAAACCACGACCGACGACGAAAGCAAAGAATGACCTTCTGGGACCATCTTGAAGAACTGCGCCACGTCCTGCTGCGATGCCTCGTCGTCGTGGCACTCTTTGCCATCCTCGCCTTTGTGTTCAAAGACGAGGTTTTTGCCGTCATCTTCGCCCCCAAGAGTCCCGACTTCCTCTCGTGGGGAGGGCAGGGGAATCTCTTCGGCTCCACCCCCGATGTCCGGCTCATCAACACCGAACTGACTCGCCAGTTCGTTGTCCACATGACGACCAGTTTCTACGCAGGGCTCATCGCCGCTGCCCCTTACGTCATCTTTGAACTCTACCGCTTCATTGCGCCCGCTCTCTACGAAAACGAGCGGCGTTACTCCACGCCGCTCGTCGTTGCTGCCTATGCCATGTTCATGATAGGCATCCTTTTCAGTTATTTCATTCTCTTTCCCATCACCTTCCGTTTCCTTGCTGGTTATCAGGTGGATGGGAGTGTGGAAAACCTCATCTCCCTGGAGAGTTACATCGACACTCTCGTCTTCCTCAGCCTTGCCATGGGTCTTGTCTTTGAAATCCCCATTCTCTCATGGTTGCTCGGGCGTCTTGGCATCCTTCATCGGGAGCAGATGCAGCACCTCCGCCGCCATGCCATCGTGGTCATTCTCGTCATTGCTGCCATCATCACTCCCACCTCCGATGCCGTCACACTCGCCATCGTCTCCGTCCCCATGTACCTACTCTACGAGGTGAGCATTCTGCTGGTGCCGCGCTCATAGTGCCATCAGCCCATGCAGCACCAGATAGGGGTCGTGGGTGATGGGACAGGTGATGTCGGGGGCAAACTCGAAGGTGTTGCCGCCCGTGATGAAAACGTGCAGGTCTGTGAACTCGCGCTGCAAATGGCGGATAAAACCCTCTATCTCAAAGCGAGTGCCGTTCACCGCCGCCGAAAGCATCTGCGTGTGGGTCTCATTGCCTAACAGTTCTGCCTGCTGCTCCGCCTCAATCTGCGGCAACAGTGCCGTGTGTTCGTGCATGGCGTTGAGCCTCAGTTGCACACCCGGTGAGATGGCACCGCCCAAATAGGCACCATCGCAAGAAATCACGTCGTAGGTGAGACAAGTGCCAGCGTCTATAATGAGTAATGTGTGGTCGGCATCCTGTGCCAGTGCTCCGATGTCGGCAGCCCAGCGGTCAGCCCCCAGTTCGGGGTGTATGTTCGATATGGGCTTGATGGGGCAAGGCACTTGGGCGGTCAGCCTGATGACCGGGAGGTTCAAGGCATCCAGTGCTTCGTCTAAGGCCGCATCTGGACCTGCTACCGAGGAGATGCGCACCGAGCGGATGGGGTACTGCTTTCTCAGCCGTGCGAAAGCAGCGCTCCATGTTTCGCTAAGTCGTTCGAAATGAACGATGTCGGAATCAACTACAGCCAGTTTGGCCGAGGTGTTCCCTATGTCAATCAATAGTTTCATCTTTGTGATTCAGAGAGTTTCAACCAGCGGCTTCATCTTTGTGATTCACAGGGGGCGTTGCTCAGTGGCTTACCAACTGCCACCGCCGCCTCCGCCGCCACCTCCGCCGGAGAAACCACCACCTCCGCCGCTTCCACCGCTACTGCTGGAACTGCTGTCGTGGCTGACAATCTGGATGGCATGGTTGGTCGATTCAAAGAGGTTGCTGGCCAAGTGGGTGGTGAAGGCATGCCCATAGAGCGGAGTGGCAGTGTCGTACCAACTTGGCTTCTCCACGTCGATGTCCTTGAAGAGATTGGCCCACTTGTTGCTCAGGCCAAACACCATGGCATAAGGCAGTATCTTGTAGAAGTACATGGGGTCATCCTGCTGCAGGGCCTCCAAACGTGGTTTCTCCGCCGTCTTGATGAACTCTCTGAAGCCCAACAGCCGACCACTCATCTGCAGGCGATAGTCGGTGTCTATGTTGAAACGTCCGATGAGTTCGCACAAAAGGAAGCAGACCCCGAACATCGCCGCTGCCATCCACTTCGACATGGGTGTGCCGTATTCCATGAGAGCCTCGCAATAGATGAAGCAAAGGAAAAGCATCACAGCGGCCTTCACCACAAAGACGAGGACTCTCTTCCACGTGCTGCCAAAGAGGTCTTTCGTGCTGTCGCAGAGACGGAAACCTGCACCGATGCAGAACGGCAATGTCCAAATGATAAATGTTATAATCCATTCGTTAAAATCAAAGGTCTGAACCACGCTGTTGGTCGCAAACATGCAAGAGGTGGAAATCATCAGGAAGAAATAAAGAAAAACGGGACTGCTGTAGTAGGTGAGCGCACGTTCGCCCTTGAATACATTCTCCAGCGAGGTTTTCAGTGCCTTCACTTGTGCCGGCTTCTCGCCCATTTTGCTCAGATTGGCCGTCTGCTTTTTCCCAAACAGCAGCGTCATCATCTTCTTCTGATAGGCTGGCGCATCGTCGGGCAAGTCCTTCAGTTTCGTCAAGACCGTCTCGGTTTTCTTCAGCAGTCCTCCCGATGCCTCTTCCTTGATGCTGATGTAGCCTTTGCCAGCAAACCAAGGAATCAGCGAAGCCAAATCCACCGAATCCACACTCTCGTCGGTGATGATGCCCACCTCGGCACAGCAGATGTCGTCGGGAGGATAAAACTCAATCACCTTGACGGGACGCGGCCTTTTGGTCTTGAACAAGTAGAAGACAATCAGCACAATCAGCATCACCGACACCGAGAAGGCGATGTTGTGCCACACATAGTTGACGCTTTTCACATCTTCGTAATAGCCTTCAGGCAGTTTGGCGTAGAGAGTGATGCCGTGATTAGGAGCGATGTCCGTAGCCCTTCCTGTGATGACATTCTTGTTAGCCTTGACCACCAGACTCTCCACGTTCATCTTTGTGCTGCCGTATGCTCCGCTATACACCTCGATGCGTTCCTCAATGTCGTCGGGCAGCGGCTTCTCAAACTCTATGCGGAAACTGAAATTCTCGATGCGCTCGTTGAAGTCAGTGCCTAAAATGGTGTGGAACAGGTAGTCGTAGTTCGGGCGGCGGTCCTCACGATAGATGTACTTGTAGTGCAGCACATACTGTTGCGGCCCTATCACCTCTTTGTCCGCATCTCCTATGCGAATCACCCATGCGTCCTCCTCGCTGTCCTCGGTCGAATAGGGCCACCCCTCCACGCTATAGTCCTCCACCTCGCTGCGGTAGGGGAAGGTGCGCCAGTCTTGCACCTGCTGGCCTTGAATCACCGTGGGGTTCATGCCTTCGTCGCCCGACACGTCGTGGTCCAACTTAAACGTCAGCGGCACATAGCGATAGATGCCATGACGAGGTTCCTCGAAGACGACATCCATCTTCTCGGTGATTTCCCACACATTGTTGCGATGCACCACGGCATCCACACGGAAGTTCTTGTAATAGAACCCACCTCGGTCAGCGCGAGCCGCAAGCCCTGCAACAAGGCAGACGCACAGCAGCAGATACCTATACTTTATCATACGCACACTTTTTTTATTCCTTGTTAAATAAGATAGATTACAATTTCACATCGACCACACGGCGTTCCTGGTCGCTCTCCACCTGATACATCGGCAATGTCTTAAAACCGAAGATGCTGGCTATCAGGTTCCATGGGAACATCTGGCACAGGTTGTTGTAACCTCTCACGCTGCCGTTGTAGTAGCGGCGGGAGAAGGCAATTTCCTCTTCCATCTTCGAGAGCCGTTCCTGCAGGTCGAGGAAGTTCGTGTTGGCCTTCAGTTCGGG
Source organism: Prevotellaceae bacterium UBA4359 (assembly GCA_002393555.1). GTDB lineage: Bacteria > Bacteroidota > Bacteroidia > Bacteroidales > Bacteroidaceae > Minthosoma. Next base: position 24,350 of record DGSP01000068.1, read on the forward strand.
ATAGTTCTCCACCATCACCAACAGTGACTTGAGCGCATCGCCTATCTTCATTTCATTGTTGATGGCTGAGTTCAGGTCATTCACTTGTGAGGCAGAGCGCATCCGTGTCACCTCCTGCAGCGTGTCGGTCTCATGCTTGGCATAGCCTTTCACCACCTCCACCAGCGAGGGAATGAGGTCGAATCTTTTCTTCAGATAGACATCCATTGTCGAGAATGCCTCCTTCACTTTGTTGCGGCTCTGCACCAGCAAGTTGTAGGCGATGGCTACAAAGATAAGTACAATCAACAGTAAAAATCCGATGATAATGGGAATGTTAGTCATTGCAGGTCAGTTTTTTAGGTGGTTAAATCGTTTTTGATAAACTCTATCAGTCGTTCCACGGCCTCGGCCTCTGGAATGTTCTTCTCGATGCACTCCTTCTGCTTGTAGAGCGACACCTTTCCCACACCTGCTCCCACATAGCCGTAGTCGGCATCGGCCATCTCGCCGGGTCCATTCACGATGCAGCCCATAATGCCAATCTTCAGGGTGGCGAAACGCTTGTCGGTCTTGGCTTGTTCGCTCACAGCCGCACGTATCTTGGCGATAGTCTCTTCCAGATTGTAGAGTGTCCGACCACAGCCCGGACAACTGATGTACTCAGTCTTTGTGAACTTAATGCGAGCCGCTTGCAGGATGGCATCAGCCAGTTCCACCAGTTTTTCCTCGGTGAAACCGTCGTTTTTGATGATAAGTCGATGCGCCAACTGGTCGATGAAAAGGGCACCCACCGTCATGGCCGCCTTCAGTTGCAAGTCCTCCCAATTCTTTTCGTGAAACTCCACCTTCACCGTGTCGTTGGCGATGGAAGCCTTCGCCTGTTCGCGCAGGGCAGCACATTCCTCGATGGAATCGACCAATTTCTTCGCCACAGGTATCTCTCGTTCGGGAGCCTCAGAGAGCGATACGCGGATGGTGTCGCCGATGCCCTCGCAGAGCAAAGCACCGATTCCAACGGCACTTTTGATGCGTCCGTCTTCTCCCTCGCCAGCCTCGGTCACACCCAGGTGCAAGGGGAACGCCATGCCCTCCTTCTCCATTTGGGCAACAAGCAGCCGCACCGTGTGCACCATCACCACCGTGTTGCTCGCCTTGATGGAGATGACCACATCCTTGAACTGCTCTCTCACACAGATGCGCAGAAACTCCATACACGACTCCACCATGCCTTCGGGCGTGTCGCCATAGCGCGACATGATGCGGTCGCTCAGCGACCCGTGGTTCACACCGATGCGGATGGCCGTGTGGTGTTCCTTGCAGATGCGGAGGAAAGGCACGAAACGTTCGTCAATCTTCTTGATTTCATCGGCATATTCAGCATCCGTATATTCCAATTTCTTGAAAGTGCGGGCAGGGTCAACATAGTTGCCGGGATTGATGCGCACCTTCTCGCAGATGGTGGCAGCCGTATCGGCCACAGCGGCATTGAAGTGTACGTCGGCCACGAGCGGCACCGTGTAGCCATCGGTACGTAGCGCCTCGCTGATGGCCTTCATGTTCAGTGCCTCGCGCTGTCCCTGAGTGGTGAAACGCACGATTTCACCGCCAGCATCCACGATGCGCTTGGCCTGTGCCACCGAACCCTCCGTGTCCATTGTCGAAGTGTTGGCCATCGACTGCACACGGATGGGGTAGTTGCTCCCCAGCATCACACCACCCACGTTCACGGCAGTTGTCTTTCTTCTCTGATAACTCATAAGAGCGCGATTTTATCGGTCAATTTCAGTTACATTTATAGGCAAACTTCACCTCTTTCAGGTCGGCATTCGCCTTCTCAATCTTCTGGCGCAGACCATTCTTGTAGGCGGCAAACTTCTCGGCCAGGGCCTCGTCGCTGAGCGCGAGCATTTGCACGGCCAGGATGCCGGCATTGAGGGCACCGTTGATGGCCACTGTGGCCACTGGAATGCCCGGAGGCATCTGCAGCATGGAATAGACGGCGTCGATTCCATCCAGCACACTGCCCTTCACTGGCACACCGATGACAGGAAGCGTGGTGCTGGCGGCAATCACGCCTGGCAGTGCGGCAGCCATGCCTGCACCGGAAATGATGACCTTGATGCCACGCTCCTTCGCCCCCTTGGCAAATGCCTCCACGGCATCGGGAGTGCGATGGGCGGACAGTGCGTTGATTTCGAACGGAATCTCCATTTCATCGAAGAACTTGGCAGCCTTCTCCATCACTGGGAGGTCAGACGTGCTGCCCATAATGATTGATACGATTGGTTTCATATATAAGATAAAGTGTTAAGATTACATCCAACTGATGAGAATGAACGTCATGGTGCAGACATAGCCGATGGCGAAGCCCACCAGCACCTGTGCCAGACTGTGTTGGCGCAGGATGATACGGCTCGTGCCCAGCACACCCGAGAGGAGCAGCAGCGCGCAGAACGGCCACACGGGATTGTAGAAGAACAAGATGCTGAACGCGTTGAGCGCACCCACCAGACCGCCCATGCCCACCATGTGGGTGCTCACCTTCCACCATGCGTTGATGGTCACGCACACAATCTGACAAATCAGTGCCGACATGACGATGCCCCGAAAGAACATGGCCGTGTTCATCTTCGTCATGAGCACCAGACAAGTCCCGTAACTCAGCAGCGTGACGATGTAGGGCATGTGCCGGTGTTCGCGATGGCTCAATTCCAGATGTGTCCACCGCTTGAAGAGACGGAAAGTCTGAATGCCCATCGTGGGCACAAACACGGTGAAGAGATACACAATCAGCAGGATGAACAGTTTGTAGCCCCACGGCAACATCTTCAGATAACTGAACAGGAACAAGCCCACGAACACCCACAGCGGAGCGTAGAGCGGCATGAACAGCGAGGAGAAAGTCTTCGCAGCCTTTATCAGCATTTTATTATTCATACAATACCTTTTTTCTTGCTTGCCTCTCCGGCTATCCACGGCGACTGCCCACCTGTGGGATGCCCATCTCGGTGCGATATTTCGCAATGGTGCGGCGGGCCAGCGTCACCCCCCGCTGCTTCATCAGTTCCACGATTTTATCGTCGGAATAGGGGTTTTGCTTGTCCTCGCCATCGACGATTTCACGGAGCATTTCCTTCACTTGCCGTCCGTCAATTTCCTGGCCCTCGGCATTCTTGCGGGTCAGTTTGAAGAACTCCGAGAGCGGATAGATGCGTCCGTCGAGCAGTGCGCACTTGGAACTGCACACGCGCGAGATGGTCGAGACATCGTAGCCCGTTCGCCGTGCCACATCTTCCAGCACCAGCCGCACCTTGTCGTCCTCGTCTTTCGTCAGAAAGAATGTGCGCTGCAGGTCGATGATGGCCTGCATCGTCTCGTAGAGTGTGCGCCGCCGTTGCTTCACCGACTCGATGAACATCTGTGCCGCGTCAATCTTCTGCCGCGTGTAGAGCATCCCCTCCTTCTCGCTGCGGGTCATCTTGGCAGGATGGGCCTGGTATTCCTTCAACTGCCGCAGGTATTCGCTGCCCACATGCAGTCGGGGCACCTCGCCGCTGTTCAGCCGCATCTCAATGGTGCCGTCGGGGTCGGTTTTCACGATGAAATCGGGTATTTGCGTCTGCACACGGTCGGCAGCCGACTCGCTCAGCGCAAAGCCCGGATTGACGTTGAGTTTCTTGATGTCGTGGAACAAAGCCTCCACTTGCGCCCCCGACAGGTTCAGTTTGGTTTTCAGCCGCTCGATGTTGCGGTTGATGAACAGGTCGTAGTGTTCGCCCACCAGTTTCTTCTCCAGGAGCAGCACCTTTCGCTTCAGGTCGGAGACGGGTTCGTCCTGGCCGAGCAGTTGACGGTCAATCTGCAAGAGCAGGCACTCCTGGGTGGAGCGCGCCCCGATACCGGCAGGGTCGAAACTCTGGAGCACTTTCAGCACACGTTCCACGTCCTTTTTCGTCACATAGAGGTATTCCTTGAAGGCCAACTCATCGGTGAGCACCGAGAGTGGACGGTCGATGAAGCCGCGATTGTCGAGCGACCCAATCAGGTAGCGCAGAATCTTTTCGTCGTCCTCGCTCAGGTCGTAGTTGATGATTTGCCCCTCCAGATAGTCGATGAACGAGCCGCTATCGCCCACCATCCACTCACGGCTGTCGGTCTCCCCGTTGCCCGGCGCATAGACAGGCAGGTCATCGTCGCTATAGACCGACACATCGGCCAGTCCCTCATTCTCCGCCTCGCCATATTCGTCCACACCCGTATCGTTGACCTCATTTTCACCGATGGAATCGCCTTTTTCCTCCTCATCGCCTCTCTCGGATGCCCCTTCCTCCAGGGCGGGGTTCTCCATCAGTTCCTTCTTCACCTGCTGCTCAAACTCCGCAATAGGCATCTCCAGCATCCTGACCAGTTGCAGTTGCTGCTGCGACAGACGTAACTGTTGTTCTGTCCGTTGCGTTTGGGTTTGTGTGAGTGATTGAGGCATAGAGTAATTCAATTTTCGTTGCAAAGATAGTGTAAAAAGAGAAGAAAATAAAATAAAACGCACTCTTTTTGTGTGGAGAAAGAGGCATATTCCTTAAACTTCTATAAAAACACGTGCGGAAAGACCAACAGAATGAAAAAAAAACATTACATTTGCAAAATCAAACCACCCGAAACGCACTCCCTCAAAGGGGAAAACTCCAGTGCCGAAAAGGGTGGTGAGCAACTGAAACAACACACCAATCAAGGAACGAAAAACGATGGAAGATTTCGTACATCTGCACGTACATACACAATACAGCATCCTCGACGGACAGGCTGCCATCCCGAAACTGGTGGACAAGGCCATCAAGAACGGGATGCGGGGCATGGCCGTGACCGACCACGGCAACATGTTCGGCATCAAGGAATTTTTCAACTACTGCAACGGTGTGAACAAGGGTAAGCCGGAGGAGGAGAAGTTCAAGCCTATCTTCGGATGCGAGGTGTATTGTGCGCGGCGCGACCTGCACTCCAAGGAGAACAACAACATAGACAAGAGCGGCTGGCACCTCATCTTGCTGGCCAAGAACGAGGTGGGCTACCACAACCTCGTCAAGATTGTGAGTGAGGCATGGGTGGATGGCTACTACCATCGGCCCCGTACCGACCACCGCTCCATCGAGAAGTATCACGAGGGGCTGATAGCCTCGTCGGCCTGTCTGGCTGGCGAGATTCCGCGCTACGTGAAGAATGGGCAGATTGATGAGGCTGAGAAGTCTATCGAGTGGTTCAAGGGACTCTTTGGCGACGACTTCTACATCGAACTGATGCGCCACGAGGTGAAAGACCCCCTGCAACGGGCCAACCGCGACACCTACAAAGAGCAGAAGGCCATCGAACCCATCCTGATAGAACTGGCCCGAAAGCATGGGGTGAAACTCATCTGCACCAACGACTCCCACTTTGTGGATGAAGACAATGCCGAGGCGCACGACCGCCTCTTGTGCCTCTCGACGGGCAAAGACCTCGACGACCCCAACCGCATGCTCTACTCGAAGCAGGAGTGGTTCAAGACCCGGGAGGAGATGAACGAAGTGTTCAAGGACCTGCCCGAGGCACTGAGCAACACGCTGGAGGTTCTCGACAAAGTGGAGACCTACAGCATAGACCACGCACCCATCATGCCCTTCTTTGCCATCCCCGAAGAGTTTGGCACCGAGGCTGAATGGAGAGAAAAATTCACCGACGAAGACATCTTCAACGAGTTCACGCGCGACGAGAACGGACAAGTGGTGCTCACACAGGAAGAGGCCGAGAAAAAGATTAAAAAACTCGGTGGAATCGACAAATTGTACCGAATCAAGTTCGAGGCAGACTACCTGAAAAAGATTACCTACGACGGTGCCAAACGACTCTACGGCGACCCCATCCCCGACCATGTGAAGACCCTGCTCGATTTCGAGTTGCACGTGATGAAAACGATGGGTTTCCCCGGCTATTTCCTCATCGTGCAGGACTTCATCAACTCAGCCCGAAAGGAACTGGGTGTGTGGGTCGGCCCCGGACGTGGCTCGGCGGCGGGCAGTGCGGTGGCCTACTGTCTGGGCATCACCAAGATAGACCCCATCAAATACGATTTGCTGTTTGAGCGTTTCCTCAATCCCGACCGTATCTCCCTGCCCGATATCGACACCGACTTCGACGATGACGGACGCGGCAAGGTGCTGCAATGGGTGACGGAGAAGTATGGAGCCGAAAAGGTGGCCCACATCATCACCTACGGCACGATGGCCACCAAACTGGCCATTAAGGATGTGGCACGTGTGCAGAAGGTGCCGCTGGCGGTGGTGAACGCGCTCTGCAAGGCCATTCCCGACCGTCTGCCCAACGGCAAGAAGATGAATCTGACCAATGCCATCGAGTGTGTGCCCGAACTGAAGGATGCCGCCACGTCGCCCGACCCGCTGCTGCGCGACACGATGCGCTTTGCACAGATGCTGGAGAACAACGTCCGCAACACGGGTGTGCATGCCTGCGGCACCATCATCTGCCGCGATGCCATCGACGATTGGGTGCCGGTGAGCACTGCCGACGATAAGGAAACGGGCGAAAAACTGCGCTGCACACAGTATGACGGCCACGTGATTGAGGAAACGGGACTCATCAAGATGGACTTCCTCGGACTGAAAACGCTCTCGCAACTGAAAGAGGCGGTGGCCAACATCAAGGAGAGTCTGGGCATCGACATCGACGTGGATAAGTTCGACATTACCGACCCTGCCACCTACCAACTCTATTGCGATGGGCGCACGGTGGGCACCTTCCAGTTTGAGTCGGCGGGCATGCAGAAATATCTGCGCGAATTGCAGCCCACGGTGTTTGAGGATTTGATTGCCATGAACGCCCTCTACCGACCTGGCCCAATGGACTATATCCCCGATTTCATCGACAGAAAACAGGGTCGGAAGCCCATCGAATACGACATTCCCTGCATGGAGAAATACCTGAAGGACACCTACGGCATTACGGTCTATCAGGAGCAGGTGATGTTGCTCTCCCGTCAGTTGGCCGACTTCACCCGTGGCGAAAGCGATGCCTTGCGCAAGGCGATGGGTAAGAAGAAGAAGGACATCGTCGATAAGATGAAACCCAAGTTCATCGAAGGGGGTGTGAAGAATGGCCACGACCCAAAGATTCTGGACAAGATATGGGGCGACTGGGAGAAGTTCGCTTCCTATGCGTTCAATAAGTCGCATGCCACTTGCTACTCGTGGGTGGCCTACCAGACGGCTTTCCTCAAGGCCAACTTCCCCGCTCAGTTCATGGCTGGTGTGATGAGCCGCTCGCTCGACAACATCACCGAAATCCGCAAACTGATGGACGAGTGCAAGCAGATGGGCATCAACACCTTAGGACCCGACATCAACGAGTCGCGGCATAAGTTCTCGGTCAACTTCGAGGGCGATATCCGTTTCGGCATGGCAGCCGTGAAGGGAGTGGGCGAGTCGGCGGTGCAGGCAGTCATTGAGGAGCGTGAGAAGAACGGCCCCTACAAGTCGCCGTTCGACTTCTTCGAACGGGTGAACCTGTCGCAGTGTAACAAGAAAAATGTTGAGAATCTGATTGTTGCAGGTGCGTTCGACTGCTTCAAGGATGTGTCGCGCGAGACTTACTTTGCCCAGGGAGGAAAGCAGGGCGAGACTTATCTGGACGTGCTGGTCAGATATGGCAACAGTTATCAGCAGGACAAGTTTCAGGCACAGACCTCTCTCTTCGGTGGAATGGACGTTTCGGTGAGCCATCCGCCCTTGCCGAAGAACGTGCCGGCATGGGGGAACCTCGAACGCCTGAACAAGGAGCGCGACCTTGTGGGCATCTATCTGTCGGCCCATCCGCTGGACGAGTATTCCATCATTCTTAATTATGTGTGCAACACGAAACTGAACCAACTGGAGGAACAGAAGGAGGAACTGGCCAAGATGGAAGAAGTGACAGTGGGTGGCATCGTGACTGCCGTGCGCACAGGCGAAAGCAAGAACGGCCGACCTTATGGCATCGTGAAGATGGAAGACTTTGCCGGCAACGGCGAACTTCCGCTCTTCGGTACGGACTGGGTCACTTACCGCAACTTCTTCACCGAAGGAACTTCTCTGTTTATCAGTCTGAAGTTTGAGCCGAGAAGATTCCAGCCTAACGCTTTCAACATGGTCATCAAGAACGTGGAACTCATGGCGGAGAAGAAAGAAAGCGCCATACAGAAAATCACGCTCGATGTGCCTCTGGACGTGCTGACGTCTGAAATGGTGGAAGACCTGGCCGAGATAGTGAGAGAAAATCCTGGCAAAACCGACCTGGTGTTCAACATCCACACGTCGGACAGCAACAAGGTGTCGCTCATGGCGCGCAAGGTGAAACTGAATGTGACCAATCAACTGCTGCTATACATCCGCGAACACGACGGAATCGGCATCAGCGTAAACTAACCAGCCCACGCGCTGGGCGATTTTCTAAGGAGTAAAACAAACTGCCAATCAATTAAATAAGTAGGTGAACAAAAATAGT
>DGSP01000068.1:33052-34614 GCA_002393555.1 Prevotellaceae bacterium UBA4359
GAAACATCATTGTATAAGATAATTTTGTGTGGTTACTTAAACAAACTATCAATCAAATAAATAAACCAATCAATTAACCCAACAACTAAAAACAAAACAACTATGGTTATCAACGATTCAAACTACAGCGAAGTGTTGGCTGAGAACAAGCCAATGGTATTGGATTTCTGGGCAACCTGGTGCGGCCCTTGCCGCATGGTAGGCCCCATCATTCAGGAATTGGCCGACCAGTATGAGGGTCAGGTGAATGTGGGCAAAGTGAACATAGAAGAAGATGCCGACGACCTCGTGGCCAAGTTCGGCATCCGCAACATCCCCACCATCATCTTCATGAAAGGCGGCGAAATCGTCGATAAAATCGTCGGTGCAGCCCCCAAAGCCACGATTGAAGAGAAAATCAAGGCACTTTTGTAAGACCTATGGGAGTCATCGACGATGAAATCCTCCGTGGTGCCGCTGAGGATGCCAAGGAGGTTGCCTTCATTCAGAACTACATGGGCGTGGAAAACCGCGAATTGTTCACCGAAGAAGACATCTACTATTGCCTCGATGTTCTGCTGGAATATCTTGACAAACTCAACGACAATGCCGATGAAGAGGGATATATCGACATCGACACCGAGGAAATTGCCAAGCACATCCAGAAGAAAGCCAAAAAAGAGGGCATGGGTCCCTACGAACTCGATGCCCTCATTCTGCTGGTTGACGCCGAACTGGAATACAACGAACAACTCCCGACTGAGTGAAGAGCCTCCGCTTCTTACTTCTCGCTCTTCACACTCACCTTTCGCTCTCCATTTTCTTCCTCCTCGATGGTGACCTTCACGGCATCGTCGGGGAGGATGCTTTCTATCAGTTCGGGCCATTCCATCAGGCACACGTGGCCCGAATACACATAGTCCTCATAGCCCATGTCCATCGCCTCCTGCAAGTTCTTGATGCGGTAAAAGTCGAAGTGGAAGATGGGTTCACCCTCTCCATCCACATACTCATTCACAATGGCGAATGTGGGCGAGTTGATGACATCCTCCACGCCCAACTCTTCACACACAGCCTTGATGAAGGTCGTCTTTCCAGCCCCCATCTTGCCGTAGAAGGCAAACACCCTTCTGTCGCCCATCGCAGCCACAAACTCCTTGGCCGCCTGTCCTATTTCTTCTAATGACTTGATTCTGATTTCCATATCTTTTCCCTTTCTCGTTCGGGCGCACAAAGTTACGCTTTTGTCGAGAAACACACAAGCGCATGTGACAAAAAACATTTCACGGAGACACAAAAAACTACCCGACGATACGCTCACGCGCACCGCCGGGCCACTTATTAACTAAAATTACTAATGATAAGAAATGAGTCGGGAGTGTGAAGCGGGCCGCCACAGGAAAGTGCCGGGTGGCCTTCTCCAGCCTCCCTCTTCTTCCGCCGAGGCCGTTTTTACATAAGGAACATTTTAGCCGGTGATGTCTCGGCGGCAATGAGGTCCTCCCACGCCTGGGAGCGGCCTATTTCCTCACGAGGATGTCCCTCTCCATGAGTTCCGACACGATGGCTCCGTCGAAGATGGT
>DGSP01000069.1 GCA_002393555.1 Prevotellaceae bacterium UBA4359
AACCAATTATTGGGAATTATTGGAAATTATTGTCCAAGAAAACAATGCGGCTTGCCGCATGATATCAACTATTTTTGTTCACCTACTTATTTCGGCTTCGCACTTGCTTGTCGCAAGTTGCCCTATGGGCGAACTAAAGGTTCTGCCACAAAGTGACACTCTCCCTTTCTTTTGGCTTTATTTTGAGGCGTTCAGCGATTTTTTTGTGGAGAAAGGGTGCGTTAATCAATGTTTTTGTGTAGATTTGCCCCCAAATCACCTAATTCCAAACAAAAACATGAAAAAACTACTTTTGTTTCTTGCCCTGACCTGTACGGTCGTGGCATACGCGAAGAAGAAACCTACAGTGACAGAACCCAAGCAGAAGAGTATCGTCATTCTTTATGAGAACGATGTGCATTGTGCTGTGGATGGCTATGCCAAACTGGCTGGCCTGCGCGATGCCATTGCCGACACGGCATACGTGTGTCTGGTGTCGAACGGCGACTATGTGCAGGGCATGACCGTCGGGGCTATCTCCAAGGGGCAGTATGTGGTCGATGTGATGAAAACCATCGGCTACGATGCCATCACGCTGGGCAACCACGAGTTCGACTACGGCATGGAGCGTATGTTCCAACTGCTGCGTCAGGTGCCGGCACCCATCGTGTGCTGCAATCTCTACGACCGTCGTGAAGGACGCACGGTGTTCGCACCATACGTGATGAAGCGGGTGGGAGGCAAGCGCATCGCCTTTGTCGGTGTGGTGACACCTACCACGTTGGAGACCGAGGCTTACGCCTTCCGCGATGAGCGCGACAGCCTTATCTACGACTTGCAGCCCGAGGACATTCCCACACTGGTGCAACGTGCTGTAGATGATGCCCGTCGTGCAGGAGCCGACTATGTGATTCTGGATTCCCATCTGGGAGAAGAGCCTACCTATCGCAACTCTGACTCCCATCTGGTGGTGGCCAACACCCAAGGAATTGACATCGTGCTCGACGGTCACAGCCATGCCTCCATCGTAGCCGACACCGTGATGAACAAAGTGGGTAAGCCCATCGTCGTCACCCAGACTGGCACTAAGTTTGCCCACATCGGCAAACTGCTCATCACCCCCGACGGCAAGATGACCACCTCGCTCATCCCCATCGAGAATGTGACCGAGAAGAACCCCTACGTGGCACAGGTGACGGACAGCATTCGTCGTCTGCTCGAAGCACAGACAAGTCGCATTATCTGCCAAAGTGAAGTGCCCTTGCGCATTCTCGATGATGAAGGGAATGAGGCAGCCCGAATGGGTGAAGCCAACGCCGGCGACATCGTGACCGATGCCTACCGCATCATGACAGGCTCCGACATCGCTGTGCTGAACAGTGGCAGCATCCGCAACGAACTCAAGAAGACGGGTGACCTCACCTATGGCGACCTGCTCACCCTGCTGCCCTACGACAACTACATCGTGGTGGCCGAAGTGAAAGGCAGCACCATCCTCACCATGCTCCAGAAACTCGTCAGTTTCCTGCCCAAGCCCGACGGCCAGTTCCCGCAGGTGTCGGGTCTGAAGTTCACCACTCGTGTGAGTGACCACAGTGTGAGCGATGTGCAGGTGCTCAATGGAGCCACCCAACACTACGAACCCATCAACCCCGACCGCACCTACACCGTGGCCACCACCAAGTATTGCGTGACCGATGGTGGACTCCACAACACGCTGAAAGGCAGCAAGATTGTACTCGAAACCTCCAAGACCTACTACGAAGTCTTCATCGACTACCTGACCGACCGCCTCAATGGCCACATCGGGCAGGAGTACGCCCAACCGCAGGGACGCATCACGGTCATCAAGTAAAGTGTGAATATTCTGCTGTTATTGCTCATTCCGTCCATTCGGAATGGGCTTTTTTTGATGAAAGGCATTTTTTTTGCCAAATGTTTGGACTGAGTGCTTTTAATCTCTATATTTGTGCCGTTTCCCAAACTCTGGCTGAAAAGCCGATGCCAAAGTAATTTTACTAACCAGAAAATCGTAGCGACCTATGCCTTATTGTAGTAAATGTGGTCACAAAATCCCTGCCAATTTGCGGTTCTGTACTGCTTGTGGTGCACCCGTGAATGGGAATGACCTGAATAATCAGAGTGCCCAGAATGTTCAGAGTATCCAGAGTGCTCCTCCACCACCAGCGATTTCGGCGGCTCCACCACCGCCTCCTCCTCCTCCTCCTTCTTCTGTCCCTCCTCCTCCTCCTGCACCGGGCAGTCAGCCAGGGTCGTATCGTGTGCAGATGATGCGCTATAAGGAGGCTACGCAACCTCCTCAGTACAGCACGACTCCACCGCCTTCGTATGTGCAGCAACAGCAGGCGCAAAGGAGACAGAGTGCGCCGAGGCGCAGCGGCAGTTCTTTTGGTGGCTGTTTCCGACGCGGTTTTCACATTCTCACGGCAGCCATCGCCATGATTGCCTCGCTGTCGTGGGGCATCAGGTCTGCTTTCCCCAATTTCAATCTGAACTTTTTCCAAGGGGGCATCCCTGGCATCTTCAGCAGTTGCAGCGGCGGCAAGCATGAGGGTGGGGGAGTGTTGAGCAGCAGCAAAAACAGTTTTGAGGGTACGCTGTTGGGTAAGGAAGGCTATGAGCGTGCCATCGACGATGCGGTGGCACTGGATATTCTGACGGAGATGGGTGTTACCGACAAGATGACGGGCGTTGACCACACGCTGGCTTTCGGCACCTATAAAATTGCTTATTGTGCACAAAAGATGGACATGGAGGGACACACCGTTGCCTTCCGCTTCGACCCACCCACGAGCGACGATAAGCGCATTCTGGCTGACTTCGTCATGCTGGGCGACGGCAAGGAGCGGATGACGGGCGTGGTGGGCTATGGTGGAAGCACTCTCTTCATCATTTACAAGGACTTGGAAGATGTTGGCACGAAGAGAAAACCTGACATGGTGGTTTGTGCCAATGCCGATGGTAAGTCGTTCTCTGTCTATGAGAAGGGCGAGGAGATGCTAAGGATGGAACTGGAGTAGTGTAAAGAATAAAAAGTTAAGAAAGATAAGAAGGATGGTTAGGCGTTTATTATATAAGGTTATAGCGATGGCTGTTGCCGTGTTGTGTGCGTCAGTGTTGCCCATGGCGGCGCAGGAGGCATACGGCAGCACAGGGCCTTTCAGTAAGGAGTTTACGCATCAGTATCTGGATGGAGCAACCTACAGGAGCAGGTTCACCATCGAAGGAGCGGTAGGCATTCAGCCCGATGCACAGGGCGTGAGTGAAGACCATGCCTATCTGGTGGGCTATGCCGATCCCAATGGCACCATCACCGTGACGATGGAGTGGATAGAGTGTACCGACCCTTCGGATGACCTGCAGTGGAAGCAGGTGGATGTGTGGATGGGCAACCGCTACACGAATGGTGACGCCATGCGCGATGATGATAACCAGCAGTTCACCAAGACGATACAGACTCATGACAACGGACTCAATAAGGTGGTCTATACCTTCAAGTGTGCCGACTACCTGCAGGCCGACCCCAAGGCTCCGTCGCCCATGCTGGTGGTCAATGCCGCCACCACGGTGCAGGTGGGTGGATCGGTGTCGGAGGTAGTCATCTACCTCAAACTGATTCTTGACGAGAATGCCGCTGCGGGTGGCGATGGTCTGCATGTGAAGGAAGACCATGAAGCCTCTGAAGAGAAAGGCTCGAAAAAGTACCTCATTCCGGGTGTGGTAGGTAGCGTACTCATTGGTGGAGGCGCGGCTGCGGCTGCCTTGGCTGGCAGAAAACCCGAGGACGAGGGTGAAGGCGGTGAGGAAGGTGGAGAAGGTGAAGAATCGGATGAGGAACCCGACTGGTTGGAGATGGAGATATATAAAGACTTCGGCAACACGCTCATTGTGGGCGATGGTGCCGAGATGGTGAGTGCATGCATCATTCGCCACTCAGCCGACGGCAGGTCGGAGTGGGTGGATGAAGCCTTGACGCAGCGCATCCAAATTAGTTCTGTCGATAACTACCTCTACGTGGAAGAGCATGGCATGGTGAATGGTTGGAAGACAGCCTACGTGGCTGCTCCAGAGTGTGAAGAAGGACAGCCGCCCGAAGAAGGCATTGTGCAGTTCATGATAGCATCGGCAGAGGCCAGTTACACCAACCGTATGCATTTCAAGGTGATGAAGCCCGAAGTGAAGTTTGGTCAAGAGAACCTCACCCTGCCTGCTTATTACGAGAAAAAGGTGGAGTTGCCTTTCGATATTATTGGCATCGATGACGGCACAGCCATTCTCAAAGCCACGATTCTGGACGACACCAACCAGGAGACGCAGAACTACAGCATCGAGGCTGCATGGGACGAAAAGAAACAACGCTACTTCGCCACCATACATGACCTGGTGCTTGACCCGAACACGGACATAGGCATTGCCGGCAACTACGTCGAATACTCCCTCAGGATAGAGGCGCGCAACAAGACAGGACTTGTCCTCGAGGGCAGTCTGCCGCTCTACCGCTATTATATGGGTCTGGTCATGCGTATGCGGAGCGATGTGCACTGCTATCTGGAAGAGTATAATCCCATGCACCACCAACCGACCTACAAGAAGCAGATGCCTGATGGCAAGTGGTATGTACCAGCCGAGCAGGACTGCTACCTGAAACTCTATGGCTACGACGAAAAGCAGAACGGACTCTACGTCATCGACCCAGAACCTGTGGACGTGAAGTGGAAGGTGGTGAACAGAGACAATGTGCTCAGAGAACTCATCGGCAACGAGACCATGCAGATGGGCTTGGATACGGCCTTGGCGGCTGCAGGAATGGGACCCATCGGCTCACTGGTGTCGCAGGCTCACTCGTCGGTGCTCAACGAGCAGAAAGCAGCACAGGAGAGAGTCTTGGAGTTCCAGAAGCAAATAGATGGCCTTGGCCTCTCGTTCGAGGCAAGGTGGCAGACGACGGGCGAAGGCCGCATCTACTATGTGCTGAGGAGTGTGAAGAGTGTGCTCAATGCGCCCAACCGTTTCGATGCAGAGATGGAAATCACGGCACGCTACAAGGGACAACTCTATACCTTCACCCGTGTCGTCCACCTGCTTTCGCAGCCTCGGCGTGATTTTGCGTCTATGTCGGCGTATAAGGCCGCGCTCGATCGGGATAACGAGATACAGGAGGGCTTGTGGACTATAGAAACAGGCATACAAGCCGCTGGACTCAACGACAAACTGGCTCCGCTGCTCTACTTCATCCGCTTGCAGCAAGACTTCTACGATCCAGCATACGGCTACGATGCACGCAACATCAAGGCCATACAGAAAACGTATGTTAGCGCCTTGCAGCGAGAGGCAGACGAGGCTGCAGTGGAGGCCAAGGAAGCCACGGCTGCTGACAATCTGGAATGGTACACGATGGACTGGTGGCTGCAGCGGTCATACGAGGGGCACAGCCTCTTGGAGAACATGCACTGGGCGAAACGTATTGGCTTTGCAGTCGCTTCCTTTGGCTTCTCGGAGATTGTGTTCAATGTACCCGTTGCCATGAAGAATTATGTTGATAAAGGTGGAGAGAGCCGTATGGGTGCCTTCATTGTGGGTGCCCAGGTTGCAGTGGAGGCCTACCTCGTCGAGGCGGCAGTCACGATTGGCATCGGAGCCATCGGAGCGGTCGGCGCACGTCTGGCCAAGGGCTTCGGCGCAGCCAAGACTGGAGTCAAGGCAGCTGTGAAAGCAGCTACAAGTGAGTCGTTGAAGTCGGGTGGCAAAGTGGCAGGACAGGCCATGAAGAACACCTGCCATGAACTCTTCGACAACTTGCTGACCGAAAGTTGGACAGGTTTGAAAACATGGGGGAAAAGCCAAATCTCATGGCAGGTGGGAGCCGCCGAGAAAGCCATTGCGAGCAGAGCCAAGGCACTGCTCAACAGTGCGAAAGGTGCGGCCAAAGGCAGTAAGTACGCTGCTGTCGAAGCCTACGCCAAGCGGCAAGCCATCGAGAACATTGAGAACCTGCAGACCATGATGGAACTGTGTCGATGGAATCCTACATCGGAGAACTACATGCTGCGCAACAAGCTCATCCTGCAGTGTCAGGCCGACAAGCAGACCATGATGCTGCTGAAGACCCCGCAACTGCTGAAGGGCGAGAGCAAACTGCTCTATGGCGTGGATTTCAACGCTACAAGGCAGGAATTCAACGGCATGCTCCGCATCATCTACGATGCCACCGACCGACGCGTCATCTCTCGTCTGGCTCAAGAAGAAGGTATCGCTCCCGAACTGATTAAGGTGCTCGGTGCCACTTCGTCGAGTGGTGATGACTTGGCCAAGGGACTCACCATCACTTTCGACCGCGATGTCACTTACTACTACGTGAAGGGGGACAAGACTTACTATTTCAATCAGGAATATGTGGAGAAACTCTATGCCAAGTACTTCCGTGAGTCGGTCAACACCAGCACGATGGGAGGTACAGGAATGAAAGGCTTTGACCCCAGCAAACTCACTCCGGAGGCTTTGAAGAAACTGGAGGAACTCGAAGCCAAGCAAGCCTCCATCGCTTCGAGGATGGCAGACCAGACCGTGATTGAGGATGTGCTTCGCCACTTCGAGAGTTATGGCGATGATTTGCCACGCATGATCAACAAGGATCTCTATGGCGAAGCACTGAAGAACCCTGCCAAGGTGGCAGAGGCGGTGCTGCACAAGGGCATGAGCCGCTTCAACTTTGCCGATGACCTGTGGCGTCAAGGCGAAATGGCAGGTGGCATCGTGAAGAAGCAGTTGCTGCAAGGCCAAGCCGTCAGCGAGATGATGGAGGGATGCCGACAGATGAAAAAGGTGTTCAAAATCCTCAAGGATCGCGATGCCGTGCGCAACACCATCACCAAGATTCCCGACGACCTGAAGCTGGCCATTGATGTCATTGAGAATCTTGATGGAGTCACCACTACGCTGAGCCAAGCTGAAGTGGCCCTCTCACAGGTGGGCTACACCTTCCAGTCGCTCGCCAAGGGAGTCAGCGACCTTGTTTATCTGGTTGGATAAGCCTCTGCTGTTCCCGTCGAATTCAGAAAAGGAAGGCCAGCATCCGTTGAGATGCTGGCCTTCCTTTTTTATGTGTATGTTCTGCTTATTCGGCTGCTTCGGCAGGAGCCTCTGCTTCAGTGGCAGGAGCCTCTTCAGCAGGAGCCTCTTCCACTGCGGGAGCGGCCTCCTTCTTGGAAGGAGTGGGAGTGCCGTCCTCGTTTACAACTTCGAAGGGGATGGCTACAGTCACCTCGCGGTGGAACTGTGCGGTAGCCTCGTAGTTGCCGAGGGTCTTCACACCCTTGATGCTGATGAGTTTGCTGTCAATTTCCAGACCTTTCTCGGCCAGAGCGGCAGCAATTTCCTTGGGACCGACTGAACCGTAGATGTTGCGGCCTTCGGACACGCGAGCCTTGATGACGAGCGAAACGCCTTCGAACTGCTTGGCGCGAGCCTCAGCATCGGCCTTGATTTTTGCAATCTTGTGAGCACGCTGCTTCAATTCCTCGTTGAGTTGCTTCACGGCCTTCTCGGTGGCAAGCACTGCCAGGCCCTGAGGAAGAAGATAGTTGCGACCATAACCGTCCTTCACAGTGAGGACTTCGTCCTTGTAGCCTAAGCCGTGGACATCTTTCTTGAGAATGATTTTCATACTGTCTTACCTCCTATTTTATTATTTCAACAAGTCTGCTACGTAGGGCAGCAAGGCCAAGTGGCGGGCGCGCTTCACGGCCTGTGCCACACGGCGCTGATACTTCAGCGAAGTGCCTGTGATGCGGCGGGGAAGAATCTTGCCCTGCTCGTTGAGGAACTTCTTGAGGAACTCTGGGTCTTTGTAGTCGATGTACTTGATGCCGCTCTTCTTGAATCGGCAATACTTCTTCTTCTTAACGTCAACCGTGGCGGGAGTTAAGTAGCGGATTTCTGATGGTGCTGCCATAGTTTAAGCCTCCTTCTTCTGACGACGCTTCTCAGCGTATGCTGCAGCGTACTTTTCGTTCTTGACTGTGAGGTAGCGGAGCACACGCTCATCGCGGCGCATCTGCAACTCGAATTTAGCAATCACTGCGGGGTCGGCCTTGTACTCCACCATCTGGTAGAAACCAGAACCCTTCTTCTGGATGGGATAAGCCAGTGTCTTCAGACCCCAGTTCTCGGTGCTGATGATTTCAGCACCTTTGTCCTTGAGGTAGTTGACAAACTTATCAGCCGCTTCCTTCATCTGAACATCAGACAAAACGGGAGTTAAAATGAAAACGGTTTCGTATTGATTCATACGATCAATAATGTAAGTTTTGTTTGTTAATAATGTTTATGAACTCTGCTCATGCCGAGCCTTCGGCAAAAGCGGTGCAAAGGTACGAAATAATTGACAATCGGCAATTGATAATGGTCACTTTTTTTGTCTGAAAGGGCTTTTTTGAGGGGAAAAAGCATTTTTCTTGCCAAAAAGTTTCGTGGTTTGAAGAAAAAGTAGTTATTTTGTGGCTGATTTTGTGCGGACATGATGAAAAATGACGAACATCACTAAAAATAACTATATACAATGAAAAATCTTGGAATTATACTGATTGTAGTTGGCGCACTGCTGCTCATCTTGTGCGCTCTGGTGCCTTTCATGAGCGACATGGCTGACCAAAACTGGTACACATGGGGTAGTTTCATCCTCATCATCATTGGTCTCTTGACTCATATCTTCATGAATAAGAAGGTTGAAGCGTGAAGAAACTCGTAGAGTGAAGAGTGAAAAGTGAAGAGTGAAAAATCTAAGTTACCTGCCATTCGGGTTGTTCCTTAATGACGAAGGTAACTTAGATTTTTCACTCTTCACTTTTCACTCTTCACTTTTCAATTGTCTTCACGCTTCTTCTTCATCGGCGATGACCAGTTTGTAGCCCTTGCCGTGTACGTTGATGATTTCCACGTTGGGGTCTTCCTTTAGGTGCTTGCGCAACTTGGTGATATACACATCCATGGAGCGGGCATTGAAGTAGTTGTCGTCAATCCAGATAGTCTTCAGGGCATAGTCGCGCTGCAGGAGTTCGTTCTGGCGGTTGCTCAGCAGGGTGAGCAGTTCAGCCTCTTTGGTGGTGAGTTTCTCCTGCTTTTCGTCGATGCTGAGAATCTGCTTCTGGGTGTCGAAGGTGAAACGGCCAATCTGGCGCACCGCCTGGTCCTTGTTTTTCTTGCCGCGCACACGGCGCAAGATGGCCTCGATGCGGAACACCACCTCTTCCATCGAGAAGGGCTTGGTGATGTAGTCGTCGGCACCCAGTTCGAAGCCTTCGCGCACATCGTCCTTCAGGTTTTTGGCCGTGAGGAACATGAAGGGCATGTCGTAGTTGATTTCCTTAATCTTGCTGGCCAGCGTGAAGCCGTCCATGCGTGGCATCATCACGTCGAGGATGCAGAGGTCGAAGTTGCCTTGCAGGAAGGTGTCGAAACCCTCTTCGCCGTCTTGGCAAAGGGTGGTGTTGTAGCCTTTGGCCTCGAGATATTCGCGCAGAAGCATGCCGAGGCTTTCGTCGTCTTCGCAAAGAAGAATGTTCACTTCTTCGAGTCTGTCGTCTGTTACCATAGTTTTGTTGTTATTTAGAGAATTGTTAATTATTAATTGTTCATTATTAATTATTCATTGCTATTTAGTTGTTTTTCAGTTTGATGGTGAACTTGGTTCCGATGCCCAGTTCGCTGTCGGCCACGATGGTGCCCTTGTGGTCTTTGATGATTTTATAGACGTAGGCGAGGCCGAGACCGAAGCCCTTCACGTCGTGCAGGTTGCCGGTGTGTACGCGGTAGAACTTCTCAAAGATGCGTTTTAGGTCTTCCTTCTTGATGCCGATGCCGTTGTCCTTGATGGAGATGCAGAGCAGTCCCGGCTCGTTCCATGTCTCCACCGTCAGTTCGAGGTCGGTGTCCTTGCGGCGATACTTCACGGCGTTGTCCATCAGGTTGAAGATGACGTTGGTGAAGTGCATGTCATCCACGCAGATGCTGGGCGAGGTGGCGTTGAGATTGGTGATAATCTTGCCACCGTTCTTTTCCACCTTCAGGGCAAAGGTGTGGGTCACGCCGGCAATGAGTTCGTTGACATCCACCTCCTTCATGTGCAGGTTGGCCCGTTGGTTCTCATACATGGAGAGTTGCAGCACTTTCTCCACCTGGAAACGGAGTCGCTTGGTCTCGTCGATGATGGTGGTGGTGAGCCGCTGCATCAGGGCTGGTGTCTTGTTCACCGAGTTGTCGCCCAGCATCTGTGCGGCCAGCGAGATGGACGAGATGGGGGTCTTGAACTCGTGGGTCATGTTGTTGATGAAGTCGTTCTTCAGTTCGGTCAGTTTCTTCTGGCGGAACACCAGCACGAGGGTGACGATGAAGGTGATGAGCAGGATGATGGTGAAGATGAGCGAGGGCATCATGAACCAGAAGGAACGCCAGATGTACTTTCTCAGATCGGGGAAATGGACCACCAGCACACCGCTCCGCTGCACGGGGTCGTTCTTGAAGAGTGTCTCCTTGAAGATGCGTTCGCTGCCCGTTGCATCGTAGTCGTCGCACTGATACACCTTCTGTCCGTTGCTGGTCGTCACGGTGAAGTGGTAGGGGATGTTGATGCCGTTGTTGCTCAGTTGAGCCTTCAGAATCTGGTCCAGTTCCTGAAAGTCGATGCGCTTGCTCAGCGGGCGGTCGCTGGCCGTGTAGAGAATGCTGTAGATGACTTCCTCCACCAGGCTCTTCTCGGTGGCATATCGCATGGCCATGATTTCCTGCAGCGAGCGTTGGCGGTCGCTGATGCCGCCCATCTTGCGAGTGAAATATTTGTCCGACAAGTTGGTGCTGGCCGTTGTCTCTCTGGAGGTGAACACGCTGCCATCCTTGGCTATCACCTGATGGGTGCGCTGCACCACAGACGAGTCGGTGTTGGCGTAGATGGAGTCGGTGGCGGTGGCGATGCCGTTCAGGGCCTCTGTGCCTTGCTCCAGATAGCGTTTGGCCTCCTCCAGTTCCAGTTGATGGGCCGTCTCGTAGAGGCTTCGGCCCACCGACTCCTCGAAGTGCTCATGCCTGAGCGAGGTGATTTCCTCGATGTAGCGCATCTGCAGGATGAGCAGGCTGGCGAAGGAGATGCCCATGACGACTGCCAATGTTATGATGGTCGATTTCTTCATACGATGTAGTTTTCTTTTTGACGTTGCAAATGTACTGAAATATTAAAGGAATCCGTTTTTGTTAATAAAAAAAACGGACTCCTTCGACTTCTTTTTACAAGTGTTAACAAAAGTGCTTGCTTTTAGTTGATGAAATGTTAACTCTTTCGTTGCTAAAAGCGGGCGCTTTTCAGAAGGAAAACGGCTGCTGGATGTTGATTTCTTCTTTTGCCTTTTTATCCAAATAGTCTGCCTAACAGGTGGAAAATGTATGACCCGATGGTGGCCACTGGCAGGAGGAACCATGCGTAGGCAAGTTTGTGGGCAGGGGTGAAGAAGTTCTTCACTGCTGTGAGAGGCGAAGACGCGGTTCTGAGGGTTGGTGTCCAACTCGATGCCACCCACACACCTTTCTTGTTGCTTGCCATGATGTCGATGCCTCGTGCTATTGATGTGGCCGCGCTTGATACCTTGGCAACAGTCTTTGCCGCTGGTGGTGGAGGAGGTGTTGTCTTTTGCACCGGTGGTGGTGGAGGCATCGTCTTTTGCACCGGTGGTGGAGGAGGTGTTGTCTTTTGCACCGGTGGTGGTGGAG
>DGSP01000031.1 GCA_002393555.1 Prevotellaceae bacterium UBA4359
AAAATAATTCATGAAAAATTCGTGGTTAATTCATGGAAATTCGTGTTTTATTTTAGGCATAAATTATCATGAATTAACCACGAATTTTTCATGAATTGAATAGTTGTAATTTTCGCCGCAAGCCGCATTGTTTTCTTGGACAATAATTTCCGATAATTCCCAATAATTGGTTCCGATAATAATCATCGGATAAAATTATCGTCAATTATTGAAAATTATCGTCCAAGGAAACAAGCCGCTTGCGGCGAAGAGAAGAGACACCATTGTATAAGATAATTTTGTGTAGTTACTTAAAAATATAGGTATAGTGAAACGCTTTCTTTTACTGACAGGATTGCTGCTGGCTGGTCTGATGGGATGGGCGCAGCGGCCTCTGAGCATGCCACGGTTTTTCTCCGATGGCATGGTGTTGCAACGTGATGTGAAAATTCCCGTGTGGGGATGGGGCGAGCCTGGCTCCCGGCTGCTGGTCGGCCTGAACGGGAAGACGGTGAAGACGACGGTGGGAGCCGATGGCTCTTGGAAGGTCTATCTGCCCAAGATGAAGGCGGGGGGACCCTACTTGCTGAAGGTGGAGCAGATACCCTCTTCCCAGCCCTTCCCCCGTGATGGGAAGGGTATATTGGAAGTGAAGAATGTGCTGGTGGGCGATGTGTTCCTTTGCTCGGGACAGTCGAACATGGAACTGCCCATCCGCCGTTGCATGGACAAGGTGGCCGATGAGGTGAAGGACTACTCGAACGACCAGATTCGCTACCTCAAGTTCCCTCATCAGTATAACTATGTGCGGCCAAACGACGATGTGCGCATCCTGCCGTGGCAGAACATCACACCGCAGAACTGTAGTGAGGTGGGTGCCATCTGTTACTTCATGGCGCGCGAACTGCAGGAGTCGATTGGAGTGCCTATCGGCATCATCAACTCGTCGGTGGGTGGCACTCAGGTTCAGGCTTGGATGCCGAGGGAGGTGCTGGCCACCTTCAAGGGCTATCCCGAAGAGTTGGCCAAGCAGAAATATCATCAGCAGAACTGGCCTGACTCCATCAACCGTGTTGAGATGAAGGCTTTCGGCGACTGGGAACGCACCATGATGGCCACCGACACGGTGCTGAACCGTTGGCGCGCCGCTGACTATGACTTTGAGAAGTGGCAGACGGTCGATGTGTTCTCCGACTGGAGCCACGGTCGAAACGGCTCCTACTGGTTTGAGACCACCGTCACGCTGCCTCGTGAACTGGCGGCAGAGCGGGCGGTGTTGCGGTTTGGAGCGATGAAGGATGCCGACTCCATCTTTGTGAACGGCACTTTTGTGGGCAACACCACCTACGAGTATCCTCCGCGCATCTATCAGGTGAAGGAGGGTGTGCTTCGCGAGGGGGAGAACCGCATCGTGGTACACCTCATGTCGCAGAGCGGAAGGGCTAACTTCACGAAAGGGAAGTTATATCAGTTGGAAGTGGGTGGTCAGGTGTTCCCGCTCTCCACGCAGATGCACATGGCGGTGGGCTGCACCATGCCACGCCGTCCCTCCAGCACCTACTTTGTCGATACTCCCACTGGTTTGTACAATGCCATGATTGCGCCCCTGCAAGACTTCCCGGTGAAGGGTATGCTGTGGTATCAAGGCGAGTCGAACCAAGGAAATCCCGACACATACGCCGACATGCTCACGGCGATGGTGGGTGCGTGGCGCAAGCAGTTCGGGCGCAACTTCCCTGCTGTCATCGTGCAGTTGCCGGCCTATATGGGAACTCACGACCAGCCTGTGGAGACGGGCTGGACAAAGATTCGTCATCAGCAGTATCTGGCTGCCCAGCAGATAGAGGGTGCTGGCCTTGTGCCGACGCTCGACACGGGCGAGTTCAACGATATTCATCCGCAAGACAAGAACCTGGCAGGACGGCGTGTGGCCCAGCAGATGAGGCGGTTGGCATACGGCGACAAGGGTGTGGACTGCGATGTGCCTAAGCCCGTGTCGGCTCGTGTTGCCGGGGGGAAGGTCATCATCACCTTTGGCGAAGTGGGTTCGGGGCTGACCGTGAAGGGTGAGCGTCTGAAGGACTTTGCCATCCTCGTCGGTGGCAAGTATCAGTGGGCTGAGGCCACTCTGATCGACGGCCATACAGTGGCTGTTTCCCTGCCCGATGGCGTGACGGCCACGACGGTGCGCTACGGATGGGACGACTACCCATATCCCTCTCTTTTCAATAAGGAGGGTATGCCTGTGCCACAGTTCCAGATTGAAGCAAAATAGTGATGAAGAAGTTTTGGTTGTTTTTCTTGTGGCTGTGGTGTGTTGCAGTGCAGGCACAAGAGCGGCCCAAGGTTGCACTCGTGTTGGGCGGTGGCGGTGCCAAAGGTGCAGCCACGGTGGGTGTGCTGAAGTATGTGGAGGAGTCGGGAGTGCCCATCGACATGGTGGTGGGCACGAGCATCGGCTCCATCGTGGGTGGACTCTATGCACTGGGCTATCGGAGTGAGCAACTGGATTCGCTGTTCCGCACTCAGGAGTGGATGGATATGTTTGCAGGGTCGCTGATGGGTGACAGCATCGTGCGTCCGTTGCGCCAACTGACGGGTGACCGTGGACGGATAGATTTTGACCAGTTACCGATTCCTTTCCGCTGTGTGGCGGTGGATGTGAAGAGGCTGAGCGAGGTGGTGCTGAGCGAGGGTGACTTGGCTCAAGCCATGCGGGCCAGCATGGCCATCCCGCTGGTGTTCAAGCCTGTGAAGATGGACGGCATGATGCTGGTGGATGGGGGAGTGCTGAACAACCTGCCTGTCGATGTGGCTCGCGGCATGGGTGCCGATGTGGTGATAGCGGTCGATTTGACGGTGAACAAGCACAAGGGGGAGACACCTTCCATTTTCCGTCCCGACCAGCGGAAGTATCAGCAGAACTGTCGGGATGCAGACATCTACATCAGTCCCAAACTCAAAGGCTATGGTCCCCAGGACTTTTCGCCACGGAAGATTGCCGAGATGATTGTGCTGGGTGAGAAGGCGGGAAAGGCGGCACGGAAGGACTTGAGGAAACTGAAAAAGCGTCTGACGAAATAGCACGTCAGACGCTTCTTCTTCATGTGGATGGGTTGAAGTTCAGTCCCTTGCGGGGTCGGCGTTCATTCTTTTGCAAGGTTTTTCCTGTACATCCATACGCCGTAGAAGCAGAGGGCAAGAGCGGCAAAGACCACCACCGACGACCACAGCAGCGTGTTGGGCTGTCCGTTGCCTGTGCCGAGGTCGCTAAAGAAGTTCATGGCCGAGCGGAGGGTGTCGAGCACGGCCTCCTTGTTGGTTAGCGTGTCGATGAACTCCTGCGGTGAGGAGAGCGAGTCTATTAGGCTCTTAGGTGCATTGACTGAATCGACGATGGGTTCAGGCTCGATTTCTCGGATGGTGTCGGGGGTGTTGTCGATGATGATTCTGGGTCGGTAAGGCCGCCCGGGGTAGGCAACGTCTAAAAGGTTGAACATAAGCGGAATGAATTTAGGGGGTTAATACTATAAAATATTCGGTCATCAAGAAGAGGAGCAGCCCAATGAGGAAACTGATGGCGTTGCACAGGATGCTATAGATGCAGGCCTGCTTGATGTGGCGGGTGAAGGCATAGTACCATAATGCCTCGACCAGCACGACGATTGCCTCGCCCATGAGGATGGTGGCGGCTCCATCGTTGACGTAGATGAGATAGAGGTTCAGTGGCACATTGGTCAGCATGTTGACTGCCACCGACGAGAGCAGCACCTTTTTTCGCCGTTCCTTGAGCAACCACAACACCCCCAGTTCGATGAAGATGGTGGGGATGAGTGCTGCCAGCAGATGGCTTGCTGTGGCCGATGTGGCCATCAGATAGCCGGGCATGAGTGCTGCAGCCAGCAGCCCGAAGGCCAGCCCCTCACGTCCTTTCAGGGCGGCGTTGGCCCAATAGAGTGTGACGGGCATGGTGCAGTTGACCAGGAAGAGGCCCAGAAGCATCAGGGCCAGATGTTGGCTCTTGACCATCCAGCAGAGAGTGGCCCCCACCACCATGAGTATGATGGCTTTCACCATGCCCAAGCCCCTCACCAGCCATCCTCCTGCCATCTTGCCCAGCATGGAGGTGGCTCCAAGCGTCAGGAGCAGGAGGGGAGTCTTGTCGATGCCGGTTGTGTAAGACTCTCCGGCGAAGGAGCGCATGGCCACCGCCAGCATCATGGCTGCCACCACGCCGATGGGAAACAAGGAATGAGGAGTGAGGAATGAGGAATGAGGAATTAATTCCTTTAACTCCATCCTGATGCAGGCCACTGACAAGAGGCAAATGAACAAGAGCAGCAGGTAAAGGAGGAGCCATGAGGCGAACACCGCCCCGACCGCCAGTCCGAACGCACCTGTCGAGACGAACACACCCAGGGCGCGGATGTCGTTCCCTGTCTGCCGGGCCACCTCTTTTCCGCCCCACACATGGAAGAGCGAGTTGCCCAAGCCCAGCAGTGTGGCCACTCCCAGCATCAGCCATCCCGACGTGTGAGCATCGCCGAGGCTCTCCACGACTCCTGCCCCCAGTACGGCCACGGCCAACAGTCCGTCGGCTCCCAGCAGCATCCAGTGCCGCTGCTTCATTCGGTCGGCGAGCCAGCCTGTGAGCGGTTGGGTGAGGAAAGCGCAGACATTGTAGGTGACGAAGATGGTCATCATCTGCACCATGTCGAGTGCTGTGAGATACAGGCAGCACAGGCAGAGGCAGTCCACCAGAAAGTGGAGCATGGCACAAGTCATGCACCATGTACCATGTGTAAAGTACAACTTGCCATGTGGCGAGTTGGCTCGACGATTCAATGAAAACGGTACATTGTACATGGTAAATAGTACATGAAGAGTTTTTATTCAAGTTTCGGATGTTTGCTT
>DGSP01000023.1 GCA_002393555.1 Prevotellaceae bacterium UBA4359
ACCAACGCAATTCGGGGATGAACCTCATTACTATTCATGGGGCTGATGGCTTCCTCTCTTGTAGCAAGCGCACAAGACATGCTGGAGCCGAAGGTGAAGCCTGAATTGTTGGTGGCCGGCAAGCAGTATGTGCTGGTGAACCAAGTGCAACAACCCACTCAGTACATGAGCCGCACCTCCTGGGACGGGGCTTTCAACTTCCAAGGGAAGGAGGCTTCCAACTATGCCAGTCACGCGCTGACGGCTGTGAACAATGGCGACGGCACGTGGTCGTTCACCCAACAGGGCACCCGACAGGTGGATACGGGCGAAATAGATGAGGGCGGTCAGCCCATCATGAAGACGGAAGATGTGACCTACTACTTTGGTTTCCCCGCTGGTTCGCCCAACGTGAACCTAAACCTGACCGAACCCGTGAAGTGGATTCCCCAATCTCGCGACTTCAACTACTACCACCTCATTCTGGGCGAGGGCAACAACCCTTCGGCCATGGACACGGCTCCCTACACTCCCACAGGCGACTTGCGCATGCACCTGAACCGCAATGCCGACTACTTTGTGGTCAACTACATCGGTGGTCCATTCTTCGGCGACATCTATGGCGAAATAGAGACGACGGTGAATGAGGACGAGGAGGCTGCCTACGACAATTTTGCCGCTCTGGACTCTGCCTCGTTCTACTGGGGCTTTGTGCAGGTGGATAATGTGGAGCAGTATATGGCCGACCTTGCGGTGGATAAGAAGTATCGCACTCCCATCGAGAAGTTTAAGGAATACTGCGAATATGAGGACTACGCGCAGGGCTTCACGGCCAGTTATCAGGCTGCCGTGGATGCCTATAAGGCTGCTGAGGACTTGGACGACTTGGTGAACACTCCGATTCTGGAGATGTTGAGTGCCAAGGAGGCTCTCTACAATGCGATAGAGCAGGCCACGGCGAAGAACGAAGAGGCTGGCGACGAGATTCTGGCGGCAGCCATCGCCACGGCCAAGAACGCGTTCGACACCAAGACGGATGCCACCGAAGTGCAGAACGCTGCGAAGACGCTCAACGAGGCGGTGCAGAACTACGAACTGGGCACGGGCGAAATCACGTCGCTGGGACAGAACATGTCGTTTGAGGACCTTTCGGCTCAGGACGGCAACCCGACCTCGAGTGTCGGTCCTGCTCCTGCAGGATGGAATGTCTATGTGAATGGCACTCAGGTGACCACTGCCGACGAGGTGCGCGCTTCGGGCATCAATGCATGGCACGGTGTGAATGCTGACTGTTCGGGCGAAGTGAAAGATGGCACCTACGGATTCGGTCTCTGGACTTCGGCTGTGCCTTCCTACGAAATCTCGCAGACCATCACGGGGCTGGAAAACGGCACCTACGAAATCACGGCAGGCCTGATGGCTGGCAGCAACGGAAGCGGCTCGCGTCTGACCACTCAGCGCATCTTCGGCAACCTCAACTCCACCTACTATGGCAGCGAGAGCGACTACGACTCAGACCAATTGGACAAGACGGAGGCATACAACTTTGCCAACAACGCGCTCGTCCAGACCGACACAGAGATGGTGCCGGTGGTGGTGCGCGCCTTTGTGTATGACGGCACTCTCACCTTTGGTGTGCGCACCGACGGCAACGTGGCTGCTACGGGACGCTCGACCAGCAACAGTGCAGGAGGCGACGGTTGGTTCAAGGTGGATAACTTCAAAATCATGAAGTTGGGCTATCTGTCGGAGGATGCAGTCAATGTGTTTGAGCATTTCTACAACACATTATATGATTATGACATGGACGGCGCAGCCATGCCTTCGGCCGAAAAGACAGCCCTGGAGAACGGACTTGAAAGCATGAGCGACATCACGTCGTCGAGTTCGCAGGAGGAACTGATTGCTGGCATCAAGCAGGCTAAGGCTCTGCTGGAGCAGGTGCAGCCGGCTGTGAAACTCTATGAGAGACTGGCTACTGCCATTACGGAACACTATGAGAAGGCGGACCTGTATCAGATGAAGGCGGGTTATGGCGACTACATTGAGACCATCCAGTCTGTAGAGGAAGACTACTCAAACGGTAATGCTGCCGACGAAGAGGCTGTGAATGCCCTCATCAAGAAACTGGAAGAGGCTCAGCAGGAGTGCATCACCTCCGACGAGATTGAAGAGGGACAAGACCTGACGGAGTACATCCAGAACCCATCGTTTGAGGACCTCTCGGCTCAGGGCAACAGTCCATCGGGCGGTGTGGTGAACGCTCCTAAGGGTTGGAACCTCTACCTCAATGGCACTCAGACCACTACGGCTGCCGAGATTCAGGCCGCTGGCGTGACGGGATGGTGTGCCATCAACAACGGTGACAACATCAACGTAGAAGTGGAAGACGGAGATGGCAACACAGAGACGAAGACGAACCAATACTCGGACGGCACTCACCTGTGGGGCATCTGGAACGGCGTCATCCCCGAAGTGGAACTCTCGCAGACACTGACCAACATGCCTGCCGGTACCTACACGCTAACTTGCGACGTGCTGGTACAGTACAACTGGGCTGGCTACTGCATCACCACCCAGCGCATCTTTGCCAACGACTATGTGGCCATGTACTCCTACGAAGACAACTACACGGGCAACAAACCAGACGATGCCCTCATTGCCGAGGAAATTGACCAACTCACTCCTTCTGCAGAGGTGAAGCACCTCGTCTATGCAGGCCATGAGTGTGAGTCGCCACGGTCTGACTACTCTCACACGGTCAGCCTCACCTTTGGACTGGCCGAGGCAGGCAGCATCAAACTGGGCTTCCGCACCAACAATGTAGATAAGGATGGCAACGCTCTGGACAAAGGAAGGGGCTGGTTCAAACTCGACAACTGGCGACTCACCTACGATTCAACCGACGTGCCCACGGGTGCCGACGTGACAGCCGAGGCTACTGCCATCAGCGAGGTGAAGACGGCTGAAAGTTCCTCTGTTGAGTTCTACACCATTGGCGGCACACGCCTCTCTGCCCCACAGAAGGGCATCAATCTCATGAAGCGTGGCGGTGCAGTGACCAAGGTGCTGGTGAAGTGACGAAACAGGCTTTTCCAACGCGGAAAACAGAAAAAGGCGGAAGTCCCTGCATGGGGTTTCCGCCTTTTTTCGTAACTTTGCAGCCGATTTTGTTCGACTATCTTTTTTAAGTAAAGAAAAATGTATAAGGTTCTGAAAACTATTGGCGACACACTGAGCGGCAAGGCCAGTGTGTTCATCATCCTGACGGCAGTGGTCACATTCTTCTTGCCGCAGTTGTTCGTGTGGGTGAAGGGCGATGTGCAGACCATCATTCTGGGCATCATCATGCTGACGATGGGACTGACGCTCACTCCCAACGACTTCAAGTTGCTGGCCAAGCGGCCGCTCGACATCCTCATCGGTGCGGCGGCTCAGTTCACCATCATGCCTCTGGTGGCGTTCACGCTTTCGTGGCTGTTCAGCCAAGTGCCGGCTTTCGCGCCCTACAGCACGGCCATGACCATCGGCATCATTCTGGTGGGATGCTGCCCGGGCGGCGTGTCGAGCAACATCATGTCCTTCCTCTGCAAGGGCGACGTGGCCTACTCGGTGGGCATGACGTGTGCCTCCACCCTGCTGGCCCCCGTGCTCACTCCGCTGCTGGTGCTGTGGCTGGCAGGCGAGCGGGTGGATGTCGATGCCATCGGCATGTTCAAGCAAATCCTCATCGTCACCATCATCCCCATCGCCATCGGCTTTGCGCTGAACGTGTGGCTGGGCCACAAGGAGGTGTTCAAGAAGATTCAGGGCTGCATGCCCGGTGTGTCGGTGCTGTGTCTCGCCTGCATCGTGGGTGGAGTGGTGACTACGGTACACGACCCGCTGGTGGAGAATGGCCTCTCGCTCTTCCTGCTCACCTTCGGCATGGTGTTCTGCCACAACACCATCGGCTACCTGCTGGGCTACTGGGTGGGACGGCTCTGCCAGTTCTCCACCGCCAAGAAGCGCACCCTCTCCATTGAGGTGGGCATGCAGAATGCTGGCCTCGGCACCAATCTGGCCATGACCTTCTTCGTGGCCACCAACCCGATGGCAGTGGTGCCATGCGCCATCTCGTGTGCCTGGCACAGCATCAGCGGCACCATCCTGGCCAACCTCTTTGCCCACCAAGAGGAAAAGAATGAGGGAAAATAGTAAATGGTAAATGACTAAATGGTAAATGTAAGATGGTTCTGAACTATATCTGGATAGCATTCTTTCTGTTGGCTGCCGTGTGCGCCATCGTGCAGTGCTTCATCGGCAACACGGGGGTGTTTGCCGACATCATCAACTCGACGTTTGAGAACGCCAAGACGGCCTTTGAAATCTCCATCGGACTCACTGGCGTACTCTCCCTCTGGATGGGCATCATGAAGATTGGTGAGCAAGGAGGCATGGTGAACCTTCTCTCGAAGGCACTCAGCCCTCTCTTCACCCGCCTTTTCCCCGACATTCCCAAAGGACACCCCGCCACGGGCCACATCTTCATGAACATCGCCGCCAACATGCTGGGACTGGACAATGCTGCCACACCGCTGGGACTGAAGGCGATGGAGAGCATGCAGGAACTCAACAAAAAGAGGAATGAGGAATTAGGAATGAAGAATGGATGGTCGAAGGAGCAACTGGAGGTGCAGAACCAGACGGCCACCAACCCGATGATTATGTTCCTGGTGCTCAACACTTCCGGACTCACCATCATCCCCGTCAGCATCATGGTCTATCGCGCCCAACTGGGAGCCGCCCAACCCACCGATGTGTTTGTGCCCATCCTGTTGGCCACGCTGGCAGCCACCTTGGCAGGCATGGTGGTGACGAGCCTCTATCAGCGCATCAACCTCCTCCAGCCCGTGCTGCTAGCCACACTGGGCGGCCTGTGCGCCGTGGTGGCCGGAGTCATCTGGGGACTGAGCCAGATGGACAAGGAGACGATGGACCTCGTCAGCACCCTCACCGCCAACATCATCCTGTTGGGCATCATCCTCGCCTTCATCGTGGCTGGCATGGTGAAGCGGGTGAACGTCTATGAGGCTTTCATCGAGGGAGCCAAAGACGGCTTCACCACCGCCGTGAGGGTCATCCCCTATCTGGTGGCCATCCTCGTAGCCATCGGCGTGTTCCGTGCCAGCGGAGGCATGGACCTCCTCATCGGCGGCATCGAGTGGCTGGTGGAACTGTGCGGCGGCGACACCGACTTTGTGGCAGCCCTGCCCACAGCACTGATGAAGCCCCTGTCGGGCAGCGGTGCCAGAGGCATGATGGTCGATACGATGACCACCTACGGTGCCGACTCTTTTGCCGGACGTTTGGCCTGCATCTTCCAAGGTTCCACCGACACCACCTTCTACATCCTGGCCGTCTATTTTGGTTCTGTGGGCATCCGCCACACCCGCCATGCCGTCACCTGCGGACTCTTGGCCGACGTGGCAGGCATCCTCGCCGCCATCGCCGTAGCATACTTTTTCTTTAGTTGAGAGTTAAGAGTTGAGAGTTAAGAGTTGATAATTGAGATTTGAGAATGAAAAGTGAGCATTTAGCCTCTGCAGCCACCATCGGTTCCTTCGATGGAGTGCACCGGGGACACCGCTACGTGTTGGAGCAACTGACCCTTCAGGCTCACCAGCGGGGACTGGAGGCACGAGTTGTCACCTTCAGGGGGCATCCCCTTCAAGTGCTCCGTCCCGACTTCCGCCCACAACTGCTCACCCCGACCGACGAGAAAGAAGAACTGCTCAGGCAGACTGGCATCGACCACATCACCCTGCTCGACTTCACCCCCACGCTGGCACAGATGTCGGCCCACGATTTCATGCACCAGGTGCTGAAGGAACAGTTGGGTGTGCAGGTGCTCATGATGGGCTACGACAACCGTTTCGGCCACGACCGCAAGAGTTTCGCCGACTGCCAGCAGGAAGGGGCTGCGATGGGCATTGAGGTGACAGGATGCGCCGAATGCACCGCCGACGAAGACATCTCCTCCACATCCATCCGGCAGGCACTGCTGGCCGGTCAGGTAGAGCGAGCCAACACCCTGCTGGGCTATCCCTACTTCCTGCAAGGCACCGTGGTGGCAGGCTTTCAGAACGGTCGGCGACTGGGCTATCCCACGGCCAACCTGCAAGTGAATCCGCTGAAACTCATCCCACAGAACGGGGCCTATCTGGTGCAGTCGCCGCTGGGCTACGGCATGCTCAACATCGGCACACGCCCCACCCTGCACAACGGCCAGCAACGCAGCATCGAAGTCCATCTCTTCGGCTTCGACGGCAACCTCTACGGCCAGTCCCTCCGCATCCAGTTCCTGCACCATCTGCGCGGCGAGCAAGAGTTCCGCTCGCTGGCCGAACTGAAGGCACAACTGGAGCAAGACGAGGCTGAATGCAAGAAACTCATATCCCGACCATGATTGAAATACTCAACACCCTCGTTTCCCTCGACCTCTTCAAGGTCTTCTTCTGCTGCGACCTCGACAAGTGCCACGGCCTCTGCTGCGTCGAAGGCGATGCCGGCGCACCCGTCACCCTCGAAGAGGTGGAACTGCTCGAAGAAGCCGCCGAGACCCCAGCCGTGTGGGACACACTGCCCCGTCAGGCACAAGCCCAGATAGAGGCCGAAGGCGTGGTCTATCCCGACCGCGACGGCGAACTCGTCACCCAAATCATCAACGGCAAAGACTGTGTCTTCGCCCGCCACGGAAGGCTCGACGGCATCGCCCATCCATGCACCCACTGCGCCATCGATGCCGCCTACCGCCAAGGCCGCTTCCACTGGCCCAAACCCATCTCCTGCGCCCTCTACCCCGTGCGCCTCTCCAACGTGGGCGGCATGGTGGCCGTCAACG
This sequence comes from Prevotellaceae bacterium UBA4359, assembly GCA_002393555.1. Taxonomy (GTDB): domain Bacteria; phylum Bacteroidota; class Bacteroidia; order Bacteroidales; family Bacteroidaceae; genus Minthosoma. The sequence goes on from DGSP01000023.1 coordinate 6,863, forward strand.
TACACCACTGGGACATCTGCCAACCGGCACGGGACTTAGGACGGCAACTCCAGATTCCTGTCTATCAGTTCCTCAAACAACCCCTCATCCGCCGCTTCGGACAGGCATGGTGGGACGAGTGCCACCTCGCCGCCCAAGAACTGAAAAAAGCAGGCTATATTTAACACCCACACCGCCAAACGGCACAAAAAAAGCAACTTAAACGCTTTTTTTCTAAAAAAAAGACCTCGAAATTGCTTTTTTAGAAAAAATTATCATAAATTTGCACACCTGACATGAGTCAGCCATAAGGAACCACCCTGAAAAAGAGGGGGATGTTAAAATATATATTACTATTTCACTCTATCTAATTTCTTCGCAACATGATAACGATCCAAAACAACGACGGCGACAGAAAAGTGCTCCTGCTCGACAGTCCCTTTGCGCTCGACGAAAGCCCCGACTTTCCCGAATACCTGTTCGATGTCATCTTCATTGCCAACAACTCACCAGAAGAGACCAAGACCATCCTGAGCAGCATCAACCCCATCACCTCCACCAAGTGCTGCTACAAGCCACTCTTCGTGTCAGCATCGCTCAAAGGCAAGATGGGCAACTACAACGAAATCATCGACGGCTATGCCGACGACTGGAACAGCATGGAAGTGCTCACCCAGATAGAGAATATCATCAACTACAACACCCTCATCGGGCTGGCAGCCACCGAAGACCCCATCCTCTCCTCCAACCAGTTCTTCATCCGCCTCACCCGCTACCTCATCTCGCGCAAGAAGACCATCCTCGAACCCAAACTCGACGTCTCAGCCTCCACAGGCTACGTCATCCCCGTCTTCGACCTCTTCTACCGCCTCGGACAGTACGAACTCAGCGACTACTTCGTCTTCATGCAGTCCATGACCGAGAAAGGCCTCTTCCGAGTCTCCAAGTTCGTCAACAAAATCTATCTCTGCCCCTCCTGCCTCCACTCCCACCTGCTCTACATACGCACCTGCCCCAAGTGCGGACAGTCCTCCATCCAGGCCGAAGAAGTCATCCACCACTTCCGCTGCGCCAACGTCTCGCCCGAACACACCTACAACTTCGGCGGACAACTGCGCTGTCCCAAGTGCCACAAGGTGCTCCAGCACATCGGACTCGACTACGACCGACCCTCCATCATCCACACCTGCTCCACCTGCGGCAACACCTTCATCGAGCCCAAGAGCAAGACCCTCTGCACCTCTTGCAAGAAAACCTTTGATGCCGACGAACTCATTCCCCAAGACTTCAACATCTACGAAATCACCTCCGAAGGCAAGCAGTCCATCATCTCGCCCAACATCGGATTCACCATCTACACCGAGTTCTACGACAACTACATCGAATACAACCGCCTCGTCAGCCGCATCCGCCTGTTGGCCGAGCAGAAGTTCTCCGGCAACATACAGGGAGACCTCCTCGTGGGCAAAATCTGGATTCTCGACGCCGAAGGCATCACCACCTCCATCCGCCCCGAAGTCATCGAACTCGTCTGCCAATACTTCCCCAACAACAAAGTCTCGGCAGCCAACAACATCACCTACGTCGGCTCCGTCATCCGCAACTACAAGAGCGGCGACACCGAAGAGGGCATCATCAACTTCCAGGTCATGCTCTCCGAAACCATCCGTGCAGCACTCCCCGTCCTCAATCCGGGCGAGAAGATATGCTACACCTACATGAAACTGCAAGGCAACCAGTCCACCATCGACGACTTCATCAAGGAGATGGGCTTCATCTCCCCCACACCAGACGACAGCGTCGAGAACAACGATAATAAATAAACAAAAAAACATACCACTATGAACGAACAAATCACCCCCGGAATCAATGTTGAAAGCCTCAACATCCTCGTCGTTGACGATGTGCCACTCAACATTCTGCTCATCAAGAAGATGCTCTCACAGTACACCTTCCAAATCCGCACAGCCAATGGCGGACAGGCTGCCCTCGATGCCATTGCCGAAAAGATGCCAGACCTCGTGCTGCTCGACCTCATGATGCCCGGCATCGATGGATTCGAAGTCATCCGCCGCCTCCGCGCCGACGAGAAGACCAAAGACCTGCCCATCATCATCCTCTCGGCCCTCAACTCCGAGCAGGACATCTCCAGGGGCTTCCAACTCGGAGCCAACGACTTCATCAACAAGCCCATCATCATGGAGAAACTCCTCAGCAGCGTCACCACACAAATCAACCTGCAGGCCGCTAAGAGACAACTCAACAACTGAGAATCCTCCCCCCTCCTTCCACACTACGTGCAACGCCGTTGCACATACAAATGGTACGCCGTACAACATACAATTGGTACGGCGTACCATTTGCATGTTGTACGGCGTTGTTCGACAAGCGGAAATTCCGTTTCTCCTTTCAGTACAACGTAAGTTCGGTGTAAGAATTACGCCTTCGGCGGACGAAGACAAAACAAATAAAAACCGATGAAAACA
>DGSP01000010.1 GCA_002393555.1 Prevotellaceae bacterium UBA4359
CCCTATGAAAAATCTACTGAGCCTACAAACAACCACAACTTAAGCAAGTTCGGTATAAGAATCACGCCTTCATGCCATCGAAGGCTACTGCGTTGCGGCCATTCCTTATCTTTCTTTCCCAATCGTACAAAAAGACCAACCCGAATTGTCTCAAAACAGGTGTGAGTCACACCCCTACCATAGGTGTGAGTCACACCCCTCTCATAGGTGTGAGTCACATCGATTTTGAGGCTACGGGCAAGTACTTTTTGACCAATTTCGTGCGGTCTCGGAGGCTCACAAAAAGGACGTGTTTCACCCCTGTTTCACCTCTACCTCGAACGCACACCTGTATCCTCCCCCTTCGCGCACTCATGTCCACCACGTTCTTGTACCCGTATCCTCCTCCGTCTATCACCTGTATCCACCTCGCCCTCTCACCCGTATCCACCTCGCTCTCTCACCCGTATCAACCTCGCTCTCACACCCATATCAACCTCGCTCTCGCACTCGTATCAACCTCCGTCTCGCACTCGTATCAACCTCTGTCTCGCACTCGTTGTATTCCTCGATGTGACGACTGACAGAAGCGTGAAGTGATGCCTGCCAGATGCCGGAAGGCATGAGTGGGAGAAGACGGCTGATGCGAAAGGCCGATGGCGACAGACTTTCATGCCGTGCGGTTGGCGAATTGTTAAAATTGAAAAAAATAGAAGAAACGGAATAAACCTTCGGGAAGGAAGGTGGTCATATTGAACGTAAACAGCAATGAAAATCAACTTTACATTTTACAATAAAAGACTTGACAACAACCTAAAAAAACTTAACGACAACTCACTTTAAAAAACAAACACAATCATGATGAAGAAATTCTTTTTCTCTATGATGTTGGCAGCGATTTCGCTCACATCATTTGCACAGCATGGCGGCGGTCAGCGTCGCGAGTTCAAACCCGAAGAGCAGGCCACCCGCAGGGCCAACCAGGTGAAGGAGGCTGCCAAGACGACTGACGAGCAGTATCAGAAGGTGTATGACCTCTTCCTGAAGCAGGCACAGGATGCGCAGGCCAAGATGAAGGAGGCGCAGGAGAAGGGTGAACGGCCACAGTTCGACCGCGAAGGCATGCAGAAACAGCGCGAAGCCACGAATGCGGCTCTGAAGGAGATTCTCAGCGAGGAGCAGTTTGAAGCCTATGAGAAGGCTCAACAGGAACGCCGGCAGCGCGGCGGACGTGGCGGACAGCGTGGCAACAGAGCACAGAGACCCGGTGCCGTCTGACTCGATTTGATTTTCCATGTTCGTCAGACAAACAGAACGGGGGCAGTGTCAACTTCATCGACACTGCCCCCGTCTTGCTTGTTATAGGGAATAATCTGTCCTTATCGCTTCATCACTTTCTTGCCCCCCACGATGTAGATGCCGCTGGGGAGTCCGTTGAGCGAGGTGCTGCCTTGACGCACCATCTGGCCTGTGATGGAATAGACGTTGTTGTCATCGGCCTGAGGAGTGGCAGCGATGTCGCTGATGCCCACGGTCTCGATGATGTCGGTGTTGGCCACGTTGGCCTGTCCATACACGTTGGTCTGGGCAAAGCGCACCTTGTAGGGCCACTGCTCCACGTCGCCCTCCACTTCCCACGAGAGCCAGTCGCGGGTCCAGTAGGCTGTGGGGGCACCGCTGACGACGAGCCAGAGGTAGGTGCATCCTGCAGGACACTCGAAGGTGGCAATCTGGGTGGGGTCGGAGGTGTTGGCTGTGGCGATGTCGCCATAGATTCGGGTGCCATCACGTTTCAGAGCCACAAAGCCAAACTTCCAACCGCCTCGGTCCTTCTTATAGACATTGTAGCCCGATGCTCCAGCCTCGCCTGTGAGTTCGGCGTAAACGGTGGTTTCGCGTGTGGGGGCATTGAGACGGATGGCGTTGTTGCCAAAGTTCTCGATGCAGTCGGCTTTGGTGGGCCACCAGTAGCCCTCACTGTCCTCGGTCAGATTGGTCTGGTTGCGCTTGCCGATGGTAGCGGCTCCCTGGGTGCGGATGGGGTCGAGGTCGAAGGTGGTCATGCGCGCTCCGTATTCCCACATCTCGTTGTTGAGTTGTTCGAGTTTCTCGGCTGCTGAGAGGGAACTGTCCATCGTGAGGCGCATGTAAGCCTGCAAGGGGTCTTCGGGATAGCGCGACTGGTTCCAGAGGCGTCCGATGATGTCCATGCCGTGGCGATGGCAGAAGTAGTCCTGGATGAAGTAGTTGTTGTAGCGCAATCCAACACAAAGCGGATGGCGGTGCAGACCGTTGAGGGTGTCGCCGAGCCAGTCGTTGCCCCCGTCGGGGTTATTCCACACGAACTGCATGGCTGGGTAGAACTTGTAAGCCTGCCACTGGGCACACATCTCCCAGAAGACATTGAGGGTGGAGGTCCCCCAGTTGTAGTTCCAACCGTTCTGATCGTTGTTGTCGCAGTGTGTCTGATACTGGAAGCAGTGGCCAATCTCATGCGCCAAGGTCTGTCCGCTGCGCGAGGTGTGGGCACCGTTGGAGAGAGTGAGCAGACCTATCTGGTCGTCGATGCCGCTGCCGGAGGCTTCCCATGTGGTGGTGTAGCGCAAACGGATAATCATCTTGTAGGTGTCGGTCTTCGACTTGCCTTCGTTGATGGTGATGAAGCCGAGGTCGTTGGCATAAAACTCAAATATTTGGTCGGCCTTTTCCAGAATGCCTGGCACGGCGGCCGGCACGTCGTTGCCATAGCCAGCCTCCCAGAAGAGAATCCAGTGTTTGGACTGTATGGAGCGGTCGTAGCACCATTGGTTGGTCGATACTCGCAGTTGAGCATCGGTACCACAAGCATTGGTGCTGCAATAGATTTTTTTATCGACGGCTGAGATACGCGCGTTGAGTATGGTGACGGCCTGACGGAGTTGAGCGTCGGTCAGTGTGTAGTCTGTCATATTTCCCTGTGCTGTTTCGATGGCCGTCTTCAAGTTGGTGAGTGCGGTGGCCTTGGTGGCCACACCTTCCCACCACCCCGCAACAATTTGGGCATAGTCGATGCGGGTCTGCAGATTGTCGTAGAGCACACGCGATGCCTCGGCTGCCTCGATGGCGGTCAAGAGTGCAGTGCGGGCCTCGGCGAGTGCGGTCTGGTCGTAGAGGGTCTTCCCCTCACCGTCGGTACCCATGCCGGCCAAAGCGGTCTGGGCCGATGCGAGTGCGGTTTTCAAAGCATTGCCGGCAGTGTCCTGTATGCCCTTGTCGAGCAAAGCCTGCCCTTTGACCGACAGGTTCTGCACCTCTTGTGCATAACTCTCGGCAGTCAGTTCGCCGATGTATTGCAGACGGAAGTAATCGACACAGAGCCAGTTGCCTGTGGAATTGTCGGTGTGCAGTCCGATGTTGATGCGTTCTCCTTCGTCGATGACGGCAAAGCGGAGTTCATAGGTCTGCATGGCGGTCACTTCCTGCTCTGCCGTGCCAGCAAAGAGGTAGGCACCCGTTTGTGGTTCGCCTCGGTTGACGGTGCTTCCGCTACTGCTCTGCTGAATGTGGAGGGCATTGGCCTGAAGTTTATAGTTGCCCTTGGGCAGATTTTTCAGTGTCTGCATCACCGAGGCTTCGGAAATGGTCTGGCCAATGGCGGTCCAGGTCTCCAGATAGTAAGTGCCGCTCTTTTTCGAGAAGACGGAGTTGCTCTGAATGCCCATGTGACTGACCTCCCATCCGGCGGTGCCATTCGTCTCGAACGAGGGATTCTTGATGCGGCTGGTCATGACGACAGGACTTGACTCAGTGGCATTCTTCAGTTTGTAGGTCTCGGTAGCCTCCTTCACGTTGTAGTTGGCCTCCAACACTTGGGGCATGGTGGCATCGGCATTGTCATAGACCGTCTGGGCGGCATCGATGGCTGCCTTGAGGTCGGCGGCTCCCTTGCCAGTGCCCTCACCATACTGACGGTTGGCGGTGTTGATGCTGGTGCGCAGTGCGACCTTGCTGACGGTCATGTTCTCGCCTGTCAGTTTCACATAGTCAATCAGCAGATTGGCCGAGTTGGACGATGCGCCTCCTGCTGCCTTGTAGCCTATTTGCAGTTTGCCAGCAGTGGAGCGAGTGAGGGTGAAGGTGATTTTGTCCTCTGTCCATGTGCGAGAGGGAAAGCGGCTCAATGTGGAGGTGACAGAGGTGCCGCTGTTGGGAATCCATGCCAGAAGCGAGGTGCCGCCTGTCACCCCCTTGGCGTTGTAGGTGGCAGCACTGAAGGTGTAGGTGCCGGCAGGGAGCGTGACCGACTGCGAGTAGCAGAAAGTCTGTTCCCATCCTGTGGAGAGAGCCAGCGCACCGCCTGCCTCGCCATCGCGTCCTTTGGCAGGAACGCTGGTGCCGTTGAAGGTGCCTCCGAACCCAAACTCATACACGCCCGTAATAGTGTAGTTGGCACTCAGGTTGGCTGTCCAACCCTCAATGTCGCGAATCTCTTGCGCCACTCGGACCTTGCTGGTAGCAGGATAGTCGAAGTCGGTGTCGAAACCGTAGTTGGTGAGATAGTAGCGGGTCACGTCATCCTGTGCCATGACACCCAACGAAGCCCATCCCATCAACATGAGAAGTAATGTTTTTTTCATATAGCCTCTTCTTGAGATTTTGTAAGTTAGTAATGTTCTTCAGATTGCAAAGGTAGAGAAAAACTGCGACTTAGAAGGCAGACTCTTCCCTAAAAACAAGAATGAACGAGGTAAAAACTTGTCTGTTTGGCAGATTTGCCTTACCTTTGTGTCCGATGACATTCCAAACTCGACATTCAAACTCATTCATCATGAACAAAGTAATGACATTTCTCATGGGCTTGCTGGGACTAAGTGCCTCGGCTTGCAGCCAATCGTTCCAAAGCGTTTCGGTCGAAGAATTTGCAGCACTGATTGATAGCCCCGACATGCAACTGGTCGATGTGCGCACCGCCGAAGAATATGCCGAAGGACATCTGGAGGGTGCCATCAACATTGACGTGGAGAGCGATGGCTTCGTGCAGAAGGCTAAGCAACAACTCAGCACAGAAAGACCCGTAGCCGTCTATTGCAAGAGTGGCAGAAGAGCCAGCAAAGCAGCCGAACAACTGGCCTCCGAAGGCTATCAGGTGACGAACATGAAGGGCGGCATCATGGCATGGAAACTGAAACGGATGCCGGTGACAAAGGATAAGACCCAATCGGTTAGCCAATAACGCTAACCCCTTTTCCGCTTCACCCAGTTCTTTACGCGCTGGTAGCCCTCCACACCGAGAATGGTCAAGCCTCCGTACTGGCAGGTCTTGGCCATGCCGAAGAGCACGGTCCACCACACACTTTTAGCCTCCACACTGATGGGCAGCAGCATTTGGGCAAATGACAATATATAGAAGAGTATGCAGCACAGCAGCACGATGACTCCTGTGCGGAACGAGAGTGATTGAAGCCATTTCTTCATGCGGGCAAAGGCTTGGCGAGAATTTTGTTTAGTTTTTTGCCACCAGTTCATGTCCTATTTCAGTTTGATGGCGCAAAGGTACTTCTTTTTTCTCATCTGCCCAAAGAAACGCCAATGTTTGTGGAAAAAGACAGAATAGGAAAAGGTACATTTCGTGCAAAAAAAGAGGCTCACACCTGCTTGGGTGCGAGCCTTTTTTCTTGTTGATTGTTAATGTTCAAGCAAGGGGTAGTCCTTACTCCTTCACCACATCCTTCACGAGGCGAACAGGTGTCTCAAAAGCACTAACCATACAGCCTCTGTCAGGCCATATTCCCCAATTTCCGATGCTCAAGTGGCTATCCTTTGTTGACCAATATTCACCTCCGGTTGGCAGACCATCCTTGGAGAACGAGAAGCTGGTAAAAGGCAGGAATACTGCACCGGCATCTTCCATCTTCTGCCAAGTGGCGGCATCATACTGGTTGATGAGAGTGAGGTCGGTAGAATCAGTTCTGTTTGTCACGTAAATTTTTTCCTCCCATTCGATTTTAGCTGTATCGGCCAACGACTGGAACGGAACGTCCTCGGGCTGTACCCACTCGTCGGGAAGAATGATTACACCCTTCGCATTTTCAATTCTGCCGTATGCCACAAGGTTGATGGCATTGGGACGCTTCGCGAATATGTATTGCCACTCTTCGGGATTGAGTGTGCGCCACTTCACGTCCTCACCACCGTTGGCGATGGGATTGATGCCCCAGTCCGTGAATACGGTGTCTTCTTCTGCGCAGCGTTCGTAGGTAGGATTGTCGCCAGTACCCCAACCAAAAACATCAAATGTGTCCATTTCGCTCCATTTCACATCTCTGCTACCCAGAATTTCCCACTGGTGAGCAGCGAACTGAAGCGTGCCTGTAGATTTGGTGTACTGCAAGTTGCCGCTTGAGAATTTCACTTGTTTGGTTTCGCTTACTGAAAACACGCCATTGATCGTGCCTTCTTCTTTGCTGTCACAACTGGCTAACAGCATGGCGGTGCACATAGCACCAAAGAACAGAATCTTTTTCATAGGTCACTACTTTTTAGATTAGTTTTATTTGAAATAGGTTTTTGCAGAAAGGAGGCTCGCGCCGTCTGACGATGAGACGGACACGACCCTCCTTATATATAATAATGTGTAATTACTTGTTCAGAGCCAGAGCCACATTCACGGCGCAAGCCACGGTGCAACCCACCATTGGGTTGTTGCCAATGCCGAGGAAGCCCATCATCTCCACGTGAGCAGGAACAGAAGAAGAACCTGCGAACTGAGCGTCAGAGTGCATACGGCCAAGTGTGTCAGTCATGCCGTAAGATGCAGGACCGGCAGCCATGTTGTCGGGGTGCAGTGTACGACCTGTACCGCCACCTGATGCTACTGAGAAGTAAGGCTTGCCAGCGAGGATGCGCTCCTTCTTGTAGGTACCAGCCACGGGGTGCTGGAAACGGGTTGGGTTGGTAGAGTTACCTGTGATAGACACATCCACGTTCTCCTTCCAGAGGATGGCAACACCCTCACGAACATCGTCAGCACCGTAGCAGTTCACCTTGGCACGAGGACCGTCAGAGTAAGCCTTCGTCTTCACCACTTCGAGTTTGCCAGTGAAGTAGTCGAACTTCGTCTGCACATAGGTGAAACCGTTAATACGAGAAATAATCATGGCTGCGTCCTTGCCCAGACCGTTGAGGATGCAACGGAGTGGCTTCTTGCGCACCTTGTTGGCCATCTCGGCAATCTTGATGGCACCTTCGGCAGCAGCGAAAGACTCGTGACCAGCCAGGAAGGCGAAGCACTCAGTCTCTTCGCGGAGCAGACGGGCAGCGAGGTTACCGTGGCCGATACCCACCTTGCGGTCGTCAGCCACAGAACCGGGGATGCAGAATGACTGCAAGCCGATACCGATAGCCTCGGCAGCGTCGGCAGCGTTCTTGCAGCCCTTCTTCAGAGCGATAGCAGAACCTACCACGTATGCCCACTTAGCGTTCTCGAAGCAGATGCGCTGAGTTTCTTCACATGTCATGTATGGGTCGAGACCTGCTTTCTCGCAGATTTCGTTAGCCTCTTCGATAGAGGAAATGCCGTTCTCGTTCAAAGCAGCGAGAATCTGCTTCATGCGACGGTCTTGTGACTCGAATTTAACTTCTCTAATCATAGTCTTGTTTCCTCCTTATTCTTTACGTGGGTCAATAGATTTAACAACTCCCTGTTCTGGCTTCGTGCGGCCATAAGTGCCTGTAACGCTCTTGAGAGCCTCATTAGCGTCCATGCCTTTCTTCACAGCATCCATGAACTTGCCCATGTGAACATACTCGTAGCCACAAACCTCGTTGTCCTCGTCGAGGAACATCTTGGTGATGTAACCTTCGGTGAGTTGGAGATAGCGAGTTCCCTTCAACTTGGTGCCGTAGAGTGTACCACACTGTGAAACGAGTCCCTTGCCGAGGTCTTCCAGACCAGCGCCAATCACGAGACCGCCCTCTGAGAATGCACTCTGAGTGCGACCATAGACAATCTGGAGGAAGAGTTCGCGCATGGCAGTGTTGATGGCATCGCAAACAAGGTCGGTGTTGAGAGCCTCGAGGATGGTCTTGCCGGGCAGAATCTCCGATGCCATAGCGGCAGAGTGAGTCATACCAGAGCAACCGATGGTCTCAACGAGACATTCCTCGATGATACCTTCCTTCACGTTGAGAGACAACTTGCAGCAACCCTGCTGGGGAGCACACCAGCCAATGCCGTGTGTCATGCCAGAAATGTCCTTGATTTCCTTAGCCTGAATCCACTTGCCCTCTTCGGGAATTGGAGCAGGTCCGTGGTTAGGACCTTTGGCTACACAGCACATTTCCTGTACTTCTTTAGAATAAACCATAATTGTGAAACAAATTAGTTAATTAAATAAAATATTTGTGTTTTTTATTTTCACGTTTGCAAAAGTAAGAAATAAAAATAAGAAGAACACACAAAAAATGTAAAAACTTTTTATTTGGCACCATTTTTTTTGCTGAAAGGAAGAAAAGCACTACCTTTGTCGCACTGAATTTTACGATTGGCTTATTATTAACACTTCATTCAAAAGCATGAAAACTGAAATGAAAAACTGGGCGGGCATTGCTGCCGCCACCATGCTGCTGGCCAGCATTCCCTGTGGTCTCTTGGCACAGACACAAACTGATGCATCCACGACCACTGCTGCAACCGAACCCCTGTACAAACCCACACTCAAAGCCCCCGAAGGCAAGGAAATTTACATTCCGCAAGACCTGAAAGGCAACGACTTCACCGACCCTGAGGCCAAGTGGAGTTATGCCCGCTGCGCCTACACCGACGATGTCATCATCTTCTGGGAAAAGCCCTTTGGCCCCGATTTGAGCAAGGCACCCGACCTTGAAGGTCATAACATGAAAGTAAATCTCCAGAATCTGCTCCTGCGCATCCAGTCCTTCTACAACTACTTCAAAGAAAACCTCCAATTCATCAAGCCTGGCTCCAATGCCGACCGTTACCGCATGATGGTGATGCTCAACTACTCGCTCGAAGGCACCGCCTACGGTGGCGACTACGACGGAGTGATTGGCGCCCTGTGGATTGCCCCCAACCGTGTGCAAGACAATAAGTTGAACTGCATCGCCCACGAACTCGGCCACTCGTTCCAGTCGATGATAGCCTGCGACCGTCAGGGCGAGAGTTGGGGCGGTGGCGGCATATTCGAGATGTGCAGCCAATGGATGCTCTGGAATGTGAACCCCGAATGGCCCACCGACGAGAACTACCACTGGAAAGCCTTCATCGACCACGCCAACCTGCGTTTCCTCGATGGCGAAAACATCTACCACTCACCCTATCTGCTCGAATACTGGAGCATGAAGCACGGACTCACCGTCATCGGCGACCTCTTCCGTGCCGGCAAGCGTGGCGACGACCCCGCCTCCACCTACATGAAGATGTTCAACCTCAGCAACGAGGACTTTGCCAAAGAAGCCGTCGATTGCTACTCGCGTCTGCTCACCTTCGACTTCCCCGGCAAGCACGAGGCCAACAAGAAGTATGCAGGCGAGTTTGTGAACCAGAAGCCCTTGCAGGTGTTTGGTGCCAACGTTGTCAAACTCGACACCCAAGGAAAACCGACCGTAAAGGTGAAGTTCACGGGGGCCGACAAGAACGATGGCTATGCCTACCGACTGGTGGCTGTGAACGACAAGGCCCATGCCACCTATGGCGACATCGCCACAGGTGCCAAAAGTGTGCTGAAGATGAATCTGCCTGCCGACACCAAAGACGTCTATCTCGTCGTGACGGGCTATCCTCTTGGCGACTACAAACCCTACACCTTCAATCCTTACGACGAGAACACCAAACCCGAAGAACCACACATCTATACATATAATATAAAGTAATTCAACTTTCGGAAGTTCCAAACAGTCTTTTTTCAACAACGAATTTCACGAATGCCAACCGGATGGCAGACTTCCGCGAGAGGAAGTCTCATTCGTGTCATTCGTTGCACCAAAGGTGCTTCGTGTAATGTTTCTTCTCGCCGCATGAAAAAAATTCATTTCATTCGTGAAATTCGTTGTTGAAAAGACCTCCGAAACTTAAACAAAGTAACATGAAATACCTTTTCACCACATGGTGCCTTGCAGCATCGGCACTCACCGTGCAGGCACAAGTTCGACAGACACTCACATCGCCCAACGGTCATGTAAAGATTGAAATAAATGCAGATAAAGAACTGGTCTTTAATGTCATCGACAACGGGAAAACGCTCCTCCAAGGAGAAGCAGCCATGCTTCTTGAAGGAACAAAAGCCAGTCAATACATCAGTGCATCCACCCAGTCGGCCAAGGAACATTTCGACGCGCCCAACTACAAAATCACCTCGTTCGACGACGAATACAACCAGATGAAGGTGAAGAACAAGAACGGCGTGAACGTAGAGTTCCGTGCCTACAACAGCGGAGTGGCCTACCGCTTTATCACCACATCGGCCAAAGGCGAATGGACGGTGAAAGACGAGAAAGCCAACTTCACCTTTGCCGACGACTTCACAGCCTATCTTCCCTACTCCACCAACGAGAAGAACCCCAAGGCGATGGCCTTCCAAGCCACCTACGATGTAGCACCCCTCTCACAAAGCAAGCCGCTCGAAGCCTTCCTGCCAGCCACCGTCGATTGCAAGACCGCCAAAGTCACCCTGATGGAAACCGACGTGGAGAACTATCCCGGCATGTTCGTGAAGGGAGAAAAGACCTCGCTGACTGCCACCTTCGCCCCCTGCCCCAAGACCTTCGACCACTACCCTTGGAGGGTGCAGAAATACGTCACCTCCACCCAAGACTACATCGCCCAAGGCAAAGGCAACCGCACCTTCCCGTGGCGCATCCTCGCCATCACCCACGACGATGCCGAGATGCCCACCAACACCCTCGCCTACCAGTTGGCCTCCCCCTCGCGCATCAAGGGCGACACCTCCTGGATTCGTCCCGGCAAAGTGGCCTGGGACTGGTGGAACGACTGGAGCATCACCGGTGTAGGCTTCAAGGCCGGCATCAACCAAGAGACCTATCGCCACTACATCGACTTCGCCGCCAAGCACGGACTCGAATACATCATTCTGGATGAAGGCTGGTATAACCCCAAGAGCGGCGACATGCTCACCGTCATCCCCGACCTCAACCTGCCCGAACTCGTCCGCTACGGCCAACAGAAAAACGTCGGCATCATCCTCTGGACAGTCTTCAACGTGCTGGACAAGCAACTCGACGAAGCCTGCAACCACTATGCCGCCATGGGCATCAAAGGATTCAAAGTCGATTTCCTCGACCGCTACGACCAAGAAGCCACCCAGATGATATACCGCATCGCCCAGCGTTGCGCCCAGAGCCATCTCATGCTCGACTATCACGGCATCTTCGCCCCCCAAGGCATCACACGCACCTGGCCCAACGTCATCAACTTCGAAGCCGTCTTCGGCATGGAAGAAGTCAAGTGGACCGAACGCGCCAAAGTGCAACGCGATGGCCAGACCATAGACGAGCCCTCCAAAGACATGCCCCTCTACGATGTCACCTTCCCCTTCATCCGAGGCATGGTCGGTCCCGTCGATTTCACCCCCGGCGGCATGCGCAACGCCAGCAAAGCCGACTTCCAGCCCATCTACCACCACCCCATGACCATGGGCACACGATGCCACCAACTCGCCCACTACATCGTGCATGAGTCGCCCCTCACCATGCTGGCCGACACCCCCACCGCCTACGAGCGAGAACCCGAATGCACCGCCTTCATCGCCTCCCTCCCCACCGTCTATGACGAGATGCGCGTGCTCAGCGGCAAGATGGGCGAATACATCATCGTGGCGCGCCGACAAGGCAACGACTGGTATGTGGCAGGCGAAACCAACTGGCAGAGCCGCGACATACAAGTCAGTGCCTCCTTCCTCCCCCCAGGCACCTACGAGATGACCGCCTTCCTCGATGGCGAAAATGCCGACAAGACAGCCACCGACTACAACGTGTGGCAACAAACCTTCACCCTACCCGTCAGCACCGACCACTCCATCACCGTCCACATGGCCAGCGGCGGTGGCTTTGCCGCCAAACTCATCCGAAAGTAAACATCCCCCTATTCGCAAAACAGGTTTGACGCACAGCCAAACCTTCCATAAGGGTCACTCCACACCCTCTCAACCGACGTCCCCGATGTCGGTCAACCGATGTCCCGGACGTCGGTCGACCGATGTCCGGGACATCGGTTTTTAAGGTATTACGACCTCCATTTCGTTTCACCCTCCTCTTTGCCTGTTCGGCAGCGACATATTTGTTCGTCCGACAAATAGAAGAGAACAAACAAGCATTTGAAGTGCCCCCCAGAAGTTTTCTGTCCAACTTCTGGGGGGCACTTCAAAAAAGGCACACCCCCTTGTTTGTGAAACGGATGTAGAACTTCAATCTAATATTTGAATCTCCAAATGTTGAGATTGTTCTTTTTATCTCCTCGATCTGATGCAAAATAGATGAAGCCGTCTTCAGACCAGTAAGGATGAACATCCTTAGACTTATTCAGTGTCAATCTCGTGAGATTTCTTCCGTCTGAACCAATAACATAAATGTCAAAGTTATCACTTTTATCTGTAGCGTCAAAAACGATGCGCTTTCCATCAGGACTGAATCTTGGGCGTTGACACGATTTTAAGGATGCGTCAGTAAGTTGCGTCTGATTCTCACCATTCACATCCATTATCCATATATAAGCGTGTTCACCATCGCCTGTTGCCTTTGCATATGTGATTTTCTTGCCATCGTAAGAAAAAGATGGTGTTGTTCCATTTCCCAACAACGTATTTTCCCCTGTCTCTATATTTTTTATCCAAATTTGGGTTCATCCCCGAATTGCGTTGG
>DGSP01000005.1 GCA_002393555.1 Prevotellaceae bacterium UBA4359
ACTTTCATGAAAAATAAGATTTTTCTCCTAATTGCTGTGGTTGCAATGACTATGCAGGTGGCAGCCCAGTCGTGGATATGGTATCCCGGCGATATGGATATTTGGATGGGCAACAAAATCAACAATCTGCGCACGGAGCGTGGGTCGTTCTATCCTGCTTTCTGGCGTGCTGACAGCCATGAACAGACTGTGGAGTATGTGAAAACTGTGGAACTCGCCGAGGCCGAGGATATGGAAATCAGGGCCGAAGGACAGTACGGCATCAAAATCGACAATCACGGCTATGTGTTCGGCATGCCCGAGCGGTTTACGGTGCCAAAGGGCAAGCACACACTGCATATTGCCGTACACAACAAGGAGAAGGTGCCGGCTCTGTGGCTGAGAGGAAAGACGGTGGTGAGCGACACCACTTGGACGGTGACAAACTATGCAGTTCCCGTAAAGGCGGATACGTGGACAGAGGCTGACGGAAATGCTACTTTTGCTACATCTCAACAACTGCCTTCTGCCTATCATCTTTCCGTAACTCCAGTAGAGCCAATACGCGAAAGTAAGGAAGGAAAGGAACTCTTCGCCGAATGGCAGCGTGAGGGAATCGGGTATCTGCAACTGAACGGAGTAAAAGGTAATGGGCATGTTTGTATCTATTATGGAGAAAGTCCAGATGAGGCACGCGATAAGAAATATTCATACCTTAGAGACGAAGTGGCGTTTACAACAGACAGCATTACGGACCTCTCTACATTAACCATTTCCAAACGAACAGACAATAACTACCTGCTGGTGTGCAGCCGTGCCATGCGCTATGCGCTGGTGGAATGCAAGGGCAACGTTTCGGTGGAGAGTGTTACTCTGCAGTCGGAGATGAAGGATGTAGCATGGCGTGGATCCTTCGAATGTAGCGACACGCTGCTTAACCGCATCTGGCAGGTCGGTGCCTATACATTGCACCTGACAGATCGGGAAGTGATGATTGAGGGAATAAAACGTGACCGCTGGATATGGAGCGGCGATGCCATCCAGTCCTATCTGATGAATTACTACGCTTTCTTCGATACGCCAGTCGTGAAGCGTACAATCTGGGCTCTGCGAGGCAAAGACCCTGTGCAGCAACATATAAATACCATCCTTGACTACACTTTCTTCTGGTTCAACTCCATCTATGATTATTATCTCTATACGGGCGACAAGGATTTCGTGCGTCAGATTTATCCTCGGATGGTTTCTCTGATGGAGTATGTGCAGGGACGACTCAATTCGCGAGGAATGGTGGAAGGAAAACATGGTGACTGGGTGTTTGTCGATTGGTCGCCACGCAATATGTCGAAGGATGGCGAGTTGGCTTTTGAACAACTGGTGTATCTGCGCTCACTCCAGACAATGCAGCAGTGTGCGGAGTTGGTGGAAAATACAGGTGATGCAGAGCATTACGAGAAACAGGCGAAGCAACTTTCTGAACTGATTATTCCTACGTTCTGGAATGCAGAAAAGGGTGCGATGATGCATCACACGAAGGACAGACAGTTGCAAGATGAGGTCACCCGCTATGCCAATATGTTTGCCGTGCTATACGATATACTCGATGAGTCGCAACGTCAGAGTGTGCTGAAGAATGTCTTGCAAAACGACTCTGTGATGGAAATAACCACTCCCTACATGCGCTTCTACGAACTGGAGGCCCTCTGTGCCTTGGGCCAGCAGAAGCAGGTGATGGACGAGATGCGCAGTTATTGGGGAGGTATGTTGGCACAAGGTGCTACTACGTTTTGGGAAACATACGACCCAAAGGAAGGCTATCCCGAGCGTCTGGCCATGTACGGCAACCGCTACGGCAAGTCGCTCTGCCATGCTTGGGGAGCATCGCCTATCTATCTGTTAGGCAAATACTATCTCGGTGTATGTCCTACAAAGCCTGGCTATGCCGAATGGGAATGTCGTCCCTGTTTGGGCGACCTGAAATGGATGAAAGGCGACGTGCCTACTCCTCATGGGAATATACATATAGAGATGACCCGCAAGCAAATAACCATAGATTCTAAGGGTTGTGGTCCAGGCAAACTCATTATCGGGCAGAAAGAAGTAATGGTAAATCCCAATCAGCGGATAGTGGTCAGCCTTCGTTCACTTCACCTGAGGTAACGCAACGCAGTAAAACGTTAAATTCCAATTGTTTCGGGGCTTTTTTATCAGAATCCGTAAAATTGGTAAATATATCCGTAACTCGCGTTAGTGGAGTGTGGGGAAAAAGCCGTAACTTTGTGGCCGAAATGACAGGGAATGAAACTGAATGGTTTATGAGAAATATCTTAGTATGGTTTGCCACTATGTTTGCCACAACAGCGTTTGCCCAGAATGTGATAGATGTGCATAGCCACCTCATCACCCCGGAGTTCTTGTCGACTTTGGAACAAGAAGGGAGATTGATGGACGAGGGTTTTCCCTTGCCTAAGTATGATGTGGAGACTCACTTGAAGTGGATGGACGAGGCTGGCATTGGGAGGTCGGTGCTGACATTGGCGGCTCCACAACCTTCATCTGCCAGTGTGGTGAGGAAGACCAACGAGGTATCAGCACGACTGAAAAAGGAACACGCTGGACGTTTCCTGTTTTGTGCCGCCCTACCCTTGCCCGACGTGGAGGCTGCCATCGAGGAAGCCGTCTATGCGCTGGACTCGCTGGGTGCCGATGGCATCAAACTGGCGACGAACGTGCAGGGACAGTATCTTGGCGCTCCCGAACTCGACACGCTCTTTGCCGTGCTGAACGAACGAAAGGCGGTGGTCATCCTGCATCCCCATCGCCCAGAGCCGGTGAACAAGGAGGTGATGCGGCAGACTCCTCTTGCCATGCAGGAGTATCTGTCGGAAACAACCCGTGCGGTGACGAACATGATTTCGAGGAATGTGCTGGCACGTTATCCCAACGTGAAGGTGGTGGTGCCTCATTGCGGTGCCTATCTTCCGTTGGCTGTCCCCCGCATGAAGTCTTTGACTCCTGTGATGCAGCAGAACAAGATGGTGGGTGCCATCGACTGGGAGGCTAACCTTGCCGCGCTCTACTACGACTTGGCTGGAGCGCACTCGCCCGAAGTCATCCGCATGATGCTCACCATCACCACGCCCGACCACCTGCTGTATGGCTCCGACTATCCATACGTGGCTCCGCAAGTGCTCACGTCAAGTCTCATCCGCATGAAGCAATATCTGACAGAAGAGCCTGACCTTGCACCATTGCGCGAGATGATTCTGTGGAAGAATGCCGAGTGGCTCTTGGGACAGTCGAGGACGAAGCCGACTGCCGAGGCGACGAATGGCAAGATGATTGTCCGCATCGCCGAGATTGAGGTGTATCCGCAGCATCTGACGGAGTATCTGACATTTGCCAACGAGGTGGACCGCCTCAGCATGGAGCGGGAGCCGGGTGTCATCTGCCTCTATCCGATGCAGAGTGTGGAGGACTCCACACAGATTCGCATCCTCGAAATCTATGCGTCGGAAGGTGCTTACCAACGCCACCTCAAGACCGACCACTTCCTGAAGTACAAGCAGGGAACGCTCCACATGGTGAAAAACCTGAATCTCCCCACTATGCAGCCGCTTGACCCCCAAACGATGAAACTGATATTCAGAAAACAACCATAATAAAATGATGAAAACCTTACTCTTCGTTGCCGCTATGATGTTGGCAACAGTTCAAACAAAAGCACAGACTATGATGAATGAAACAAAACAACAAGAAACAGTGAAGACCGTTGACTTCAACGTATGGCCCAAAGGCATCGAGAACCCTTATGGCAAATACTTCACAGGACAGAGTTATCTGGCCGATGTTGGCGGTGGTATGATGAACGTCACCTTCGAGCCTCGCTGCCGCAACAACTGGCACGTTCACCACAAGCAGGTGCAGGTGCTCATCTGTGTGGCTGGTCGTGGCTGGTATCAGGAATGGGGCAAGCCCGCAGTGGAGATGACTCCCGGCACTGTCATTGCCATCCCTGCCGAGGCAAAGCACTGGCACGGAGCCGCCAAGGACTCATGGTTCCAGCACCTGACCTACCACAAGGATGTACAGGAAGGAGCCAGCAACGAATGGCTGGAGCCTGTGACTGACGAATGGTATGACCAACTGAAATAAGATAACAATTGAAGTTTCGGATGCTTTTTTCAACAACGAATATTTCGAATATGACGAATTTATACCATGCACAATGCACCTAAAGGTGCAACGAATAAAAACGAATGCTGAGTGTAGCCATTCGATTCCATTCGTTGCCGCTTGCGGCATTAGGAAAATACATCTTCTCGCCGTATGGTAAATTAGAATGATTCGCTTTATTCGTTGTTGAAAATGAAGCGTTTGGAACATCCGAAACTTAAATTAGGAGTTAAAAGTTAGGAGTTAGGAATGAGGAATTGAAACT
>DGSP01000087.1 GCA_002393555.1 Prevotellaceae bacterium UBA4359
TTATTGGATAAAATTATCGTTAATTCTTCACTCATTTCTTTCTTTTCATAGGTGTTCAGGCGAGTAAACTCGTAGTCTTGGAAATTATTGTCCAAGGAAAAAAGCCGCTTGCGGCGAAAAGAAGGGCATCATTGTATAAGATGATTTTGTGTAGTTACTTATTTTTTTTGGGGGGGCCGCCGAAGGCGTAATTCATAGACCGAACTTACGTATTGTATAATAATGTCTTCGGCAATGAATGGAGTGAATGCGGTTCAGACAATGGGGATGGTGAGGTGGCGGCGGAAGAGGTCGATGGCGTGTTGGTGGCGTTCGGCGGAGAGGGCTGGTGTGCCTTCGAGGGGATAGGGGATGCCGAGTTGCTGGTATTTGTAGGCACCCATGGTGTGGTAGGGGAGGAGTTCGACGCGCTCCACATTATTATATTTAGTGAGGTGTTGGGCCAGGGCGGTGAGACGCTCGTCGGTGTCGGTGTAGCCAGGCACAAGGACGTGGCGAATCCAGGTGGGTTTGTGGATGTCGCGCAGATGGTCGAGGAAGGCTTGGTTGTTGTGGCGTGTGTGTCCGGTGTAGGAGGGGTGGAGCGTGTCGTCGAGGGTCTTGATGTCGAGCAGGACGAGGTCGGTGTGTTGGAGTGCCAGTCGGGCTTTCTCACTGAAAATCACGCCACTGGTGTCGAGGGCGGTGTGGAGTCCGGCCTCGTGGCAGAGGCGCAGAAACTGGATGAGAAAGTCGGGCTGCATGAGGGGTTCGCCGCCCGAGCAGGTGATGCCTCCTCGGCGGATGAAGTTTTTGTAGCGGAGTGCTTCGGCCAGCAGTTCTTCGGGTGTCCACTCGTACTGCACGGGGCCATCCACTGCCCACGTGTCGGGGTTGTGGCAGAAGGCGCACCGCATGGGGCAGCCCTGGAAGAAGGCTACGAAGCGGATGCCGGGGCCATCGACGGTCCCGAACGACTCGATGCTGTGGATGCGACCGCGCATGGACAGGGATTTATTTAACAACGAATGTTTCCAATTTCTCGAATAAAAAGGGAATGCCGCAAACGGCGACGAATGGTGACGAATGCCATTCGATTTGATTCGTTGCCGCTTGCGGCATTCACTCTTTTGAGGGTTCGTTTAATTCGAAAAATTCGTTGTTGGAAGGACTATAGCGAGTGGTTGATGGTGCGCGAGAGCACGTCGAGTTGCTGTTCGCGGGTGAGTTTCACGAAGTTGACGGCGTAGCCACTGACGCGGATGGTGAGTTGTGGGTACTTCTCGGGGTGCTCCATGGCATCGACCAGGAGTTCGCGGTCAAAGACGTTCACGTTGAGGTGGTGGCCACCGTCGGGGGTGAAGTAGCCGTCCATGAGGCCGACGAGGTTGTCAATCTGGGTGTCGTTCTGCTTGCCCAGTGTGGCGGGCGAGATGGCGAAGGTGTAGGAGATGCCGTCGTGGCTGTGCTGGAAGGGCAGTTTGGCCACGGAGGAGAGTGCGGCCACGGCTCCTTTCACGTCGCGTCCGTTCATGGGGTTGGCTCCGGGAGCGAAGGGCACACCCTTGGGGCGTCCGTCGGGGGTGGCTCCGGTGTTCTTGCCATAGACCACGTTGGAGGTGATGGTGAGGAGCGACTGGGTGGGGATGGCATGGCGGTAGGTCTCGTGCTGGCGGAGGTACTCCATGAACTTCTCGGTGACCATGAGGGCTATCTTGTCGGTGCGCTCGTCGTTGTTGCCGAAGGGGAGGGAGGGGGTGCCTTCCTGCTCGAAGCCGACGGCGATGCCGCGTTCGTCGCGGATGACGCGGACCTTGCCATACTTGACGGCTGCGAGTGAGTCGGTGACGATGGAGAGTCCGGCGATGCCTGTGGCACGGGTGCGAAGCACGTCGCCGTCGATGAGGGCCATCTGGTAGGCTTCGTAGTCGTACTTGTCGTGCATGTAGTGGATGATTTTCAGCGCGTTGACGTAGGTCTTGGCCAACCAGCGCATCATGTTCTCGAACTTGTACATGAGTTCGTTGTAGTCGAGATACTCGCTGGTGATGGGGGCGAAGTCGGGGCCGACCTGCTCGCCGGTCATCTCGTCGCGGCCTCCGTTGATGGCATAGAGCAGACACTTGGCCAGGTTGGCACGTGCGCCGAAGAACTGCATCTGCTTGCCTATCTTCATGGGGCTGACGCAGCAGGCGATGCCGTAGTCGTCGCCGTAGTCGGGACGCATGAGGTCGTCGTTCTCATACTGGATGGCTGAGGTCTTGATGGACATCTTGGCACAGTAGCGTTTCCAGTTTTCGGGCAGGTTCTGCGCCCAGAGCACGGTGAGGTTCGGCTCGGGGGCGGGGCCGAGGTTCTCCAGTGTGTGGAGGAAACGGTAGGAGGTCTTGGAGACCATGGTGCGGCCATCCACGCCCATGCCGCCGATGGATTCGGTCACCCAGACGGGGTCGCCCGAGAAGAGGTCGTTGTATTCGGGGGTGCGGAGGAATCGGACGATGCGGAGTTTGATGATCATCTGGTCGATGAGTTCCTGGGCTTCCTCTTCGGTGAGTATCCCTTCCTTGATGTCGCGCTCGATGAAGATGTCGAGGAAGGTGCTGACACGTCCGATGGACATGGCGGCTCCGTCTTGGTCCTTGACGGCACCGAGGTAGCCGAAATAGACGAACTGGACAGCCTCGCGGGCGTTCTGTGCCGGACGGGTCACGTCGAAGCCGTAGTTGGCACACATCTTCACGAAACTCTTCAGGGCGGCAATCTGCTCGGAGGTCTCTTCGCGCTGCTGGATGCACTCTTCGGTCATCTCCTGGATGTCGAGACGGTCGAGGAACCGCTTGCGCTCTTCGATGAGGTTGTCAACGCCATAGAGGGCAATGCGGCGGTAGTCGCCGATGATGCGTCCGCGTCCGTAGGCATCGGGCAGACCTGTGATGATGTGGGCATGACGGGCAGCCCGGATGTCCTTGTTGTAGGCCGAGAAGACGCCTTCGTTGTGGGTCTTGCGATATTTGGTGTATATCTCCTTGGTGGCTGGGTCGAGTTGGTAGCCGTAGGCGTTGAGGGCGTTTTCCACCATGCGTATGCCGCCCTTGGGGAAGATGCCGCGCTTGAGGGGTGCGTCGGTCTGGAGACCTACGATGACTTCGTTGTCCTTGTCGATGTAGCCTGCTCCGTAGGTGTCGAGCGACTGGGGCAACTTGGTCTCGGCGTCATACACGCCGCGTTCACGCTCCACCTTGAACATCTCGGTGAGTTTCTGCCACAGGGCCGTGGTCTTGGCCGTGGGGCCAGCGAGGAAAGATTCGTCGCCGGTGTAGGGGGTGTAGTTGTGCTGGATGAAGTCGCGCACGTTGATTTCGCGCTTCCACATGTAGCCTTCGTAGCCTTCAATCTGATTAGTCAGTTTCATAGAATGAGTGGATTATAATGGATAAAATTGTTGCGTTCGAGTGAAAACGATGCAAAGTTACGACAATTTTCATGGATGGGACGAAAAAAAACGTACTTAAAAGTGGTGATTTATGATTTTTCTTTGTTCAATAAAAATAAAGTGGTAACTTTGCAAAAGAGAAAAATACTAACAAACGAATCTATCAACCTAAAAATACGTATGACTGAGACTAACTTTTTTGCCGTCGATTTGGGGGCCACGAGTGGGCGCACCATACTGGGCTCGATTGTCGATGGCAGGCTGGAGCAGCGTGAATTGACGCGTTTTCCGAACAGTATCATTGAGACTGGCGGACATTTCTTCTGGGACATCTATGCACTCTACAATGAGATTATCCGGGGCCTGAAGGTGGTGGCGGATGAGAAGATTGAGATTGCTTCCATCGGCATCGACACTTGGGGCTGCGACTTTGTGTTTGTGGGCAAGGACGGCGGTGTGCTCCGCAATCCCTACTGCTACCGCGACCCCCACACCGACGGGGCGATGGAGGAATATTTCAAACTGTTGCCGAAGAAAGAGGTGTATGAAAAGACGGGCATCCAGTTTATGCAGTTCAACTCGCTCTTCCAACTCTCTACGCTCAGACGGAACCACGACTCGGCACTGGAGGCGGCGGAGAAGATTCTGTTTATCCCTGATGCACTGATGTATATGCTGACGGGTGAGGCTGTGTGTGAATATACGGTGCTGTCAACCAGTCAGATGCTTGACCCTCGCACCAAGAAAATCGCTCCCGAACTGATTGGGGCGATTGGTCTGAAGGAGAGCCAGTTTGGCCGCTATGTCAACCCAAGCGACAAGGTGGGTGTGCTGACTCCAGAGGTGCAAAGGATGACGGGTCTGGGGGCTGTGCCGGTGGTGGCTGTGGCTGGTCACGACACGGGGGCGGCTGTGGCAGCGGTGCCGGCTGAGAACGAGCGGTTTGCCTACCTGAGTTGCGGCACTTGGTCGCTGCTGGGCATTGAGGTGAAGGATGCCATCATTTCGGAGAAGAGTTTTGAGTATAACTTCACCAACGAAGGCGGAGTGGAAGGAACGACACGTTTTCTGAAGAATATCTGTGGCATGTGGCTCTTGGAGCGTTGCCGCAAAGAGTTTAAGGATGCTCCGGCTAACGTGAACGACCTGAACAAGAGTGCGATGGAGGCTCCGGCCTTCCGTAGTTTCATCTTCCCCGATGCGCCTGAGTTTGCCAACCCGACGAGCATGATTGAGGCCATTCAGACTTATTGCAAGAAGACGGGACAGCCTGTGCCGACGACGTATCAGGAGATTGCCCGCTGCATCTTCGAGAGTTTGGCCATGAGATACCGTCAAGTGATTGGCTATCTGAAAGACTTGGCACCGTTTGACATCGAACGGCTGCATGTGATAGGTGGTGGCACCTACAACCTGTATCTGATGCAGATGGCTGCCAACAGTATTGGAATGCCTGTGCTGACGGGACCAGTGGAAGGTACGGCCATCGGAAACATCATGCTGCAAGCCAAAGCCGCTGGCGTGGTGAAGGATATGTTTGAGATGCGCCGCATCATTGCTCAAAGCATCGAAATGAAGACCTACGAACCGCAAGAAACGGCGGCTTGGGAGGCTGCCTACGAGCGTTATCTTCAGGTGACTGGTACAAAGTAGTTTAGGGGCAAGTTGTATGGCTTTCTATGTTTTCTAGCCCATCTAGTTAATCTAGCCTATCTAGTCATGCTAGCCTATCTAGTTAATCTAGCCCATCTATCAAAAGAACAATTTACTAAATCTAAAATTATAAAGAGACAATGAGTAAACCATTAGTAGAAACCAAAGCAAGGGTGGGGGTGTTCTCCATCGCCTTGCAAGCCTATCTTCCACAGTTTCCTCAACTCGTTCCTGAGTTTGAGTCGCAGTATGAAGCCTTCAAGAAAACCTTGCCCGACACCATCGAAATCGTCGATGGCGGTATGGTGACCACCAAGGAGCAGTCGATGGCGGCTGGCGACAAGTTCCGCGCTGCCGATGTTGACCTTGTCATCCTGCAGATGCTCACCTACTGCACCTCCTACAACATGTTGCCGGCTGTGCGCGACCTTGACGTGCCTGTGGTTATCGTGAACGTACAGAAGAAGTTGGCTCCCGACTATGCCAAGACCGACATCCCCACTTGGCTCGGCGAACTCTATGCCTGCGGTGCCATTGGCGAGATGGTGGCCGACCTGAACCGTGCTGGCAAGCGTTCGGCTGTCATCACTGGTGTGGTAGAAGGTGGCGACCCGGAGGTGCAGGCTGAGATTGAGGACTGGTGCCGTGCCGCACAGGTGCGCCGCCGTTTCCGCGACACCAACATTGCACAGATAGGCCGTCCCTATCCAGGCATGATGGACCTCTACATCGACGAGACGAACCTCTACCACCGTATGTTTGTCTATACCAAGCAGTTCGACTGGGAGCAGATGTGGGCTATTGCCGACAATATCACCGATGAGGCTGCCATCCGTGCCAAGGCACAAGACATCCTCGATACGTTCGAGATTGAGGGTGGTGGCACCATCGAGAAGGTGTGGGACATGGCTAAGTATGTCGTAGCCTTCGAGCAGTGGGTGAAAGACGAGAAACTCGGCATGATTGCCTCCCACTATGCTGGTTTCGCTCAAGGTGTGGCTGGCAAACTCGACTCGATGCTCATTCCAGCGTTCTCCATGCTCATCAAGCAGCACACGGCTTGTGCCGTTGAGGGCGACATGAAGGTGGCCATGGCTATGTCTATCTTGAAGACGATTAGTGGCACGGGTACGCTGGCTGAGATGTACTCCATCGACTTCCCCAAGGACATCTGCATCATCGGTCACTCGGGTTCGGGCGACTTCGACATCTCGCAGGCCCACAAACCCACAATGAAGATTGTACCTGTGTTCCACGGCAAGACGGGTGGTGGCTATCTTACTCAGTTCTATCCACCTACAGGCCCTGTCACCTATCTGGCCATCACGCAAGACAAGAACGGCGTGTTCAAGTTTGTGGCAGCCGAAGGCGTGAACGAGGACGGCCCCATCTTCATGTTTGGCGACACCAACATGCGCACCAAGTTCTCGCTGCCTTGCCGCGAGTTTGTCAACAAGTGGAGTGAGGCAGGTCCTACGCACCACATGGCTGCCGCTGTCGGTCACCATATCGACACTATCCTGAAGGTGGCCAAGATTCTGAACATTGAGTGTGACGTGGTTTGCAGGTAATTGACAATTGAGAATTGGCAATTGAGAATTGACAATTATGGCAAAATCAGGATCTTTGAAGAGCACTTTGGCAGTGTCTCTCAACAACTATCTCGACGCTGGCGCCATCGTGGCTGGTGCCAGTGGCTTGACGCTCTGGAAGGAATACCTCGGCTTGGAGGAAATACACCTCGGTTGGCTCAATGCACTGAGTGCCAATGCACTGGGTGCTGCCATCGGTGCCATCATAGGTGGCTTCTTGGCCGACAAGTTCGGTCGGAAGTTCATCTTCACCTACAATCTTTTGGTCTATATGCTGGGTGTGCTCATCATCATGCTCACAGTCAATTACCCCATGTTGCTTGTCGGTTTCCTTGTGACAGGCATATCGGTGGGCATTGGCGTTCCTGCCTCATGGACCTATATTTCAGAGAGTTCGGAAGTGAACAACCGTGGCCGCAACATCTGTATCTCGCAGATGTCGTGGGGCATTGGCCCGATGTGCATCCTGTTGTTCGGTATGCTGTTTGCGCCAGGCGGTTATCTCTATGCACCTGTTGAGTCGCTGGCTCATAGCATCATCGGTGCCGATGCCGCCAAGGCTGCAGTCGAGGTGTTCAGTTCGCGTGTGGTGTTCTGCACCCTCTTCATCGTGGCATTTGTGGCATGGAATCTCCAGCGTCAGTTACAGGAAAGTGCTGAGTTCACGGCCAACAAGGCTAAGGACAAAAGCGGTATTGTGGATAACATCAAACTGCTGTTCACCAACAAGGTTGCCGTCAAGACCGTGGCTTATCTGGCTGCCATCTACCTGACGTGGAACCTTGTGGCCTCTGTGATGGGCTTTTTCATGCCTCACATCTATGAGACAGCAGGCGGACTCAGCAACGAACAGGCCAACATGCTCAGTTGCGTGAGTTGGGTCTTCGTGGTTGTTACCACCTTCATCATCTCTTTCATGGTTGACAAAATGTCACACCGCATCTTCTACGTGTTCGGGCTTGCAGCAGCCTTGTCTGCCTGGGTTCTCATCATTGGTGGAGGCGTTTCGACCATCGCCGGCATTTGGGTGTTCACCATCCTGTGGGGTGTGAACAACGGCAGTTCTGTACAGGTGTTCTATGCCCTGTGGGGAAGTGAACTCTTCCCAGCCAAGTTCCGTGCTGGCGCCCAAGGGCTGATGTTCTTCATCGTGCGTGGCCTGTCGGCAGCCTGGGGGCTTGTGTTCACCTTCATCTATGGCGAGAATGGCGAAGGCTTCACCATTGCGGCTTATTGCATGGTGGCACTCTTGCTTATCTCCTTGATTGTCGGTCTGATTGGCATGCCCAACACCCGTGGAAAATCACTGGAGCAGATTACGGAAGAACGCTATGGGGCGGACGTGTAACTTGCTCAATCACAAAACAACAAACAACATAACAAAAAAATATGAAAAGTATATTAGACGGTCGTCCAGGTCTTAAGGCTGTGATTGACCAGATAGCAGAGGTGACAGGTTACCTCTGGCAGAAAGGATGGGCTGAGCGTAATGGCGGCAACATCACGGTGAATGTGACCGAGTTTGTGGATGACGAAATCAAGGCCATGCCAGCCATCGCTCCTGTGAAGCAGATAGGCATGGTGCTGCCCCAACTGAAGGGTAAGTACTTCTATTGCAAGGGGACGGGAAAGCGCATGCGCGACTTGGCTCGTTGGCCCATGCAGAACGGCTCCATCGTGCGCATCTGCGACGACTGTGCCAGTTATGAGATTATTGCTGACGAACCCGTCATGCCCACTTCAGAACTGCCCACCCATCTTGCGCTCCAGAACTACCTTTTGGAGACAGGCTCTTGCTACAAGGCCACACTCCACACGCACCCCATCGAACTGGTGGCCATGAGCCATATCCAGCGTTTCCTCAAAGGCGACGAGATGACCCGTGTGCTCTGGTCGATGATTCCCGAAACATTGGCCTTCGCTCCCCTCGGCATCGGCATTGTGCCTTACGGTCTTCCCTCTTCGGTGGAACTGGCTGAGGCCACGCTGGAGAAAATCAAGAAGCACGATGTGGTGCTGTGGGAGAAGCACGGCACGGTGGCCGTAGGTCAGGACATCATGGATGCCTTCGACCAGACCGACGTGCTTTGCAAAGCCGCCAACATCTACATGTGTGCCCGCAATATGGGCAGCGAACCAGATGGCATGACCGCCGAAGCCATGAAAGAGGTGCAGGATGTGTTCAACCTTCCCAAAACTCGTCCGTGCTAAGGCTGAATGTCCTAAAAGTCTTTTTTTGAGGCACAAAAGGGAGACTCTTCCCTCGTTGCAAGAAAAAAAGGATGAATTTGTTTTGCCATTATTCCTAAAATGGCTATCTTTGCAAATGAAAAATGGTTCATACATATTTTGGACAGCGTCTTTTATTCAGACCTTCTGAATAGAAGACAACCCCCCAACCGAGAGGTTGGAGTCCTTTTTCCCCAATAGAATTTTAACATTTCATTTGCTGGGTCCTGCATCGTGAGATGCGGGACTCTTTTTTTTGCCCATGAGTGAACATCCGTCACTTCTTCTTCTCTTTCCATTGGCGTGGAGTGCAGCCATATTCCTCTTTGAAGCATTTTGCAAAATATTGGGGAGAGGTGAACCCCACGGCGTATGCTATCTCGGCAATGGATTGTGCCGTGTTTTGCAGCAGGTGGCTGGCCTGCTTCAGCCGATAACTCTTGATGAACTCCGAGGGTGTGGGCAGGGCGAGGCGCTGGAACTTGCGGTAGAGGTTCATGCGGCTCATGCCCAGGTCGCGGCACAGTTCATCTACCCCATAGTCAGAATTGTCCAGATTTTTTTCTATCCATCCGTTCACTTCGTTGGTGAATCCTTCTCTTTCAGCCTGTTGCGCTTGCGAGAGCGGCGATGGGGAAGAGTTCTCTTCGTCATCAAGAGGTGAAGTCGTTTGTTTTGTGGGGAAGGCTTGTTCGGCCTTCCTTTTTTTGTTCCATACAATGAAGAGTATGACCGTCAGCAGCAACAGGGCCGCGTAGATGCACCAGGCATACCAGCGCAGATACCAGGGGAGCGGCAGGGCAAAGTGAAAGACCTCCTGTTCGCTGTGCCACACGCCATACTCGTCGGTGGCTTTGGCATAGAGCGTGTGTGTGCCAAACGTGGTGCTGCTGATGTCGATGGTGTTCTCTCCGGCCTTCAGCGTCACCCACTCACCTTGGTCGATGCGGTAGGCAAACTGGATGTTGGTTGCATACAGGTGGTTCATGGTCGAGAGGCTGATGCTGTGCAGGGTGTCGTAGCGGGTCACCACGATGCGGTCGTCGGGGTGGGGCAGGTCCAGTTCGGGGCATGAGCCAATCATGCAATAGGCACCGATGCCACCCACGCAGATGCTGTCGCCCGTCAAGGTGATGTCGGTGAACGAGTCCATCTGGATGTTGGGGTCGGAGGCTTTGATGATGCGCCGTGCCTGTGTCTTGGGGCTGTATTCGGTCAGCGTCAGTTCGTCCAGCGTCCAGAGGTGTCCGTGCGGGTCGGTGAGCATCTGGGGTGCCTTCGGGTCGGTCGAGTAGGTGAGTTTGCCCTGGGTGTCGTAGCCCACTTGCTGAATAATGCCCACAGAGTCGGTCAGTTGCTTGAGCGTTTTCTTCTGATAGTCAAACAAGAAGACCTGCCGTTCCGTGCCGATGAGCAGCCGTCCGTTGCTTTCGTCGGAGAGTGTCGAGATGTAGTTGGGCGTTTGTCCTTCTTCTATTTCTTCCCAACAGATGCGCATGTCCTCGTGCCACACGTGGATGAGGTGTTTCCCGTTGCACGTCCACACCCCCTTGCCCGTCTGGCAGCGCGAGAGTGGCCGCTGTGTGCTGAGTGTGGAGGGAGTGGTCGTTGGGTCAGTGGCCATGAAGGTGAGCCGGTTGGTGGCGGGGTGGTAGAGCGACAGGCGTGTACGGTTCTGGTAAATCCAGTAGTAATCTCCTTCACGCTCAATCTGATGCACCATCACCTTATAGCCCATCTGCTCCGTCATGGCCTTCACCTCGTTGCGCCGGATGTCGCTGCCCATCACATTGGGCGACAAGATGAACGTGTGGGGCGATGAGCCAGGCACCCAGATGTTGCCCCGTCGGTCGGCCATCAGTTTGCCAATCAGTTTCTTGCCTGTGGGCAGAAACGTGTGGGTGCAGTAAGGTGTCAGGACCGCAGTGGCCGATGCGTTCAGTCCAGCATCCGTGCTTCCCATGTCATAGGCATACACGTCGTCCATTGTCGATACCCACATCCGTCGGCGTTTCGGGTCTATCCACAGGTCATACACCTCGCTTCCAAACCTTTGGTTCTCAGACACCATGAGCGTGGCCGGCTGCACCGCCATCTGCGGATACTGCACGATGCCGCCGCCCCAGGTGCCCACCCAGTAGCAGTGGCGCACCGTGTCCTCCAGCATGTAGCCAGCCGCCGAAGGGTAGTCCCACGGCTCCTTGCTGAGTCGGTCTGTCTTCGGGTCGATGCTGGCGATGCCGCCGCGCAGGATGGTGAGCCACAGTTTCCCCTTCGAATCAACCATCATCTCCTTCACCTCCTCGCGTGTGTTGGTACCGATGCTCAGCACCTTCAGCACTGTGCCTTCGGCGGAAAACTTCACCACGTTGCGTTGCACACCCACCCACACACAGCCGTCTGGTGTCGTCCCGATGCAGTTCACCTTCTTCAGCCCCACATGCTCGTTTTCCACGCGGTGTACTTTCCCCTCCACATTATTTATATAATAGAGACCGGCGCGGGTACCAAACCACATCCGTCCGTCCTTTCCTTCGGCCATGCAAGTGATTTCGTCGCTCTCCATCACTCCCTGGCCCGTGGTTTTGCTGCTGTGGGTCACCACCTCGTAGCCATCGTCGCGACACACGCCTCCGCCCGCCGTGCCATACCACATGTAGCCGTCGTGGTCTTGCACGATGACATTCACGTTGGCCACCGGCAACTGCTCCTGTGTGGGCAGCGGATGGTAGGAATATCCCTGTGCATGGCAGTTCAGGCAAGCCCAAAATGCCATTGCCCATGTCAGCCACCACCCCATGAAAACACACTCCAGCCATGCTTTCACTGGTGCTATAGTACTTCTTCGGCAGTACTCTAATACTGCTGTGGCAGTACTCCAGTACTTTCTATGGAGTACTGGAGTACTTTTGAAGAAGTGTGCTTCGGAGTACTGGTTTGTCATGATTGTCTTCTTTTCGTGTCGAAAGATACATTTTCGGCACAAATATAGACATTTTTTGCCGTTCACGTGCATTTTGGTACGATTTTACACATCTTTGTCATGCTTTTTACTCAAAAGCGGAGCCGAAACCTCTACTTTTGCACCAGAAATTTCTAACTGACAAAACCATTTATGTGATGAAAAAAATTCTCTTCATGATGTTGGCGATGGCGTTGTCCTCGCCGTTCGCAACCGCCCAGAGGCTTCAGCAGAAACTTGGGCGAGGCGTGGTGGCTGTTTATCGTTCTGGAGGCCGTAGCGTGACTTCGGCCGGAGGCACAAACAGTTCCCTCATTTCGTGGCGCAAACTGGCTCAGGAGCCAGAGGGCACTACTTATAATGTATATAAGCGCGCGGTGGGAACTGAGGCGTGGACCAAGATGAACCCCACACCGCTGAAAGTGACCAACTACACGCCGTCTTCACTGACCAACAACACCGAGTATGCCGTCACCGCCATCGTGAACGGGGTGGAGGGCGAGAAGAGCAATCCTTTCCTCTACAAGACCCAGCCGTGGCCCAACGTGTGGTTTAAGTTCGACTTCGACGACAAGGTGATTAAGCGCAACGACTACCGCACCAAATTTGTCTGGCCAATGGATTTGGACGGCAATGGCGAGTATGATGCAGTGGTGGTCGATCGTCTGTTTGCCGGAGCGGCAGAGGTCGATCCCGACTCGGAAGATGCGGAGGTGGTTTCGACCACCAGCCACAAGATTCAGGCATACAAACTGGATGGCACACTTTTGTGGACTGTCGATATGGGTCCCAACGTGAATATCTGTTCGGGACAGAACGACATGGTGCTGGCCTACGACATCAACTGCGACGGCAAGTGCGAGGTCATTGTCCGCTCGTCCGACGGCACACGTTTCTGGGATAAGGCCAATGAGACGTGGGGAACCTATGTGGGAGGCAAGACGACGGGCGACATCGATGGCGATGGCATCATCGACTACCGCACACAGGGAAAGCGCAATCCTCCCTTCTACATCTCCGTCATCGACGGGGCAACAGGTGCTGAACTGGCCTATAACGAACTGAAATACACAGAACTGACCGAGCCGAACGGCGGTGACGCTTACCGACGCGACAACCGCGCCGACTATATGAGTGCGGGCTATGGCTCGATGGAAGGACACTATGGCATAGCCTACTTGGATGGTGTTCACCCTTCGCTCATCATGGAGTGTGAAGACCGTGGCACCGACAAGAACCACCACGGCTATGTGCTCACTTGGGATTTTGATTGGGCCAATGGTCAGGCTTCCAACTGGCATCACAGCCACACTTGGGTGCGCAATCCAGTACGTCCGTGGTGTGCCGAGTTCCACCAGATTCGCATCCTCGACAGCGATGGCGACGGGTGCGACGAGATGTGGGCAGGCGGCTACGGAGTCAATCCCGCCCTGAACCGCTACACATCCACTGGCCTGGAACATGGCGACCGATTCATTCTCAGCGATATAGACCCCGACCGTCCGGGCATGGAAGGCTATGCCATCCAGCAGAGTGCCTTGCTCGGCCAGTGCCTCTACGATGCCGCCACGGGCGAACGCCTCAAGGAGTGGTATCTGCCTTCCATCTTCGATGTGGCACGTGGTGGCAGCATGGACATCGACCCCAGTCATAAGGGCTATGAATTATATAGTTTCACCGATGACTACATCTATGACTGCAAGGGAGATGCCACGGGCGAAACCCGTTCTCAGTGGGGCATTTCGACGGTGTTTGAAGGTCTGTGGTGGAATGCCGACCTGCTGCGCGAAGAACTCAGTTCGCCCGGTGGCAAGAACTATGGCACCAACCTGATGGTGACCACCGTGAGGGGCAAGAGCCGTCTGGTGGAGTTCTCGCAGGAGTCTAACTGGGGGGCAGAAGGTGCAACGGGCACTCGTCCTGCCTTCATGGGCGACATCATGGGCGACTGGCGCGAGGAAGTGATTCTGGCTCAGCAGAACGATGACCATAGCCAAGGTCTTGTGGGCTATACCACCAACCTCTCTTCCAACTACAGCATCTACTGCTTGCAGCAAGACCCCCACTATCGTGGCGACTGCACCACTCGCGGCTACTATCAGCACCCCAACACGAGTTTCTACCTCGGTGTCGGCATGCCGTTGCCGCCGCTTCCTCCTGTGATGGAGACCGACCTCCGCTATCATTCCGGCAACTGGAGCAACGGCTCGGCTGCTTTCACCTCCTACGACCAGAAGTCTGCTGCCACCTATGCCGATGGCAAGAGCGTCCTCTTCGACATTACGGGCAGTAATGCCTCGGCCATCGAGATTTCTGGCGACGTGAAACCCGGTGCCACCTATTTCATGAATCCGAAGAAAAAGGATTATGTGCTGAAAGGCAACATCGGCGGTGAGGGCATCGTCGTGAAGTCGCAGCAGGGTACAGTGACCCTCAACGGCAACCTGACCACGACGGGCAAGACCATCGTGAGCGAAGGAACTCTGGCCTTGAACGGTACGATGGCAGGCGAACTTGAACTTCGTGCTAAGGGTACGTTGGCTGGCAATCCCATCCTGAACGGTGCCACCACATTCGAGGGCGGTCTCAACTATGAGGGCTGCCGCCTCTCTCCGGGAACCGCCGATGCTCCCTTCGGGGTCATCACCGTCAACGGCAACCTGACCCTCACAGGCGATGTGTTTGTGGAGGCAAACTTGCAGACCTCAGGAACCGTGAAGGCTGATAAGGTGATGGTGAATGGCGACCTGACTCTCAAGAACACCAACACGTTGACCATTGTGCCTTCGGAGGATGTGCCTGCCGAGGGTGAGTATGTACTCTTGGAATGTACAGGTGCTCTGACAGCCGCTGCCAACAAAATCAATGTGCGCGGATTGGTCGGCCTGAAGTATGAAGTGGAGGTGCGCGAGAAGCAGATTGTTCTCGTCATTCATCCTACCCGTGAGGCTTCACTGGGCGTGGTTTGGACAGGTGCGGTGAACAAGAACTGGGACTACCAGACCAATAACTTCCAGATTGATGGCACTCCCACCTCCTTCGTAGCCAACGATGAGGTCATCTTCCCTTCTGATGCAGTCAACAAGAACGTAAACCTCACCGACCTGATGGTGACCAATGGGGTTCGTTTCACGCACGAATCTGGCAATTATGTGTTCAGCGGCGACGGTGGTTTCAGCGGTGCAGGCGATTTCGTGGTGAACGGAAAGGGCAGTGTGACGCTCAATGCCACCAAGAGCAACTACACCGGCAAGACGGTACTCAACAGCGGCACGGTGGTGGTGAAGAACCTCGAAATGAAGGGCGTGGAGAGTTGCTTCGGTGCTGGCGACCGTATCGAGATAGGCAAGGCCACGCTGACCATCAACAATACCAATGCGGCTACCAACCGTAACATTGTGCTGACCGACACGGCTACTATCAACATCCCCAGCGGTACAGCCACCATCCAATCGGCGGTGACGGGTTCCAAGGGTGTCTTGCTGAAGAACGGCGCAGGACAACTCAACCTCAATTATGGGGGTGTCAATAACTATAAGGCCACCATCTTGAATGCGGGCACGCTCTCTCAAGGTGCATGGCAGGGCACCTTCGGCGCAGCCACCTCGCCCATCCATGTGACGGGCAACAGTAAGATACAAATCTTCGACGCGAACAGTTCTTCTACCATGCCTAACTTCCAGAATGCCGTGACGATAGATAAGGGCAAGACCCTTACCTTCAACGTGGGTTCGCGCTGCTCCATCAGAGGCTCACTGCTTGGCGAGGGAACCATCAAGATGTCTTTCGCTTACGTGCGTGGCGATGTCTATACGAATGTGTCCAAGTTTGAGGGAACTTACGATGTGATGACCAGCAACTGCCGTTTCATTCAGGCCATGGATTTCTCTAAGGCAATTCTGAAACTGGAGAGTGGGGCATATGCTGCCGGATTCAAGAGCGGTAGCGGCACGGAGCAGAGTTACACCCACAAGGTGGGGTCGCTGCAAGGCTCCGGCACGATTGGCACCGGCACATGGGATGTAGGCTATCGTGGTGAGGATGATACCTTTGCGGGTGTGTTCAACGGTGCAGCCATAGTCAACAAGTATGGCGATGGTGCCTGGACGCTCACGGGTGCTTCGCAAGGTGCGCTCAATATCTATGCAGGTTCTGTGTTGGCACAAAACGCCTCGGCCCCTGTCACCACAGGCTCTCTCACCGTGCGCAATGGCGGTCTGCTGGCTGGTACGGGACAGGTGCAGAACGTGACGGTGATGAACGGCGGCACGCTCGGTGCAGGCAAATCAGTTGCTGCCGTAGGTACTCTCACAGTGAAGGGCAACCTCACCATGAACAGCGGTTCCACTCTGCGGGTGCGCACTCGTTCCACAGCCACTGAAACCTACTCCGATGCCTTTAAGGTGGCTGGTAACGTGAAACTGACTTCGCCAGTCATCGACCTGACCGAGCAACTCAACTCCAACTACACCTTTGCCGATGATGCCGAACTCAAGGTGTTCACAGGCGATGGCAACATCACCATCAGCGGCACCGTCACCTTGCTGCCGGAAACTCCCAAGCCTGGCTATCTCTGGGACACCTCTGCCCTTGCCTCCGAAGGCATTATCCGTGTGGTGGCCGACCCGACAGGCATTCGCGAACTCTCAGCGGAGAATCTGGCCGACAGCGATGTCATCTACGACCTCTCAGGCCGTCGTGTGAAGACTCATGCACTGAATGGAGTCTATATTGTCAACGGCAGTAAAGTGTATATCAAGGAGTAAGAAACCTGCTCACCTGTGGAGCGAGATTTGCAACATGAGGAAATGAGAAAAGTAGTAACTGCTTGTATGCTCGCTTGTGCCATCTCGGCAGTGGCACAGCGGACCATCAACTTCAACGGAAACTGGCAACTTCACTATCCGCAGGAGGCTATCCAGCATCCTGGCGAAACCCGCACCGTCACCCTGCCTCGGGCTTGGAACGAAGACTGGGCCTACCGTGTGGGCATCGCCTCCCTGCCCGACGACACCTGCCGCTACACCAAGGTGTTCATCGCTCCGCAAGAGTGGAAGGGCAAACACGTGTTCATCGAGTTCGAGGGGGCGCGCCAGTCGGCTGAGGTGTGGCTCAACGGCCATCGCCTCGGCCTGCACCAGAACGGTGTCATGGCCTTTGGCTTCGACCTCACTCCCTACCTATATATAGGCAAGGAGAACCGTCTGGAGGTACTCACCGACAACGACTGGGCCTACCACGAGAAGAATTCCGACGGTAGCGAACTGCTTGTGTCCAAGGGAACCGCACCAACCAAGGATGGTAACAACCTGCCCAACAATCAGTTGGCTCCCACCTCCTTCCAATGGAACAACAAGAACTTCAACATGAACATGGGTGGCCTGCCCAAGAACGTCTATCTGCACGTCACGGGCGATGTCTATCAGACTCTTCCGCTCTACTCCAACCTCGGCACCACAGGCATCTATGTCTATGGCACCGACTACGACATCAAGGGACGCAAAGTGACGGCCCACGTGGAGTCGCAGGTCATCAACGCTTCTCCTCAAGCGCAGCAGGTGACTCTGCAAGTGGAGGTGACCGACCGCGATGGCAAGCAGGTGGCGCGCTTTGCCGGAAAACCGCAGACGATAGCCGCTGGCGACACCGTCACCCTCTCCGCCAGCCGTCGCCTCTCTGGCATCCACTTCTGGTCGTGGGGCTATGGCTACCTCTACACGGTGCACTCCCGTCTCGCAGTCGGTGGTTCACTCACCGACGAAGTGACCCTTCGCACAGGCTTCCGCAAGACCCGCTTTGCCGAGGGCAAGGTGTGGCTCAACGACCGTGTCATCATGATGCACGGCTATGCCCAGCGCACCAGCAACGAATGGCCATCGGTAGGCATCGACGTGCCTGCCTGGCTCTCCGACTATAGCAACGACCTCATGGTCAAGTCGGGCGGTAACCTCGTGCGTTGGATGCACGTGACTCCCAGCAAGCAGGACGTGGAGTCGTGCGACCGTGTGGGACTCATTCAGACCATGCCAGCCGGCGATGCCGAGAAGGACGTGACGGGCCGCCATTGGACACAGCGCACCGAACTGATGCGCGATGCTATCATCTACAATCGCAACAACCCCTCCATCCTTTTCTACGAAGGCGGCAACGAGAGCATCAGCCGCGACCACATGAAGGAACTCATCGCCATCCGCAATCAGTACGACCCCCACGGAGGCCGTGCCACTGGCTCGCGCGAGATGCTCGACATCGACGAAGCCGAGTATGGCGGCGAGATGCTCTACATCAACAAGAGCGGCAAGCACCCCATGTGGGCCATGGAGTACTGCCGCGACGAGGGCTATCGCCAATACTGGGACGACTACTCCTACCCCTATCACCGTCAGGGTGCAGGCCCCTACTACCGCAATGCCCCGGCCGACATCTACAACCAGAACCAGGACCAACTCGCCATCGAGCAGATTCGTCGCTGGAACGACTACTACGTGGTGCGTCCCGGCATGGGACGGCGCGTGAGCAGCGGTGGCGTGAAGATTATCTTCTCCGACACCAACACCCACGGACGCTCTGAGATGAACTACCGCACCAGCGGCGTGGTCGATGCCATGCGCATCGAGAAAGATGCCTTCTTTGC
This sequence comes from Prevotellaceae bacterium UBA4359, assembly GCA_002393555.1. GTDB lineage: Bacteria > Bacteroidota > Bacteroidia > Bacteroidales > Bacteroidaceae > Minthosoma. The sequence continues at coordinate 18,483 of DGSP01000087.1, forward strand.
CCATCAGGTGATGTGGAACTCGTGGGTCGATGTGGAACACAAGGCCAGCCACATCATAGGCCACTGGAACTATCCGGGCGGTGTGGTAAAAGATGTTTACGTGGTATCGACCTCGCCTGTGGTGGAACTGTTTGTCAACGGCAAGTCGGTCGGCAAGTCGGACAATCCCCAGTACACCTTCCTCCACACCTTCCGCAAGGTGGCCTATCAACCAGGCGAGGTGAAGGCCGTCAGTTATGCTGCCGACGGCACCACCATCGAGTCGGAAGCCTGCCACAAGACAGCCGGACGACCCGACCACATCCAACTCACCCTGATGCAGAACCCCGACGGCGGCATGTGTGCCGATGGCAGCGACTTGGCACTGGTGCAGGTGGAGATAGTCGATAAGCAGGGACAGCGTTGCCCGCTCGACAACCGCTTCATCCATTGGACACTCGAAGGTCCGGCCGAATGGCGTGGCGGCATCGGCAAGAGTCCCGACGGCGACAACTACATCCTGTCGAAAGACCTGCCCGTCGAGGCTGGCGTGAATCGTGTGCTTGTGCGCTCCACCACCACACCCGGACAGATTCGTCTCACGGCGCGAGCCAACGGAATGGCCGATGCCGTGATGGAATGGACTTCTCATCCCGATGCCCAACAACTCAATGCTGGCATGACTCGCTACATCGCCTCCGAACACCTCGCCTCAGTGCTCGACCGAGGAGAGACACCACAGACCCCGTCCTATACCGAGAAGAAACGCACCATCGCCATCGCCTCTGCCACAGTGGGAGCCAATGCCGACGAGGCACGGCGCAGTTGGGACGACAACGAACTCTCCGAGTGGCGCAACGATGGCCGTCTCAACACCGCGTGGATAGCCTACGAACTGGCCGAACCTGCTGCCATCGACGAGATTAGCCTCAAACTCACCGGATGGCGTCAGCGTTCCTATCCCATCGAAGTGCTGGCCGACGGTCAACTCATCTGGAAAGGCAATACCGACAAATCCTTAGGCTACATCTCCCTCTTCATCAAGCAACCTGTCAAAGCCCGCACCTACACCATTCGCCAGACGGGCAGTGCCACCGACAAGGATGCCTTCGGACAGGTGACCGAACTGGCTGGAGGTCCCGCCACCGAACTCGACCTCTACAAGACTCCCGGCAGCGAACAGGTGAAGGGCGAACTCCGCATCGTGGAAGTCGATTTCCTGCAGAACTTGAAGTAAGTGAAAAGTGGAGAGTGAAAAATCTAAGTTTTGGGAGTGAAAGGAGTGATGAGAAGTGACAATTAACAATTAATAATTAAGTAAGTACACAAAATTATCTTATACAATGATGTCTCTCCTTTTCGCCGCAAGCGGCTTGTTT
>DGSP01000063.1 GCA_002393555.1 Prevotellaceae bacterium UBA4359
CACTTTAACGGGACAGTAGTGATAACCTATAATTGATGAACCATAACTTATAATCGACGAACCATAACCTATGGTTTATGGTAACCACAGGTCTCATCAACAAGACCCAAAGCCCCACATCGCATCCTCCTTCCTCCTCAAACCACCAACACCTTACGAAACAAACATTCTCCTCATCATGTCGAGTGTGCTGCAACCCAGTCGCAACCCTTCCCCTCCCCCACACAAGAACACCACCCCAACCTCCCCACCCCCGTGTCGAGTATGCTGCGACTCAGTCGCATCCCCTTTCCCTCATCCCAACCTCAACCCTTAACCCCCAAAACTCCTCATCCCTAACTAATAAAACGCCAACGATACTACATCTTTTTCTTATGCAACTATTCTTTCCAAGATGCAAGTTTGCGGCTGTTTATATAACAATAGAAAAAATCGTATAAGATGTTCAATCTTGACAAATTTATAGCTGACAGCGTGACATTTCGCCCTGTCAGCATGTTTGCTGCTGATATAGAGGCGAACAAAGAAACACTTACCAAGGAAATAAAAGACAAGAAAGTCTGTGTCATTGGTGGTGCTGGCTCCATCGGCTCCTCTTTCATCAAGGCTGTGCTGCGTTTTGAGCCGAAGAGTGTAGTGATAGTTGACCTCAATGAAAATGGCTTGGCTGAATTAGTACGTGATGTTCGAAGCACTGAGGGATTGTTTGTACCAGACGAGTTCCGCTGCTATACACTGAACTTTGCAGACCCTATTTTTGAACGTATCTTCAGAGAAGAGAAAGGTTTCGACATTGTTGCCAACTTTTCAGCTCACAAGCATGTGCGTTCGGAGAAAGATAAATATTCGGTGCAGGCTCTTTTAGAAAACAACGATATCAAGGCAAAGAAACTGATGGACTTGCTGACAGTCTATCCTCCTAAGCATTTCTTCTGTGTAAGTACGGACAAGGCTGCAAATCCAGTGAACATCATGGGTGCCAGCAAGCGTATTATGGAAGATTTGGTGATGGCATACAACAAATACTTCAAAGTCACCACCGCACGCTTTGCCAACGTAGCATTTAGCAACGGCTCCCTACCCGACGGCTGGATTCACAGACTTCAGAAAAAGCAACCCTTGGCAGCACCCAGTGATGTTAAGCGCTATTTTGTCAGTCCTGAGGAGTCCGGTCAGATTTGTATGCTCGCATGTATCCTTGGCAATGGTGGAGAAGTCTTTTTCCCGAAGCTCGGTGAAGACCAGATGCTCACCTTCAGTAGCATCTGCGATGATTTTATAACAGCCAATGGCATGGAAAAAGATCAGTGTCAGTCAGATGAAGAGGCAAAACAGAAAGCAGCAGCCTTAGATTCTTCACTCTTCACTCTTCACTCTTCACTTACGAAGTACCCAGTAGTGTACTTCGGATCAGACACAACAGGCGAGAAGGCCTATGAAGAGTTCTACGTCCCAGGTGAGAAGATTGACATGCAGCGTTTCCAAGCCCTTGGCGTAGTAGAACAAACTACCCGTCATAACATGGACGACGTCAATACATTTTTTGACCATCTTGAAGAAATCTTTGCCAAGGATGACTTCACCAAGGGTCAGGTCGTTGATGCTATCAAGGAGTTTATTCCTAACTTCGAGCATGAGGAGAAAGGAAAGAATTTGGATCAAAAGATGTAAAGAATAAAACAAAAGATATTATGGCATACAAAATTCCTCTTTTTAATCTGAACTTCGACGATCGCGAGGCTCAGGCAGCGTATGATACAATCAAGTCTGGTTGGATTTCCACTGGTCCTAAGAACGCAGAGTTAGAACAGATGTTTATTGATATGTGGGAGGTGAAATATGCAGTCTCTATGAGCAACTGCACTGATGCCCTTCACGTTTGTTGTATGGTGTGTGGCTTTGGTCCTGGTGATGAGGTGATTTGCCCTTCATTGACATTTGCTGCTTCTTGCAACTGTATCCGCTATGTGGGCGCTACCCCTGTGTTTGCTGACATTGTAGGCCCTGACCACATCAATATTGATCCTGCATACATTGAGCGTAAGATTACGCCAAAGACTAAGGGTATTGTGGTGGTACACATGGCTGGCTTCCCTGCCAAGATGGATGAGATTATGACAATTGCTAAGAAGCATAACCTCAAAGTGATTGAGGATGCTTGTCATGGACCGCTCTCTGAGTATAAAGGCAAGAAGTTGGGTACCATTGGCGACTGCGCTTCATTCTCTTTCTTCAGCAACAAAAATATCTCTACCGGCGAGGGGGGGATGTTCATCACGAATAATGAAGAAATGGCTGCAAAAGCACGTCTTATCCGCAGCCACGGCATGAGCACCATGAGTTATCAGCGTGCCAGCGGTCATGCAACAGAATACGACATCACTTGCCTTGGTTATAATTTCCGTATGGATGACATCCGTGCGGCCATTGCCATTGAGCAGTTGAAAAAACTCCCTGGAGACTTGGAAACCCGTATCAAAGTCCGTAAGCACTACGTTGACCGCTTGAGTAAGATTGATGGAGTCGTTGTTCCTTTTGCAGATAATACTGAGTTTGTAAGCAACTATATTCTTCCCACTGTTCTGCTAAACTCTACCAAAGAGCGTCGTAATAAGATTCGTGGGTATATGCATGAAGCTGGTGTTCAAACCTCTGTTCACTATCCTGCAGCACATAGGTTCTCAACTTACAAGGATCTTGGCGCTATTCTGCCTCAAACAGAGTATGTGACTGACAATGAGATTACCCTCCCGATGTATGCTGCTTTGACACCTGAGCAGATAGACTTTATTTGTGATACCTACGAGAAAGTAATTAATATAATCAATGAATAATGACATTATCATCGTTGGCGCATTCCACGAGATGGTTGAGTTGTGTGAAGATTGCGGTTTTCATATAGTGGGAATTATAGACAACAAGATGCAGGAAGATTATTGTGGTTATCCTATTCTTGGTACAGATGATGACCGTGACAGAATACATGAGGAAAACCCTGAATGTAACGTGGTTATTAGTCCTGATCTACCAGCAGTGCGTATAAAACTGTCGAAATTATATGGAGATTCTGGCTACCATTTTGCTACAGTAATCAGTCCTAAAGCGAACATTTCGCGAACTGCAACAATCGGTGTAGGTTCGGTGATACAGCAAGGAGTAAATGTGTCTGCAGGTACGGCGATTGGAGAGTATGTTAAAATCAATACTTATGCTAACGTGATGCACGACAACATAGTGGGAGATTTTGCAACAATAGCTCCGAATGCGGTATTACTGGGGTATGTTAATATTGGTAGGTCTGCCTATATTGGAGCTAACAGTACAATTCTCCCTTATGTGGTGATTGGCAGTTCTGCAACTGTTGGGGCAGGTGCTGTGGTAACAAAAAATGTATCGCAGCAGAGGATAGTGAAGGGTGTACCTGCTAGATAAAAATATTCAAGATGAAGCCAAATCCTTAAATTCTTGTTGATGGTGGTATGCTGCTCTTCAATGAAGAAGAACTAGGTGTTTATGCTAAGCATATCACCACCCCTGCTAAGATACCACATCGTTGGGAGTTCCGTCACGACCATATAGGCTTCAACTACCGTATGCCTAACATCAGTGCAACTCTTGGTTGTGCACAGTTGGAGAACATTGAAAAATATGTAGCCAGCAAGCGAGAGACCGCTAAGGCTTATGAGGAATTCTTCAAGGACATTCCTGAGATAGACTTCTTCGTAGAACCAGAGAACACCCGTAGCAACTACTGGCTAAATGCCGTAATCCTCAAGGACAAAGAGGCACAACAGCAGTTCCTTCAGTACACCAATGACAATGGCGTTATGACTCGTCCTATTTGGGAACTCATGAACCGCCTGCCCATGTTCGAGCACTGTGAGAACGATGGTCTCAAGAATACCATCTGGTTTGCAGACAGAGTAGTGAATATTCCGAGTTCTGTACGACCTTCTGATTTACCGAAAGCATAATGAATAAACCCTTAATTCTCATAGGTGGTGGCGGTCACTGCAAGTCTGTGATTGACGCAGCCGAGAGTGCTGGTTACAGCATTTTGGGTGTGCTCGATATGCCTGAAGAGGTAGGCAAGGAGGTTCTTTCCACCACGATCATTGGCACTGATGATGACATTCCATCCTACGTGGACAAGGCCGAATTTGTCATTACCGTAGGCTTCATCAAGAATCCTGCCACACGCATAAAATTATATAATAGGGTAAAAGAAGTTGGTGGCAAATTGGCAACAATCATTGCTTCTACAGCCTATGTTTCCAAATATGCCACGATAGGTGAAGGAACGGTCGTGATGCACCATGCTTTTGTAAATGCTGGAGCACAAGTAGGCAATAATGTTATCTTGAATACATTTGCAAACATAGAGCATGATGCTGTGAAAGGTGGCCAGTGCCATATATCCACCGGAACAATGATCAATGGAGAATGCAAGGTCGGATGCAACTGTTTCATTGGGAGTCAATCGGTGCTTGCTAATGGCATTACTATCAGCGATGACATCATTGTGGGCGCTGGTTCTTTGGTGAGAAAGTCCATCAAAGAGAAAGGCATATACTCTGGTAATCCAGCGATCTTGAAGATTAAAGCGAAGTAAGTATGTTTTCAGAAAAAAACAAAGCTATCATTGTTGATGCAAGCAATACCATCATCCAAACCATGAAAATAATGGATGATAGGCGGGCTAAGTCCTTACTTGTGTTTAATAATGAGTCCTTTATCGGTATGATTACGAATGGCGACCTTCAAAGGGCTATTATCGCCAACAAGCCTTTTGATGCCACCATTGGTTCGATTGTTGATAATACTAGCAAGAAATATGCTCATGTGGATGACGATGAGGAACATATAAAGTCTTGGATGATAGAAGTAAGAGCAGAGATGATGCCTGTCGTGGATTCCACAGGAAAACTGATCAAGGTGATTTTTTGGAATGACTTGTTTGACGGATCTCAAAAGGACAATAGGCAGAATCTCAACTTACCTGTTGTTATAATGGCAGGAGGCAAGGGCACAAGATTGAAGCCAATCACAAATGTTATTCCCAAGCCTTTGATTCCTGTTGGAGACAAAACGATTCTTGAAGAAATTATGAATCAGTTCGAGGGGATAGGCTGTAAGCAATTCTATATGTCCGTCAATTACAAGTCGGACATGATGAAATTCTATCTTGACCAATTGGAACATCATTATAATATAGAGTTTTTCGAGGAAACAAAGCCATCAGGAACAATAGGCAGTGTTTCGTTGTTGAAAGGTAAGATAACTACGCCATTCTTTGTCTCCAACTGCGATATTATTATTGACCAAGACTATCGTGACGTCTATGATTATCATAAAACCAACCACAATGATTTAACTGTCGTTACGGCTGTAAAAAGTTTCAAAATTCCTTATGGCGTGATTGAAGCGGGTGAAGGCGGATTACTGACAGGTTTGCAAGAAAAGCCAGAAATTACCTATATGATTAATACAGGTGTATATCTCCTTAATGCAGAATGTATTGCAGAAATTCCAAAAGGTCAGTTCTTCCATATTACACATTTGATGGAGAAAATAAAACAACGGGGTGGACGCATTGGTTGTTTCCCTGTCAGTGAGCATGCATGGCATGATATGGGCGAATGGCCAGAATATTTAAAAATGATAAATGTACTGTAAAGTTGTGAGAGTTTTATTGATATTCAATGGCTCGCATCAATCACATTTGATGAAAGCGGTTTGTGACAATGTGAGCAATTCCAATATTTTGATTGATTATCTTGATAAAGGGACTGGCTTTTTTTATTCACAGAATGGAATAAAACAATCCTTCCTATGCCGACTCTATCAAATTTTAGATTTTTGGGGAGGAAGACGACTGAGAAATCTCTTTGGTGAGAAAATGATACTTTCGCAAATAGAAAAATATGATATAATTGATATTCAAGGACTATTTAGCGACCAATATCCGCAATTAATTCCGATATTGAAAAAGAAGAAAAAGATAAAGGTTACCATCTGGGGATCGGATTTTTATCGGCGAAGTGATGCTCAAAGAAAAAGGATGACACCTTGCTATACAAATGCAGACATCATACAATTAGCAACCCCACAGATGAAGAGTGACTTTTTGAAGACATATCCTCAATATACTGATAAGATTAGGGTTAATCATTTTGGTTTGTCGCAACTGGAGATACTTAAAGAGCTAATTCATAACAACAATATCGATTCCTCCTATTTGGAGATTCCCGAAGGGAAAATGGTTGTTACTTGTGCATACAATGCACAAAAAGCACAAAGGCATCTGCAAATTATTGATGCTATTATGTCTATGCCACAAGAAATCAAGGAATCTGTATATATATTGTTCCCTATGACTTATGGAGGAATGGACTGCCCAGAATATAAGAAATCGGTAGAATCCAAATTAGAACAATCAGGGTTGGCATACAAGATATTGTCTAAACATCTAAGTCTGACTGAATTGATGGCACTTCGCTTAAAATCAAATGTTGTGGTGAATATACAAACCTCTGATGCATTTTCAGCTTCTCTTCAAGAGCACATCATGGCTGGAAATTTAGTGGTTGTGGGAGATTGGCTACCATATCAGATTTTGGAGGAACATGGAATCTATATTCGCAGGACTTCTATAGAGAATCTTTCCCAGAATATTCAATGGGCTATAGTGCATTACAAAGAAAAAAAGGAACAGCTGGAACAGAATTGGGAGAAAATGTATCACCTTTCTTCATGGAAATATAGAGCATCCATTTGGGCTAACATATATAAAGAAATGATGAGAAATGGGTGAATTTAAGGAAACTTTAATTTCTGGAATGAAGTGGACAACATTGTCTGCTATTGTCAAAAGTATTGTCAAATTACTACAAGTCTCTATCCTCACCCGATTTTTGCCTAAAAGTGACTTTGGAACGATAGCTATTGCTTTATTATACATAGGTTTTACAGAACTTTTTCTTGATTTAGGTATTTCTTCTGCCATTCTACACCGTCAAGACACGACACGTGAACAATATAGTTCACTTTTTTGGCTTAATATTATTACTGGGCTCCTATTGACTGTCATATTATGGTGTCTTTCACCGTTAGTAGCCCTTTATTATCAAGATGATAGCCTTGTATTGATTTTGCGCTTATTAAGTCTCAATGTTTTATTTTCTTCTATAGGGCGGCAATATCAGACAATTCAGCAAAAAAAACTTAATTTCAAGTTTCTTGCCAATGTCGAACTTATAACTTTTATTGCAACATTTTTAATTGCAGTTACTTTGGCATATATGGGCTATGGGGTGTTCAGTCTTGTCTATTCAACCATATTTAGTATTGCTTTCCCGAATATCATTTATTGTATATCTGGCATTCATCAAGATGGGAACATCCATTGGCATTTTAAATTGAAAGAGACATTTCCGTTCTTAAAAATAGGTGTGTTTCAGATAGGGGCATCAATCTTTGATTATTTCTCTCGTGAGTTTGATGTGCTAATTATTAGTGTCACATTTGGAAGAGAAACATTAGGAGTTTATTCATTGTGCAAGAAGATTGTACAAATGGTCTACGGTCTTGTCAACCCTATTTTGACGAAAGTACTTACCCCTATGTTTGCAAAGATTCAAAATGAGAAAAAAAGATTGAAAACCAACTATCTGCGCATTATTGAAATATTGGCGACAACAAATTATCCTATATATATCCTTATTGCTGTGTTATCCACTTCAATTCTATATAATCTATACGGGAAAGATTATATTGAAGGACAATTAATCTTATCGTTTCTTGCTGCATCTTATGGATTGATGAGCATAGCAAGTCCTGTGGGAACTTTACAAATCGCATTAGGGAGAACGGATATTGGATTCTATTGGACTATCTTTAGAATTATCACGAATACATTATTCATTTATGTGGGGGCACTCATCTCTATTAATATGATGGCTCTATTCTTTCTTGTTTATAATGTATTAGTGATTATTCCTTTCTGGTACATACAATTGAAGCCAATGATAAGAATTACCTTATGGGAGTATTTGAGAAGTCAAATCACTCCATTTCTAATATCTATTGCTTGTTCTGCACCTTTCTTATGCTTATGGTATGATAAAACAAGTGTCATCTTATCATGTATTACATCAGTTCTCTATTTCCTTCTATATATAGTCATGTTATCATATTGTGATAACAATAATTTTTTAATGAGGAATATTAGAAAATTTGTATTTCATTGGTTCGAGAAGAAACCATAAATAGATGTTTTTACGTATAAAAAGAACAACGGATGAATATTTTCAATATATTTCATACTCTTTATTTCAATTTTCGCTACCTTCCTCTTCGACAAGCTGTGCATTTACCAGTTCGTGTAACAAATGATTTGTGTATCGAAAAATTACATCGGGGACAGATTGTAATTGAAGATATAGCGAAAGGAAAAATTCAAATAGGGAGGGGAAAATCCCCTGGTTTACAAGCCTTCAGATCTAGAATACTAATAGGGAATGGTAGTAAAATTGTATTTCGAGGTAAAGCAATAATATCTCAAGGCACGGTTTTGCGTTGTGACAAGAATTCATCCATAGAATTTGGCAATAATTTCTATTGTAATAGTAATTGTTATATACGAAGCACCAGTAAAATTTCTTTTGGTGACAACTGTGCTTTGGGATGGAATATTACACTGAACACTTCGGATGGTCATCCGATATGGCATCACGGAGAAAAAGTAATAGGAGAAGGACCAATAATAGTTGGAGACAATGTGTGGATCACTTCTGATGCTAGTCTATTAAAAGGCTCGGTAATTTCTAATCATTGCATTGTTGCTCAAAAAGCAGTGGTGACACAGGCTTTCAGCGAAGAGCATTGTCTTATCGGGGGCATTCCTGCGAAAGTTGTTGCACATAACATTGATTGGTCTGCAAAATAAATGAGAGAAGAGTAATAGTAAGAAATCTTCAAAAAGTGTAGAAATGAAATTTGATGTAGTAATCAATACAGATGACAAATACCTTCAGCATTGTATGGCAATGCTTTGTTCACTCTATGAAAACAATGCCGTGCATGAGATTACTTTGCATGTATTACAAAAGCATTTATCTGATGAATCGAAGGAGTATATTGAAGGACTCACTTCAAAATATCAAAACCATGTATTCTTCTATGAAATGGATGAAACCCCTTTGCAGGGTGTCCAATTTAGGAAAAACAGACCTTTGTCAATGGCAGCATATTATAGACTATTACTTTCAAGCGTATTACCTCAGGAAGTTGACAAAGTACTTTATTTGGATTGTGATATCATAGTTTTGCGTGACATATCTGAGATTTTTTGTATAGAGCTTGATGATTATGCACTTGCTGCTAGCATCGATTATTTCCCATATTCGCAGCAACATCGTTTACAATTGCACATGGAAGCTGACGAACGGACATTCTGTTCTGGAGTGATGTTGGTGAATTTAAATTATTGGCGTAATCACAATGTCGAGTCAGGCTTGCTTGAATATGCCAAGCGTAAGCGGAATGTCGTATATTTACATGACCAAGACGTTCTCAACTACTATTTTAAGAAAAAATGGTTCTTGTTGCCCCCAAAATGGAATCGAACTGCAAATAAACTTCGAGCACAAAGGCTACAATGGTGCAAAAAATTTGATTATAAAGAATATGCTTTTGAGCCGATTCTTATTCATTATGCTTCTGTGGGAATAAAGCCTTGGTATAATGCCCCTGTGCCTGAAAGACGTTCATATGAAGAATATTTGCAGAAGTCAGGATTCAGAAATATCGTGTATGAAAAAAAGTCGCTGATAGATATAGTGTCTCTATTTTTCATCACGGCGAATTACGAATTTAAAAAATTGATTTTATATATTACAAAGTGTTATTAAAGGTTGAGATGAGAGAAATCTTGAGACTTTGTTATAAGACCTTCCAATACGGGAATGTCATATTGTACAATTATTGGTGTACAGTGGTATTTCGGTGTTTGCTTTGGGTGAATTGTGTTGAGAAAGGGAGAGGTATTAGAGCGGTGAATAGCATTCCCAAATTGGTCATCAACAGAAAGGTTTCAAGAGTCATGATTGGCAATGGAGTGACATTTAATAGCTGTAGTGACCATAGTTGGTATTGCAGATGCGAACTATGGGTACGTAAGAATGCAGAGTTAATAATTAGTGATTATGTTGGAATGAACGGAGTGATGATTTATGCATCAGAAAAGGTGGAAATACATGACAATGTGAAGATAGGTGGAGGAACACGCATTTTTGACACAAATCATCATTCCTTGAACCATCTACAAAGACGTGGAGATGCTGATATTGCCAACGCAAAGTCTGCACCCATTGTTATAGAAGAAGACGTATTTATCGGGGCGGGCTGCTTTATTGGGAAGGGAGTCACAATTGGTGCACGAAGCATTATCGCAGCAGGCAGTGTGGTGGTGAAAGACATACCAGCAGATTGTATTGCAGGCGGGAACCCATGTAAGGTGATAAAGAAAATTGAGTCATGACATTAATAAAAAAATATCCGACATTGCTTTTGTTAGCAATGTCTATTACCATAAGTTATTTTTTGGGAGAAGGTGATAAAAATATGTTGTTAATAGCAATTATGGCAATATCACCAATTTACATCCTTTTAATAGGTGTCCATAAACTTTATAGGTTGGATTATCAATTTTTGTTCTTGGCGGGATTAATGTTTCTTTCATCATACATTCACACTGATTCGTTTCGCTTAGAGTCCTATTTATATAGTTTTTGTTTTATAACGTCATTCATCGTCCTACGAATTTCCATATATCAAGGATGCTTTAGACTATCATTCATTATACTTTTTTTGAAATATGTCATTTATGCTTACGGAATAGTGCTTTTGATTCAACAAATATGTATATTGCTGAATTTGCCTGTTTTTAATCAACCGCATATATGGGAAGACAATCCGTGGAAACTAGCATCGTTATCCCCAGAACCATCTCATTTAGCGCGTTTCATGTTTTTCACATTCTACACATACTTGACTTTGCAGAAAATAGAATCAGGACGAAGCACAACAAAACTCAAGTTTAGCAAAGATCGATATGTTTGGTTATCATATATATGGGTAATGCTTACATCACAGAGTACTACAGCCATATTGTTTTTCCCTTTGATTTTCATCCAACTATTGAATAGAAAAACATTTTTGAAAATTATCTTTTTGGGGATGCTATTAGTTCTTATTGTTTTTCTCTTATTCCAAAATTCAGCAGCCTTCCAAAGGGCTATTAATATTTTGCCAACATTCTTAACATTCGATTCATCTGAGATTACTCTGACAGATCACAGTGCTGCTCATCGCCTTATTCCGCTAATAGGTTATCTTGAAAATATGAATTTCCAAGACTTTGACTTTTGGATAGGAAAAGGAATGGATTCTGGTAGAGCATTTTTTTCTTTATACATGTTCAATGTAAGCGGTGACATTACATATCGAGACAATGTTGTTTCAATTGGTGGAATGTTGAATTATTTGATAGATTATGGCTTCCTAATTTTTAGTTACTTTTTGTATCTCGTATGGCAAGTCATAAGAAAAAATAATGATCGCATTATTGTTTTAATGTGGTGTGTCATTAACCTTTATTCCACATTTAACACTCAGATGTTATGGTTCAGTTTGATTTTATTAATGATATCCACTTACTTTGAAAAACGGCAAAAATATATAAATGAGATGCATATATGAAAATATCTATTATCATAGCCACATATAACGCCGCCAAAACTCTATGGCGTTGTCTGGAAAGTATTGTTCGCCAGATGACAGAAGAATGTGAACTGTTGGTCATCGATGGCGGTTCCACAGATGGAACACAAGATATTATAGAGGAGTATAAAGAACATATAGCATATACGATATCTGAACAAGATGCGGGAGTCTATGATGCATGGAACAAAGGCATCAAGATGGCCAAAGGGCAATGGATTACTTTCATTGGTGCGGATGATGTGTTGTTACCTCATGCTATTGAACATTATATGACTTTTTTGAAAGAGGAGGGAGATGATTTTGATATAATATGTGGAAAGTTGCACTTTGTGAACGAGGGCGGAAAAGTATTGAGAGATGTGGGCGAACCTTGGAATTGGCATAAAATGGCTCATCGAAAATTAAAGTTTGCCCATCCAGGGATGTTGCACAATCGAAGATGTTTTGAGCGTATCGGGTTCTTTGACATCCAATATAAAATCTGTGCAGACTCAGACTTTCTTCAACGATTGGGACCGAATACAAAAGCAGGTTTTATCAATGAATACTTAGTGAATATGCAAGAAGGAGGCATTAGTGACTCTTTTGCTTGTATTAGAGAAGGACATGCTATTCGTAAAAAAAATAAGATAGTTAGTAATCTGTCAAACAACTGGGATTTTCTCTTAATCACCATGAAATTTGTCATTAAAAAAATTGTTAGAAAATAAAAAACTTACAAGAGTAGATGAATATTAACATCATAAAAACTTGTACGGGATGTTTTGCATGTAAAGCAGCATGTCCGAAAAGTTGTATATTGATTTATGAGGATAATATTGGACACCGATATCCTTATGTTGATATAAATAATTGTGTCAATTGTGGAAAATGCTTAGAAATCTGTCCAGAGAACAATCCTGTTGATACGCATGACAGCATGGGGGTATTTGCCGCATGGGCAATAGACGAAGAAGAAAGGGAAACAAGTACTTCTGGAGGACTTGCGTCTGCTCTTTCTAGAAAAATGATATTACAAGGCGGCATTGTGTATGGGGCTGCCTTCGTTTCTCCTTTTAATGTAAAACATGTTAGATGTGCCAACATTAAAGATATTAAGAAACTGAAAGGTTCTAAATATGTCCAAAGTGACACTTCCGAATGCTGGCATCTACTAAAAAAAGACATAAAAGAAGGGAGAGATGTTTTGTTTATAGGAACACCTTGCCAAACTGCTGCTGCACAAAGATTGGTGAAGGATCGGGAAAAACTCATTGTCGTAGACTTAATTTGTCATGGCGTTCCCTCCTTAAGTTTGCTAAAAGACAGTATTCCGAAAGAAGTTTTTAAAGAAGATATTAGTTGGATGGAATTTCGTAAAAATACAGTATATCATTTTTCGTTAAAAAATGACACATGTACAATATTTGAACGGTCATTAGATAGAGATTGGTACATGAAAGCGTTTTTTTCTGCAATTGATTTTCGAAAGAGTTGTTACCAATGTAAATATGCACAAACTATGCGTACAACAGATATTACAATTGGAGATTTCTGGGGATATCATCGAAATGGCTTTGATGAGAAAAAGGGAGTGTCGTTAGCAATTGTAAACACAATAAAAGGAATGAAACTATTTAATTCTCTTGACGAATATATGATGAGAGAAAAACGTGATTTAGAAGAGGCTAGAAAAGAGAATTCGCAATTGAATTCACCTGTATCTAATCATAAAATGAGACGAAAAATTTTCTCATTCTTATATTCTCTTTTGGGATTCAACAACGCTTTTATGTACACAATGCCAGAAGTCTATTTGAAAAATATCTTATTGCGATGAAAGTGGCCATAATAACAAGACGATATGGAGACAATTTTGGATCCATTCTCCAAGCATTTGCATTACAATGGATTATTTCTACTTATGAGCCAGATAATGTGATTCTAGACTATGATGAATTATATCATAATATAAGATGGAGGATTAGACCTCTTGTATATGATATTCTTTCATTTATAGTGAAATTATGTCCTATAAAATGCATATGGAGAAGCAAGAGGGTCTTCTTTGAAAACAGAAATGAACAGAAAAATAAGTTTAGAATGTTTGACAATCGTTTAACAAAAACTGAAAAAGTTCTCCGAAAGAAGAGTGACCTAAGAAAAGCCTGTGAAGGATGTTCTGTTTGTATATGTGGAAGTGACCAAATATGGAGTCCCATATTATTTGATGAAAATTATTACCTCACATTTCTTAATAATACAAAAGTCAAAAAAGTTGCCTATGCTACTAGTCTTGGCGTTAATAAAAAGGAAATGATTTCAAATAGAATGGTTAGATTAATGAAACGATTTGATAAAATTAGCGTAAGAGAAAAAGTAGGATGCAATATTGTTTCAAGTTTAATTGGCACTGAAATAAAGCACGTTTTGGATCCGACCTTATTATTACCTATAACTGCATGGAAAGAAATGGAAAGTAGTGTTAAAATAGAAGGAGATTATATACTATGCTATTTCTTGAAATCGAAAGAACTTCCGAATTCGTTTATTCAATCACTAAAAAAAAGAACACATTGTAAAGTTGTAAACATACAAATGTACTATAACATAAATGACATTATAGCAGATATTCATTTATATAAGGTTGGTCCACAAGATTTCTTGTCTTTAGTATCCAAGGCAACTTATGTATGCACAAATTCATTTCATGGAACAATTTTTTCATATATTTACAAAAAAAGTTTTTTTGTCTTTGACAGATTTAATCAAAATGATAAAGCCAATCAGAATTCTAGAATAGATGATTTATTAAAGACTTTGAATTTGGAATGTCAAAAGGTTCCTATGGGTGAAGACACTTGCGCCAATATAAACATCTCATATCCGATTATGAATAATTTTGACCACATGCGTTCCCAATCTTTAAATTTCATTAAAGAGTCTTTAGCAATTATCAATACCCTCCTATAAAATGCGAATTTTACATTACATTTTAGGATTTCCGCCTCATCGTACAGGAGGCTTGACAAAGTATGCGTTAGGCTTGGTTTCTTCAGAGAAGGCATTGGGACATGATGTCACGATTCTATACCCAGGAAATACAACATTGAGATCAACTGTTTCTACATTGAGAAACAAGGGGGTATTCAATAACATTCGTATATATCAACTGACCAATGGAATACCAATTCCTCTACTCTATGGGGTTAGAACTCCGAATGATTTCATGCAAACTCGGGAGATAAAGGATTTTGATGATTTCTTTTCAACAGTAAAACCAGATGTCTTTCATGTACATACATTGATGGGATTACCCATTGAGTTTTTGAAGATGATGAAAGAACATGGAGTGAAGATTGTCTATACGACACACGACTATTTTGGTTTATGCCTACGCGTAAATTTTATTGATACGAAAGGCGTTCTTTGCGAAAATACTGGTGCTTTGTACTGTTCAAATTGTTGTCGGAATGCATTACCAACATGGCTACTGAGAATACGTAATTCTAAAAAACTAACCCCACTGAAAAGATTCCTTCGATGAATAAAAAAGAGAAAAACGTCACTTTTGAAAAACTTCTCAATTATTACAAGGAATGTTTCTCGTTGGTGGATTCATTCCATTTCAACAGCGAGGTCTCCAGAAACGTTTATGAAAAAAATCTTGGCGCACTTCATGGCACGACATTACCTATTACACATCGGGGAATCGATGATCATAGAAAGTTAAAAGACTTTTCACAGCATGGTCTAAAAATTGGATTTATTGGGAATGATTCGCCTTATAAAGGTCTGAAGGTCTTGAGAAAATGCATAGTGGGCTTAAATGTAGATTTGATGGTTTGGGGTGGAAAAAAGAAAGAATGTGGACAAGTGCATTATCGAGGTAAATTCCAAAAGCAACAATTAGCAGCCGTTTATCAAGAATTGGATTTGTTAGTGGTACCATCGGTATGGAAAGAAACTTTTTCATTAGTAACTCTTGAAGCATTGTCCTATGGCGTCCCTGTTTTTGTCAGTGATAATGTCGGTGCACAAGATATCGTGAAAGAATACAGTCCGATGTTTGTTTATCACTCGGAAGAAGAACTGAGAAAAATGATAGAATTATTAGTGAATGATAAAACATTGCTAATTGATTATAACAAAAAAATTCTATCTCGCCCTTGGAATCATAATGCGTTGTTGCATGCGCAAGAGATGATTGACAAGATTTACACTTAAATAAAATGAAAATTGCATTCATATCTACTCGTGGCATCCCCAACAACTATGGGGGATTTGAGCAGTTTGCAGAGTATATCTCTGTGGGATTGGCTGAGCGAGGGCACGAGATTACGGTGTATTCACCGCATTATCACCCATATCAAGAGAAGGAATATAAGGGGGTGAGGATTAAGCACATCTATAGTCCAGAGCAATGGATGGGCGGTTCGGTGGGCAGTTTCTTTTATGACTATGCCTGCCTGAAAGATGCACTAAAGAGGGAAGATTTTGACATTATCTATGAGGCAGGATACACGAGTATCATTCCTGCTTATATACGCTTCAATGTGAAGGACATCAAGCATCCCATTTTTACGACAAACATGGATGGTCTGGAGTATAAACGAACGAAATTCAACCCGTTGGTACGCAGGTTTGTGTTTTGGGAAGAGCGGATGGCTGTGAAGCATAGTCACTATCTGATTGCTGACAATATGGGTATCCATGATTATTATAAGGAAAAATATGGAAAGGAGAGCAAGTTCTTGGCGTATGGTGCGGATATTCATGATGATTGGGATGAGGATTTGCTGCAAGAGTTTGGATTGAAGGCCAATAACTATTATCTGATTGTGGCACGTCTGGAACCTGAGAACAACCTGGTGATGGCCATAGAGGGCTACTTGAAGTCGGAGGAGAATGGGAAGCGACCACTTATTATCGTGGGTAAGACGAATACACCGCATGGCAAGGAGTTAGTCAAGAAATATGGGCATGAGAGGTCTATCCGTTTCTTAGGTGGCATCTATGATTTCAGGAAACTGGATTCGGTTCGCCATTTTTCGTATGCTTATTTTCATGGACATAGTGTAGGTGGAACAAACCCATCTTTGCTGGAGGCGATGGCTGCAGGGTGTTTCATGTTGGCTAATGATAATGTGTTTAACCGCGCAGTGTTGAAAGAAAACGCTTTGTATTATGGCAATGAGAACGATGTTTGTAGTCTGTTAAATAGAATAGAAAAAGAGGCGGCAGAAAGAAAAGATTTGCTGGTGAAGAGGAACTGGAATGAGATAGAAACAGTATATTCGTGGGAAAAGTTGATTGATGAGCATGAAAAATACTTCAAATGGTTGCTCAGTCGGAAAAAATAGACTACTTTTGTGCGTTCATCCACATGATGTATGCACGAAGAGTCTTTCTACCAATTCATATTATACACATTATTAAGGGAGGGCAAGAGCAACATCCCTTTTAAGTTGAAAGTCATACTGTTGGGAAAAAGGTATGCTTCCAGACGATATTTCATGAAACTTTTTAAGGGTTGTGACATTCCTTCGTTCATGAACTTGAAGGAGGAATTTGAAAAGGACCACTCCCAATATTCTCTGGATATGAAGGCTGAGAACATCAAAAAGGATGGGAATGGGCTGATGACGGGTGAATATTGTTTATAATGAGAACAGATTGTGAAAATTGATGAAGATTTGAATGCGCAACTGTTGGAACTTGTGCGTTCTGCAATATGGGATAAGATGCCAGCGCAAGAAATGTTTCTTTCTTGTGACTGGCTTTCTCTTTTTCGCTTGGCAAAAGTGCAGACGGTAGCAGGGCTGATGGCCGATGCCGTGTCGAGACTTCCTTCTGAATGTCTGCCGCCGAAAGAGGTGCGCATGATGTTAATCGGTTATATGCAGCAAATTCAGAGGATGAATGAGGTGCATCGTAAGGTGATTAAGAAAGTATATGGTTTGCTAAAGGAAAATGGGACTGATGCTGTTTTCATGAAAGGATTGATAGTTGGCACTCGCTATCCCAATCCGATGCTCCGACAGTGTGGAGACATTGACTTTGTGGTGGCAAAAAAAGACTTTGAGAAGACGATCAAACTGTTGGAACGAATTGGGAAGGTGGATTATGAATTGATACATGAGCATCATGGCATGGCATTTGTGGATGGAGTGACTTTGGAGCCTCACTATAAGGTGCATAATTACCAACACCCCAAGAATGACAAGGCGATGCAAGGAATGTTTGAAGAGGTCTTCCCAACGAAACTAAAATACATCGACATTGATAGTGAACCGATTCCTGTTTTTCCTGAATCTTTCGAGAGTGTATTCCTCATTAGCCACATGGTGAATCATGTCTATGAAGAAGGGCTTGGATTAAGACAGGTGATAGACTATGCGATGTTCGTCCACAAGGCTTGCGGGAAAATTGACCCGAAGCGTCACAAAGAATATCTCCGGTGCATGCACATGGAGAGAGCGCATCGCATCTTTGTGAGAATTTGTGAAAAATATTTGGGATTGTCCCCTGACATTTGGAGTTTTCAATATACTGACAAAGAGATGGCCTTTGCAGACCTGATGATGAAGGATATCATGCAAGTCGGGAACTTCGGACGCGGGGAATATGTTTTTCACCGTGATGGAATGTGGGGCGATTTCCAAAACTATTGCTGGGTCACCAAACGAGCCTTGCAATTAGGCTACCTTTGTCCAACCGAAGCCTACATGTGGCCTATCAGCAAAATGGGCCGATATTGGGAAAAGAAAAAGCATAAAAGTGAGAATCAGCATATCAAGCCGCAATAATCACAAAATTCTCACTGAAATCGTGGATGCACAATGCTTCGTAACCATCTTCCATACTCCTTCCATTGCAGTAATTACGACAACAGCACAACCGTAATTACCCCACCGACGTAGCCGTAATTACGGCAACGACAGTGAGAATTGTTCGCAATGCGGTGGAAGGAACATACAGGTTCCATTCCTCCGAAAATACAAACACGAATCTCACAAATCTGCACGAATGAAAGTCTTTTAACAAAGTTCATTCGTGCAGATTTGTGAGATTCGTGTTTGTATAACCGTTTTTTATGTGTTTTTGAAGATAAGATGTTTTTCTCATTTGCGAAAAATCACACGAAAGACTTTGTGGTATCAGATGAATGGTGTATCTTTGCAAGTGAATAAAGAGTGATGAGCATGAAATACCCCATTGGAATACAGAATTTTGGAGAGATTCGTCGGGACGGTTATGCCTACGTGGACAAGACGGCCTTGATGTATAAGTTGGTGTCGGAAGGGAAATATTACTTTCTCTCCCGTCCTCGCCGATTCGGCAAGTCGCTCTTCCTCTCCACGCTGGAAGCGTATTTCGAGGGGCAGAAGGAACTCTTTGAGGGGCTGGCTGTGAGCCTGTTGGAGAAGGAATGGGTGAAGCATCCCATCCTGCATCTGGACCTGAACGCAGCGAAATACGACACGGCAGAAGCACTGTACAATATGCTGGACGATTTTCTTGCCAAAGAAGAAGACAAATATGGAAGAGCCGAGACGGAACGCAGTTTTGGATTGCGTTTCATGGGCGTGATTCGCCGTGCCTTCGAAAAGACGGGATGCCGTGTGGTTATTCTGATTGATGAGTATGACAAACCCATGCTCCAAGCCATCGGCAATGATGCCCTGCAGACCGAATATCGCAACACGCTCAAAGCATTTTATGGTGCGCTCAAGTCGTGCGACCGCTACATCCGTTTCGCCTTCCTCACAGGGGTGACGAAATTCGGCAAGGTGAGTGTGTTCAGCGACCTGAACAACTTGGAGGACATTTCTCCCTTGCCTCAATACAGCACCATCTGCGGCATCAGCGAGGAGGAACTGCACCGAGACTTTGACGAAGGTGTAGAACAACTCGCCGAGGCCAGCAGCATGACGAAGGATGAATGTTATGAGCGGCTGAAGCAGGACTTCGACGGCTACCACTTCTGCATGGACAGCCCCGGCATGTACAATCCTTTCAGTCTGCTCAACACGCTCAAGAACAAGGTGTTCCGCGACTACTGGTTCGAGACGGGCACACCCTCCTTCCTCGTTTATCAACTGAAGAAGACGGGCTACCCTCTGGAGAGCATGACCACCGAGGAACTCTCCACCGACACGCTCAACAGCATCGACATCATGGACGAGAACCCCTTGCCGCTGCTCTACCAGAGCGGCTACCTCACGCTGAAGAGTTATGACAGCCGGTTTGACGAATACCAGTTGGGCTTTCCCAACCGCGAGGTGGAGCAGGGTTTCATCAAGTACCTCTATCCCTTCTACACGCCGAAAGTACAAGACAAGGGAACGTTCTCCATCGCCAGATTCGTGAAGGACATTGAGAAGGGCAAGGCCGAGGACTTCATGCGCCGTCTGGAGAACTTCTTTGCCAACGGCGACTATCAGGTGATGGGCAACATGGAACTGTATTTCCAGAACACGCTCTATGTGTTCTTCCGTCTGATGGGTTTCTACGTGGAGGTGGAACGCCACACCACCGACGGTCGCATGGACATTCTCATGCAGACTTCTCAATACATCTATATATTGGAATTGAAACTTGACAAGAGTGCCGATGAGGCTTTGGCACAGATAGAGGCAAAAGGCTATGCCAAGCCCTTTGCTGATGATGCCCGCCACCTCTTCAAGATTGGCATCAACTTCTCCACTTCCACCCGTCGCATCGGCGACTGGAAGATTGTGGAATAGCCTCTATGCGGTGGAAGGAACATGCTAGTTCTATTCCTCCGAAAATACAAACACGAATCTCACAAATCTGCACGAATGAACGTTGTTAAAAGACTTTCATTCGTGCAGATTTGTGAGATTCGTGTTTGTATAATAAAAAAACCTTAGTGGGATTATTCCCACTCAATCGTTGCTGGCGGTTTGGAGGACACGTCATAGCAAACGCGGTTGATGCCACGCACGTTGCGGATGATTTGGTTGCTGACTTCGGCCAGGAACTCGTAAGGGAGTTTGGCCCAGTCAGCCGTCATGGCATCGGAAGAGGTGACGGCACGGAGGGCTACGGGGTTCTCGTAGGTGCGCTCGTCACCCATTACTCCGACCGACTTCACGTCGGAGAGGAGGATGGCACCAGCCTGCCATATCTGGTCATAGAGCGACACTTCTATCTCTCCATCTTTCATGTCGGCAGGCACTCCAGCGGCCAAAACCTTTCGGGCTTCTTCACCAGAGAGTTTCACCTTCCAATTGCGCAAGCCACGAATGAAGATGTCATCTGCTTCCTGCAACACACGCACCTTCTCGGGAGTGATGTCGCCCAAGATGCGGACGGCCAACCCAGGGCCAGGGAAGGGATGACGGGTGATGAGGTGTTCGGGCATCTGGAGTTGGCGACCCACACGCCGCACTTCGTCCTTGAAGAGCCACTTGAGGGGTTCGCAAAGTTTCAAACCCATCTTTTCGGGCAGACCTCCCACATTGTGGTGGCTCTTGATGACTTTTCCGGTGATGTTGAGCGACTCAATGCGATCGGGATAGATGGTACCTTGTGCCAGCCACTTGGCTCCTTCTATCTTTTTGGCTTCGGCCTCAAACACGTCAATAAATCCTGCACCAATAATTTTGCGTTTCCGTTCGGGTTCGCTCACTCCAGCCAGTTCACGATAGAATTTTTCGGATGCATCTACACCTACAACATTGAGGCCCAAGCACTCGTAATCACGTAACACATCGGTGAACTCATTCTTGCGCAGCAGGCCATTGTTGACGAAGATGCAGGTGAGGTTCTGGCCGATGGCACGGTTGAGCAACACGGCTGCTACTGAAGAATCGACGCCGCCGGAAAGGCCGAGGATGACCTTGTCGTGTCCCACCTGCTGACGGAGTTCTGCCACCGTTTGGTCAACGAAAGAGGCTGGTGACCAATCTTGCTTTCCGCCACAAATATCCACTACAAAGTTCTTGAGGAGTTGTGTGCCGTCGATGCTGTGGAACACTTCGGGATGATACTGCACACCCCAAATCTGCTCATTGTTGGCTGCATAGGCAGCATACTTGACCGTAGCGGTCGAAGCGATGCAACGGAAGCCTTCGGGCAGACGGGTGATGGTGTCGCCATGCGACATCCACACTTGACTCTGCTCCGCAAAACCCTTCAGGAGCGGATTGCCTTCCTCCATCCATTCGAGATTGGCACGGCCATATTCGCGTGTGCCTTCTGGTTCCACCTTGCCACCAAATGTGTGTGCCATCAACTGGGCACCATAGCAGATGCCAAGGATGGGATACTTGCCACGAATCTGTGAAAAGTCGAGTTTGAAGGCACGTTCCTCATACACGCTATAGGGCGAGCCTGAGAGAATCACGCCAATCACATCGGGGTCGTTCTGCGGAAACTTGTTGTAAGGCATAATTTCGCAAAACGTGTTCAACTCGCGCACACGGCGACCGATGAGTTGAGTGGTTTGCGAACCAAAGTCCAAAATGATAATTTTCTGCATATAATATAAATATGTGTAATTGCGATTAGAAAGTGCAAATGTACATAAAAATCTTGACATCAAGGCGCGCCACCTGAAAAAAAGTTGTTGCCGCAATAAATTATCGGCCACAAAGCCTTTTCTCTTTCTTCTATTGCAAAAATTCTTCGGCTTTGGCGATGGTGTCGAGTTTGCCCACATCGAGCAAATGGAGTTGGGGATCGAAGTGGCAACGGATGGGTTCTTTGTGACAGATGGAGAGGTAAAAATCAATGATAGAGAATTTACCTTGCCAAGAATCCATGAGCGGAAGGAGTGAAGGTTGGAAGACTTGGATGCCAGCAAAGGCCAAACCATGCACCGGGCGTTCTTTAATGTCGGGATAAGGAGAGCGGATTTCTCCTGTGGCTTTGTTGGTCCATCCTACAAGACGGTTTTCTGCATCGTCGAAGAGAAGGTAACGTTGGGTCTTACGGTCAGACACAAGGAGGGTCGTTGCATCGGTAGTGAGTCCTTCGTTGTAAAGGGAGAGAAGGTCTGCATTGGACAGAATATCAACGTTATGAACGAGAATGGGAGTGTCATCGGGGAAGAGGCGGGCGGCTTTCTTCAGTCCTCCACCTGTCTCCAAAAGCATGTCTGTCTCATCGCTGAACTGAATGTCGATGCCGAAATGATGGTTGGCTTGGACAAAGTCGATGATTTGCCCTGCAAAATGATGGACATTGATGACGATGTGGTCAACACCAATAGATTTGAGCCGCTCGATAAGGATTTGCACGAGGGGCTTTCCACAGACAGGCACCATTGCTTTGGGCATAGTGTCGGTGAGAGGTTTGAGACGTGTGCCAAGTCCGGCAGCGAAAATGAGGGCGTTCATGGAGTTGAGTGTTAAGAGTTAAGAGTTGGGAGTTAAGAGTTGAGTGATGCCTTGTTCGCGATGGCAGATGTGCACCTCCACTCCAAACTTCTCATGGATGTGTTCTGCCACATGCTGAGCCGAATAGACGGAACGGTGGCGACCACCAGTGCAGCCGAAAGAAATCTGGAGGTTGGTAAAACCACGTTCGATGAAACGGGCCACGTGGAAATCGACGAGTTTGTAGATGCTATCGAGAAATGTTAGGATTTCGCCGTCTGCTTCAAGGAAGTCGATGACTGGCTGGTCAAGGCCCGTGAGAGGTTTGTATTCGGCATAACGACCAGGGTTGTGGGTGCTACGGCAGTCAAAGACATAGCCTCCTCCGTTACCTGACTCGTCGGCAGGAATGCCACGTTTGAAAGAGAAGGAGAAAATACGAACAATAAGCCTTCCTCCCTGACTCTCCCTAACTCCACCAATGACGGGGAAGGAATCATGCAGGATGTAAGTCTGGTCGTTTTGGAGATAGGCTTCCACTTTAGCACGTTTAGCGGCTGCTACTGCCCTACTCTGCTCATCCTTCTCATTTTGAGCAATGAGACTGAGGGCGATGTCTTTCAAGTATGGATAAGAATCGCAAGTGCCCAATGCCACTTCCTTGGACAGATTGGCGATAGCAAGAGGAATGCTGTTGATGAAGTATTCTTTTTTCTCCCAAAGTCCCCGATAGCCATAAGCACCTAACACTTGGAGAATACGAAAGAGGACAAAGAGGTGAAGTTGGGGCAGAAAGTCGGCTTTTGACAAAGGTCTGAAAGGCTGCAAGGCTTTCAAGTATTCGTCAATCAACTGGTCGCGCAAAGTATCGGAGAACTTGGCTGATGATTGCCACAGGAAGGAAGCCACATCGTAGAAGATAGGGCCACGGCGACCACCTTGGAAATCGATGAAATAAGGTTTCCCCTCTTTCAGCATGACGTTACGTGACTGGAAGTCGCGATAAAGGAAGGTGTTATCCTGTTCAATCAAAAGGTCATCAGTCAAACGTTCAAAGTCTTGCTGGAGTTTGAACTCATTGAACTCGATGCCACGTAATTTGAGAAAGCAGTACTTGAAGTAGTTAAGGTCAAACATGACGTTGGTTCTATCCATCTCCTGCTGGGGATAGCAATGAGAAAATGCTTCGTCGGCCTTGTTGTTACCTACCGTTGAGAACTGAAACTGCGGAAGACACTGAATAGTCTGACGCAGAACGGCTACGACATCAGCATTGTAGGTTCCATCCGCATTGCGTCCAGCCGCCATGTAGTTGTAGAGGGATATGTCGCCACAGTCTTCTTGCAAATAGACCATTCTGTCAGCCGACACAGCCAAGAGTGCCGGCACTGGAAGTCCACATTTCCCGAAGAAACCATCCCATGAGATGAAGGCCTCGTTCTCCTCAGGATGGGTACCGATGACGGCGATAATTGGGGGCTGGCTCTCCTCTCCACCAACTCGATAGTAGCGACGATTGCTGCCTGCACCGGCCAAGGGGGTGATGTTCTTGGGAGCATAGCCTGTCAGTTGCTTGTATAGTTGAGTTATTCTTTCCATCGTATCAATCTTTACGTTTCCAAATGCTCATCACCTTGCGATGCACGGCGATGATATTGAAGATACTGACAATGAGGAGCAGAACCAAACCAACACACAACGCAGACATGATGCCTGGTGCCTGAAGGTCGGGGAAGAAGTTCTCGAACATGCCAAGATAATAGTTTCTGACCACACACATGATGACTACCGCAAGGATGAGTACAAGGACATTCAGCCCGACCGTCAGTGCCTGATAGGGGAAAGAAACCTTGGCAGGCGAATAGCCAATAAGTAACAGGTTCTCGAGTTTTGTGCTGTTTTTCTGCACCAGCAGGAAAACGCTGAGCATGAGAATGTAGAACGAAAGGATGCTGATGACAATACCCACCACCATGACGATGCTGACGATGACACGTAAGATGAAGGTGGTTTTGGAGGCATCAAGTTTTTCCTTATCCGTCTCATAATCGTGGTCTTGCAGGTAGGTGGTGATGCGCTCGTCGGCAGGGTTGTTCACCTCTATGATGAGCCGCGTGGGTTCTTTGGTGTTCTCGTTGCTGGCATACTGTTGATTGGCCCAGTGCATGAACTTTTCAGGCACAAGAATGGTGTTGAGACGGGATGAGAATCCGACGATGCGGCCATCGAAATTGCCCACTTCACCATTGCCGGCAATCTGCACCTGCAGTTTCATGGCACCTAAAATACCCTCGCTAAGTTTGGGTAGTCCCTTTCCTTGAGCATAACCGAAGTTGTAAAGGTCGAGGTAGTTTTTGGGCAGGATGATTGGTATCTGGGTACTACCCTCCTGGTAGTTCCAGGCATCACTGGACACATCGACAAACTCATCGGGAACACTCTCAAAGAACATCTCGGTGGAGAAGTTGGCAAGACCCTGCACATCAAATCGCGCACGAACATTATAGGAACTGGGTGTAAAAGCACCTATGCGCTCTACAAAGTCTTCTTTCTGCAAGTTAGCCACATCTGAGTCGCTGAAGGTCTGCTGTGCTCCCGTCAGCGTGGAGAAAGCACTTATTTTCTTATTGACAATAAGATAACTGGCTTTCATAAAACTATCCTCGCTATCAAGTGCCTGAAAATCATGATAAAACTGCACACCCAGCAGGATGATGACCACTCCGACCAGATTGGCAAAGAAGAAGCCTACAAACTGCGGTATGCTGATGTGCTGACGCAAAAGTTTCCAAACTAATTTCATTGAATAGACAATTTACAATGATTTGTTTTTGAACAAAGAAATAAAAGATAAAAAAGACAATCTTTTAGCGTTCACTTACTTAGCAAAAATTATTAGAGATTAAAAATACGGTCGTATTCCAACTCGATGTGTTTACCTATGCTGGTAGCGATGATGCCTGCTCCTTGCCGTTTGGCTTCGGTGGTCATGATACGTCCCATAATTTCTGCATTGGAATCGTCAAGATGGCTGATAGGTTCATCGACCAGAAGAAAATCGAAGGGTTGACAAAGGGCACGGATGAGCGCGACACGCTGCTGCTGACCGAACGACATACGTCCCACTTTGGCATGCAGACGATCAGTAATTCCCAACATATCAAACCATTCTTCTATCTGCTTCCTCTTCTGAAAACCAGTCAGTTTATTCTTAATCTCCACATTCTCCCATGCTGTCAATTCTGGAAACATACGCAGTTCTTGCCACAACAAGGCAAAATGCTTCTGACGGACGTTGGTCCACTTTGCCACCGAATACTTCCTGATGTCTTCACCATCGAAGAGTATCTGTCCTTGGTAGTCATGGCGATATCCATATATGTAACTGCACAACGAAGACTTTCCCGTACCAGAATTAGCCTCCACCAAATAGAGTTCACCTTTTTCAAAGGTCACATCCTGCTGCCAAATGTCGCTCACGATGTCAATGCGACCTTCGAACACATTTGGCAGAGTGTGAAGCAGTTGTATCTTATTCATTGCAGTATTTGTTTCAGGAAATTTTTGTCCTTGCTTTTCTGTTCAACAATAATCACATCTTCGTTGGCTGACAGCATCTGATAGCAGATAGACTTGAGGTTATAAAAGAATCCCATCATCTGCGACATTGTTCCCACATTGCTCATCGCCCCACTCTTTTCAGCCAATGCAGCCAAATCCACATAAATAAATAATGTGCTGTTTTCTATCTGCTTTTTGAATGGTTGCAAAGACGTTCCCTTGGACAGCCCTTCTTGCTCCACTGCCCCAACAGTACCCCAATAGAGGTCATTCTCGCGTACACCCCACTGGAAGTTCTGGCCTTCCAACGTGAGCAGGTACTGATGTTCATCTTTCTCAGTCATCACGATGCCAAAGTCCTTATGGCTTTGTTTCCAATCGTCCACATCGTTCAGAAAGTCGGAGTTGTCCAGTTGGGCTTGCAACAGATACTCCACACCATTTTCTTCAGCCTTCGAGGGAGATAACGCCAACGAGACATCGCCATCCACAGCCTGAAGCATCAACCCGGCATCTACGGCTCTTTCGGCAGCAAACAGCAAGCCGTTCAGTTCCTTGTTCTCCTTGATTTTGCTGAGCAGCCATTTACCCTTCACGCCTGCTCCCACCCAGATGAGAGCATCGTCCGACACTTGGTCAAGATAGCGACCAGTGATTTTCTTCATGTTGTCGTTCAGTTCATCGAAAACTTTTTCCGCTTCTGGTGTTCTGGCATATCGTTTGGTTGAGAGTCGTGCCTCACCATTCTCGAAGTTCAGGCTGGTCAGCACCTCAATATCTTTCAGCATGGCTGTAGGCAGCAGACCCTCCATGTTCAAATCCTTCATCCAACTCTTCGACAGCACTTCAGGCTTCATATACACAGCGACATCGGCTTTCTCGTTGTCAAGCCTACTGAATCCCTCTGTACTAACAAACCCTTCTTTTTCATCGAGTTCCATCAGTTGCTGAGCCAACTTCCCTTTGTTGACACCACCATTCTCCATCGCGGCAAGCAGAAGGAAGGTTCTCCCATCGTAGGTGTAGGTGAAATCATCAAGCAGAGTACCACACATCAACCCATCTTTCTCCTGAAGTTTTGAACTCAATCCCTGACGATTGAGCAGTTGCAACAGGTCGGAAACAGCCGTATCATCATCCACTTTCATCGTGATTCCGAAGGTTTTCTCATCAACCATAAAAGCATAAGCAGGCACACTCAGGTCGAAGCCCAGTTCCATCGGGTCGCTCATGTATTCTTTCACTTTGTCCATATCCTTGCCAGACACCACAGCCGAAAGCCCTGTCTCCATCTTCTGCATGACGCTCGACTTCTGGAAGTCACTCTTCTCGGCCAAAGACCGCACATCTATCTTCACGACCAAAGGTGAATTGGCTGGAATGACTTTCTGGTAGTCGGTGTTGGAACACGAACACAGTGCGGCAACAGCCAACACCACACAAATAATACAACAAATTTTTTTCATATTTCTATCATATTTTAGTTTCAAAAAATCGACTTTCATTGATTCGCCAAATTCATCAGATGCACAGCCACCAGTGCAGCCGTTTCGGTGCGTAATCTACTCTGCCCAAGACTCACGCTCTGAAAGCCTTGTGCAAGGGCCATCTTCACTTCGTCGATGGAGAAATCACCTTCTGGCCCCACCAGCACCAACACATCCTCACCCCGTCTAATCGCATCTTTCAGCAATATCTTCTCGTCCAGTTCTTCCTCTTCATAACAATGGCAAATAAACTTCTGCATTGCCCTCCCCTGCTCTCTCTCGTGCGTCTGCACCTGCCGCAAGAAAGTCTTGAAATCAATCATCTCGTTCAGTGTTGGTTTCCATGCCTTATGGCTCTGCTTCATGGCCGACACCAGAATCTTTTCCACTCGCTCAGTCTTCACAACAGTCCTTTCCGACCAATGGCATCGCAGAAAAGTGAGTTCGTCAAAGCCAATCTCTGTAGCCTTCTCAACCAACCATTCCGTGCGTTCCATGTTCTTGGTTGGAGCCATGGCCAAATGCAGGTGTGGCAACCACTGCCGCTCTTGAGGCAACGTCTCTTCTATCCGATAGAGGCATCTCTTCTTTGTTGCTTCGGTCACAATGGCTCGATAAAACACCCCCTCGCCATCCATCAGCATCATCTCGTCGCCCATCTCCATGCGCAACACCCGAACGGCATGTAGAGCCTCCTCGTCGGGAAGTTCATTCACGCTTGCAGCATCCGGCACATAGAAAAAACGCACTTCTTTCATGATGTTTCACTTTTAAGTTTGTCCAAACGGCGAAAGTCACCCAGCACTTGGGCTGGTAGAAATTCTTGCGTAAGCAGGCAAGTCGATGGAGGCAAAATCTTTGTCAAGGTACTTGAAGTAACCAGTGATGCCAATCATCGCCGCATTGTCAGTGGTGTAGGAAAACTTCGGAATAAAGATTTTCCAGTGGTAACGCTTGGCATGGTCGCGGAAAGCATTGCGAAGTCCGTTGTTTGCACTCACGCCACCAGCCACAGCCACCTGACGTATGCCCGTGTCTTTCACCGCCTTGCGCAGTTTCTTCATCAGAATATCCACAATCGTCTTCTCCAGCGATGCAGCCAAATCCTCTTTATGATGCTCGATGAAATCGGGGTCATCTTTCAGCCAATCTCTCAGATGATAGAGGAACGAAGTCTTCAACCCCGAGAAACTATAATCGTAGCCAGCAATATCGGGTTTAGAGAATTCGAACGCTTCGGGGTTGCCCTGACGCGCCAACCTATCGATGATGGGACCACCGGGATAACCCAAGCCCATCACCTTCGAACATTTGTCTATCGCCTCTCCTGCCGCATCATCGATGGTTTGTCCCAGAATCTCCATGTCCTTATAGGAGTTCACCTTCACGATTTGGCTGTTGCCACCGCTCACAAGCAGACAAAGATACGGGAACGTGGGTACATCATCTTCTACATCTTTCTCGCCGCATGGGGAATCCGCCAAGCGCGTGGGCTTGCTCTCACGGATGAAGTGTGCCAACACATGTCCCTGCAAGTGGTTCACATCAATCATCGGAATGCCCAAACTCCGAGCCAGACCTTTGGCAAAACTCACACCCACCAAAAGACTGCCCATCAGACCGGGACCTCGGGTGAAGGCCACCGCACTGAGGTCTTCCTTCGTGATGCCAGCCCGCTTGATGGCAGCATCCACCACCGGCACGATGTTCTGCTGGTGGGCACGCGATGCCAACTCTGGCACCACCCCACCATACTCTTCGTGTACAGCCTGCGAAGCGGTCACATTGCTCAGCAAGATGCCATCCCGCAGCACTGCCGCACTTGTGTCGTCACACGAACTTTCTATTGCAAGTATATAAACCATTTTCTTCTTATGCTAAAATCTCCACACCTTCTTCTGTCATCAGATAGGTATGTTCCCACTGAGCCGAGTCACTGTAGTCGTCAGTCACCACAGTCCAGTCATCCTCGCTATCGACAAAAACTTCCCATCCGCCAGCATTAATCATCGGTTCGATGGTGAACACCATGCCCGGCACCAGCAGCATGCCCGTACCACGCTTTCCATAGTGCTCCATGTCCGGGTCTTCGTGAAAGGCATTGCCCACCCCATGACCACAGAGGTCACGCACCACGGTGTAGCCATTTTTGTGGGCATGTTTGGTCACAGCCGCCGCCTGGTCGCCCACAAAAGTATAAGGTTTGCAGGCCGCAGCACCAATCTCCATGCACTCCTTAGCCACCTGCACCAGCCGTTCCCTCTCGGGAGTGGTGCGTCCAATGATGAACATGCGGCTGGCATCGGCAAAGTAGCCATCCAGAATGGTGGTACAATCCACATTGATGATGTCACCCTCCTCCAGCACCTCATCCTCCGACGGTATGCCATGACACACCACCTCGTTGATGCTGGTGCAGCAACTCTTCGGGAAGCCCTCATAGTTGAGCGGTGCAGGAATGCCTCCATGCTTTGTGGTATAATCATAGACCAACTGGTCAATCTCCAGCGTTGTCATGCCCTCATGAATCTTCTCCGCCACAAGGTCAAGCACCGCCGTGTTGAGCACACCCGCTTTGCGGATGCCCTCTATTTGCTCAGGTGTTTTGATTAGTTCGCGCTTGGGAACGAGATACCCCTTATTCTGAAAATACAGAATCTTCTTGTCCATCTCCGTGAGGGGTTGTCCGCTCTTCACACGCCAATTCCTTGGATTTTTTTTCAACAGTCCCATTTTTTCAGTAATTAGGTTGCAAAGGTACGCATTTTTTTCCTTACCTTTGCAAACAGAAACACTAAAACTTACCTATCAATGAAAACAATCAAGACAGCAGCCACAGCACTGCTTGCACTGATGGCAATGGCATGTACAAATGAGAAAAAGCCTGCCCCTACAGAGCGCGAAGTGGAAGACCTCGACCCCAAGACAGGTATCATCTCCCTGCGCGACTACACCATCAGTGACACCATCACCATTGCCGGACGACTCTACAACTACCAATGCCAGTTCGAGCATGTCGATTCCATGCCCACCATCATCAACCCTCAAGGGCTGGAATACCATGAGAGCCGTGTACGCATCAACATCCAGAGAGACAACGCCACCGTCTTCAGCAAGACTTTCTATAAGAGCAACTTCAAAGACCAAGTGCCAGCAGAGTTTTTGAAGTCTTCCACCATGGTCGGGGTGAACTACAACTTCATCAAGCGCGACGAAGACCGTTCCGCATTCTACTTCATCATCACCGTTGGCGACCCCGACGAGACCTCCGACGGCATGGCCTATCCCCTCGAACTCAAAGTAGCCCCCGACGGCTCCTACTCCATCAAGAAAGCCGAGAACCTCGAAACAGCACCCATCAGCACAGGGCTGAACGTAGATCCCAGCGAAGACGCAGTGTAAAGCGCACCACACCAATTTCACACACACACCATGAACAAAGGCGACGACACCCCAACGATGTCGCCGCCTCTTTTTTTACTATATTATAAATAATGTGGTCACTTCACCAGCACCTTCTTGCCATTCTTGATGACGATGCCCTTGTAGTTGCTGTCAACACGCTGGCCTGCAAGGTTGTAGATGCCTTTAGGAGCATCAACATTTTTCATTTCAGGCGAAGCAATGCTTGTCACTTCTTCAACATCCTGCTTTCCATAGAATGCAAGATGGAAATAGTCGATGAACGGCATCTGACCTGAACGACCAGGCAGTTCGAGGTGGAAACCCACTGTTACGTCCTCTCCTTCTTCAATGCTGAATGGTACATAACTATGGAAATAGTCGGTCTCTTTCAGCATGTAGTCAATGAGCGTACCATTCCCGTGGCGATAGTCGTAGTCATTGGTCATGGCCAACATGCTTTCCAGTGTCAAGCCCTTGGCTTCGTCTTCATAGAAGAAAGGATGTACGTCAGCACTTTCCTCATTGGCATATACCTTGCACGAAGTCATGTAGTTAGGCAGGTTCTCTGCGGTATAGTTAGCAGTTGAGTAGTTCATGTCCACACGGATGGCCGCTTTCACATCGAGCAAGTAATTACCTGCTGGCAGATTGGAGAGTGTTTGGCTGAAGTCTTGAGTGAGAGCAAAAGTTGTGCTGCCACCAAACCACCAATATGCACAATCCGTACCGTCAGGCAATTTGTCTGATTCACCATTCAAATCCCATTCCTCGCCTGCAGCCGTGTCAAATTCTGCATTTTCAATAAAGGAAGTAAAGTCAAATGAATTTCCATCTTTTGGCAATACGCCACTGGTACGGAATTCAGCATAAGCAGTTTCGATATTTTTTATTATATCTTCAATGTTTTCCTTAGTGGCCTCCTTGCTGGTGGGGTTATCGATGATTTCTTGAGCAGACTCTACAAAATAGACAAGATCCGTGTATTCTATATCAATGCCATTCGGGTCAACGCTTTCTATCAAGGCTTTGGCTTTTGCCACAGCCTCTTTCAGTTTGCCAAGACTTTCGCCCAATACAGCAGCGGCATAGTCGTCATAGTATTTGTCCGCATCGCCAACATATTGCAGTTGCACTTCGTCCCATGCAATCCAGTTGGCATCAGTGCTTTCATCAATGAAAAGACCAATGGTGAGTTCACCTCCGGCTGTTGTCTTTTCATATTCCAGTCTGTAGATTTCACCTACACCATTTCCTGTGTGTACAGCCACTTCCTCGTCAGCAAGTTTCAGTTTCACACCAGACACTTCAAGGTCTGCCTGATCCTGACGGGTAGCCAATGCCGCAGCCTGCAGCACGTATAAGCCCTTGGGCAGTTCCAGACCGTTAGGCAGAGCCGTGATGGTCTGACGTGCATAGTTCTCTTGGCCATAATTAGCGTCTTTCACCCAGCACTCCATGAATGGCTTGCTAAAGTTCGTGACATTACCAGAAGTG
Organism: Prevotellaceae bacterium UBA4359; assembly: GCA_002393555.1. Classification (GTDB taxonomy): domain Bacteria; phylum Bacteroidota; class Bacteroidia; order Bacteroidales; family Bacteroidaceae; genus Minthosoma. The sequence continues at coordinate 33,059 of DGSP01000063.1, forward strand.
TTGATGTGAAGACCGGGATTTGCTCCAGGCACTAAAATATCCCAACCATCAGTATTGTTCATGGCACCATTCGTGATAACATTGGCAGGATTGGCATAACTTGCATTAGCAATGCGATAAGCGAGTTCTGCTGTTTGCAAGTCAGTCAATGCGGCTTGCAGTTGCGAAACGGCTTCATCGGTTGCAGATGTAATGGCTGTGCTCAAAGCCTCCTTGGCAGTACCGATGGCTGTTTGGTAGTCCTCTGTACCTTCTTTCAGTTCACCCGAAGCAACGAGTTCTTCGGCTTTGCCAATCGCTGTTTTCAGGTTGGTATAGTGCTTGTTGTTGTTGTTAAATGCAGTAATCTCTGCATCCAAAGTACTCTTGGCCGTTTCGGCTTCCTCATAAGTGCTCACTTCTTCCAATGAAGTCTCGGCATTGGTAATGGCTGTTTCCAATTCTGAGTGATAGAGAGGAGCATCCTCACGTGCAAGAGCCTCGCGGGCTGCTGTCAGCGAAGCATTCAGGGCTTCTTTGGCAGCCACCAGTTTTTCGGCATCCACCACGCTGTTATAAATGTCTGGATCTCCAATGAAGAAGAGTGTCACGTTATCCCATGCCATCCAGTTAAAGTTTACGTTGTCAAAACGGAGGCCGATGGTAGCATCTTCACCTTCTGCAATGTCGAAGTCAACACTGAAGGCAGTGGCATTGGTGCCAGTCTTCACATCCGTCAAACCAATCTCGCGGACTGACTCATTGGCATACAACTGTACACCAACTGCTTCTTCGTTGTCGTCAGCATCCTTTTGATTGACGACCAAAATATCGGCTGTCAGACGATAGTGTCCCGCTGGCAATTTGCTGATTACTTGCTCTATCTTTCCTGAACCAGACAATTGACCGACACTAGTTGCTGCCCATTGTTCAACAAAGTTGGCAAGAGTGTATCTCAGGTTATCCTTGTTTACACGGGTACTGGTGTAACTGACACTGCGGCGATTCTGCTTGAAGTTGCTCACTGTCCACGATGTGATAGCCGTAGCGTTGTTGTTGTCCTTGTCGAAACTGGGATTGGCAATTTTCTCTGTTGCGTCCGCATACTGGTTGGCAAACACGAATGCATCAATGGCTGTCTGCAATTCAATCAGTTGGTCACGCAGATAACTGTTATCAAGCACGTCATCACTTTCTTCTCCAGGGCCTTCGGTGACGGCTTTTTCGGCTATTTCGATAGCAGCCTTCAAGTCACTTCGTCCAATTGTGTAGTGTTCACTTTCCACAATAGACTTGGCATCCGCCAAAACAGAGTAGAAAGTCTTTGTGTAAACGACAGCAGGAGTTTCCTCTTGTCCATCTTGCGCATAGGCACCCATGAAAGTCAGCAGTGCCATAGCCATAAGAGTAAAGATTTTCTTCATAAAAATTATGAGTTAAATAGTTAGTAACTAAAAACGTGAGTCTTAAACAGAAATCACGTTCATTATTAATAATAGTAGATATGAAAAGTAGTAAAAATTGTCATTTTAAGTGTTTCTTCGTCACAATGGTAACTGAGAAATCGGGGCAAAGATACTGACAAAAATGCATTTGACAAAAAGAAATCGGGAAAAAGTACAAAATAGTTCCGCAAAAAGCAGTGGCGGTGGCATTTTAGGAATGCCGCCGCCACTATTTCATAAGAACTGTCTGTTTTACTTCACCAGCACCTTCTTGCCATCCTTGATGACGATGCCCTTGTAGTTGCTGTCAACACGCTGGCCAGCAAGGTTGTAGATGGCAGTAGATTTCTTGATGGGCTGAACATCCACCGCATCAATAGCAGTCGTGTAAACATCTTCTATATCCTCCACGCCTTCGTAGGTATAGACATCAATGTAGAAGATGTGAACAGCACTGGGGAGATCCGACACCTTGAGCAAGTCTTCTGCGGGAACAGTGTAAACCTTTTGTGCACGATAATCCGTATAGTTCGAGCCACCGGTTCCATAGTAGATGGTAACAATCTCGCCTGGCTTTGCCACCTCGCGCGAGAAGGTCAGTGTAGGTCTTGCCATGAAGTAGATACCCAGACGAGTGATGCCATCACCATTGTATCCACCTTCTTTCTCCTTATCAGCCTTGTCTGTGTATATCATGATGGTGGAGTTATTCTTCGCATTGGGAGCACAATCCACATCTAGTCCAGTCTTGAAGATTCCGCTGAGGTCTTCACTATAACCATAGCCATTAGAGTTCTGGTTTACACCGCCCTCAATGACGGCTCGGTTCGAGCGCAGGTTTACATCACGTGCAAGCCATCCAGTCGGCTTCACCACAGGTTTCCACCCATCCAGTTCCTCTTCGTTCTCATAACGTTGAGCATACTCATCCTTCGACATGTATTCGGTCACAGCCTCTTCGCCATCACCCGTTGTCTTGCTGTATTGCTCAACCAAATCTTCGGGAATGTTAGTCGGGTCTTGGATGAAGAGAGCCTTCTGATACTCGGTGATGTTCACGAAGTCCCAGTCGTGGAGTGCGTTGCCCTCACCGTCGGTGGCAGCAGACTTGCGCTTGATGTCTGTATTTTCCATGTCGGCAACCTGTTCCAGCACACCATCCTCGTAGCCATCGGCACTCACAGTCACCTTCACCTCGTGTTCGAACGAGATGATGCTGCCCACAGCCACGCCTTCCTCGCCACGAGTGTCGTCATCGGCTGTCCAACTGATGTCATACGCATCCTTGTCGGTCTTCTTGTTGTTCACCCATCCGATTCTGTACTGACGCACAGTGCCGTCAAAGCCCACAAGTTCCAGCGTGGGGGCATTGAGTGTCAGGTTTTCAATCTCCAGTTTCTGAGTCACCATATCCGAAACGACACCTGTGGTGGAAATGGAAATGTATTTGATGGTCACAATTGCTTTCGACACATCACCACTTCCATCATACTCAACAGGCTTACCATCATTGAGTGTAATCTCGATGGGAGCCTCGGGGTCATAGTAATTGCCTTCGCCATAATAATTGTTAGGGTCGATGGGGTCACCCTCTGTCCAGCCTTGGAAGGTTGTCTCCAAATCTGGAACTTGCTTATACACAGCAACAAGAGCCTCTTTTTCCACTCCCTCTGGCAACTCCCCTGCTTCATATTGCTCCACCGTATATTTCACCGTTGTGCCTTCCTCTTCGTCGGTGTATGTGTAATAATCCACCTCATCCGTATCTTTCCAATAGATAGGGTCGGCTACAGCAACCGGGGCTTCGGGGTCATCCACGTTCTCATCTACAAAGTTGTAGAAAGTATAAACCTCGTTTTCCTCTGTTGATATGCCTGAGTTGATGGCGTATGTGCGAGAACCTCCGTTGACACTCACCACACTCATTGATGGCAATGTAACAGACTCGGCCTCATTGACTCCTTTCCAAATCTGAAGACCTTGAATGGCGATATAACGTTGTATTTCAACCAAAAAGTATCCGTCGCTCGTAGCACGCCAATAGGAGAAGTTATCTTTAGACCCTTCCTCTAATGCCTCTTGTGCTACATGGATGTCTTCTGTTATATCCTCCCATTCACATGCTGTCACACCAGAGATGACAGATGCAGATGCTGGTTGAGCGATGTTATCTTTACATGTTTGATAATTTTTATCGCTTTCCAACAATCCAGAAACTCCATGTTGACAAACAATAACCTGACCAGCCCTCACATTGGCAATAGCAATGTAGCGAGCACCTGAACCATAGTTGTGAAGACCATCTTTGCCTGCTGCTGCGCGCAAATTGATAGCCGTTGTTCCTATCTGAATGTAGAAGTTATCCATCTGCGCTGGTGCCACTACTTGATAGGAAACCCAACTGTTCAATTTGAACGATGCAGCCTCGTCTGCCAGAACAAAGCAGCCATCGCCAAACACCCTGTCGCCTGCAGCATTGGCGAAAACTTCACCATTGAACTTACCGTTTACAAAATCATAATCTTTTGAAAGGACAAGATTGTAGTCTTCGCCTTCCAGCACGGCATTTGCTGTCGGAATGTCATAAGACCATGCACTTGCCACCGTTGACACCAGCATCAGAGCCAATGCCAAGAGAGAGGTGTAAAGTTTTCTCATCAGTTGATAATAATTAGTTAGTAATAAAATTTGTTATAAAGCATTTTTTCTAAATCCATTGCGAGCGTTCTCGTCCACTGCATGCAAGAATGAATTTCCCATTTCGGTGCAAAGATAACACTTTTTTTCTTTTTTCTCAAAAAAACGAGGGGAAGAAATGAAAACTTTAACAGATTGAGGAGAGGAAGGGGCAAACGAGAGGGAAAGAGGTGTGAAACAAGCGTACCCCTCGACTACGGCATGGCGTACCCGAGGGGTACGGCACGGTGTAGTCGAGGGGTACGGCTATGGGAGTTCGAAAAAAATTACTGGCGCAGCACGAGGGAGGTGATTTTCATGCTCTCGTCTAGAACGGCTGTGCCGGAGAAGCGCTTCACGTTGTCGGGCTTGGGAGCGTCGGCTTCGCCATCGCCGTTGGAGGCCACACCGTCTTCGGTGTCGAGGTGGGCATGACGGACGGAGGAGGATGAGTAGGTTTCCTCGTCGAGGGTGAACTGCACGTTGTAAATGCTGCGGCCCTGCAGTTTCACCTTGGTGATGGTGGGGTTTTTGACGCTGAAGAAGAGGATACGCGAGGAGGAGTGCATGTGCTGCATGTAGGCGTAGATGTCTTCCAGTTCGGGATTGGCCTTGCCGATGTAGGAACTGATGACGGGGGCGAGGGTGGTCTCGATGGCTGCGCGGTTGTTGTCGGCCAGGGCGTTGAAATGTGCGTCGAGTGTGCCGTTGATGGCCGTTTCCTCTTCGGGGCTGAGTTCTGCACTGTCGAGTTCATTCATCTTTTGCCTTGCATCGGCGGTGTAGCGGCCTTGCGGGAACTGGGCCAGGTAGTGTTCGTATGCCTCGCGGGTGTCGGCTTGGTTGGCCTCGACAAAGGAGAGGGAGTCGAGTTTGGTCTGAGCCTGTTTGAGATAGAGTCCGTCGGGGTGGACATCGAGAAAGTGGCGCACGGAGGCCAGCGTGAGCGAGCCTTCGGCGGCCTGCCAGTCGGTGCGCTCGGCAAAGAAGCGGTCGCCCAGAGCCTTCAGTTGCGAATAGTGGTGGGCATCGGGGTTGTAGGTGTCGAGGTAGGTGCTGAGGGCTTCGGCCAGCGAGTCGAGGCGCCCTTCGTTCTGATAGCGCACGATGTTGTCGTAGGCGGCACGTTCGTCGGCATTGTCGCTGCCACGGAAGAAGATGTGCCATGCGGCAGCGGCGCCCAGGGCCAGGATGACGATGGACACGACGACGATGGTGGCCACGGCATGGCCATTAGGCTTTTTCTCTGGCTGAGCGGATGGTTGCGGCTGAGAGGGGGCATGGTTGCCGAGGGGGCATCCACAGTGGGGGCATGAGGTGGCCAGTGTGCTTACTTCGTGGCCACATTCGGGACATTTCACTAATGACATAACAGACTTGTTTTATTGCTCGATTTTTGTGGTATCGATGTTTGTTGTTGTGTTAATTTTCTCGTTTATCAATGAGTCGAAGGCGGCAGTCTCTTCCATCGGGAGGGTGTCTTCCTGCACGGTGTCTTCGGGCTGTGGCACATAGATGGGGGCGATGGGTTCTTCCTCCACCACCTCGGCATCCTTGATGGTGTCGCCCGTGCCTTCGAAGGCATGCATGACGGGGCGTGTGTTTTTGTCGAATAGCACCACTCCGGCTATGGCGATGGCCGAAAGGGCGAGGAACGCCGTGGTGGCATGCCGCACCACCTTGCCGCCGGAGGGATAGCGCCACGACAGGTAGAAGTAGGCACACGCCAGCAGAAGCCAGACGATGCCAACCCACGTGAACCCGAAAAGCAGACACTTGACGAGGATGCAGACAAAGACGCTCAGAGCGACTGTCAGGCCAAGGTCACTGTATGAATTTCTGCGTTGCATGATTGTTTCCTAAATCATCCTTTTTACTTTTTTCGCGGCAAAGGTAGAAAAAAGTTGGGAGTTAGACGTGAGGAGTCAGGAGTTTTTTTGTACCTTTGCACCCGATTTTGGACAAAGAACGATGAAAAGAGACACGTTACATGACATATTTTTGTTTTTAGGAGCACTTTCCACCTTTTTTCTGACGGCTTGCATTTCTGACTCTCAATGGAATGGCATTGAGTTCTATCGCGTGGAGAAACAGGAGCGGCTGAACGAGACTCCGATGGAGGACGCTGACGAGGAAGAAGCCGAGAAAGACACGCTGCAGGATGAGTTTGCCTCGCTGCATGAGGGGGCAAAGCGCGAGATGGATGTGAAGGTGGACATGCAGTTCATGAGACAAGACCAAGAGGTGAACGAGCGGGTTTGCAAACTCATCAACGGCCAACTGATTGAGATTCTGCTGCATCAGTCGAGCGAACTGACTGCCGACGAGGCGGTGGCGCAATATATAGAAGACGTGAAGGGGGAGTTTCGCAGCGATGAGGTGGCCGACATCTACTACGACCATCTGACGGGACGTGCCGAATATGGGAAGAAGCAGGTCGTCAACTATCGGCTGGAGGAGGAGGTGTTCAATGGCGGGGCGCATCCGTGCACGGTGACCACCATCCTGCGGTTCGACACCAGCACGGGCAGGATGATTGTGCTGGACGACATTTGCCCCATCACGAAGCAGAACCTGCTGAAGGACTTGCTGTTGCGCAAACTGATGAAAGACCAGCAGGTGCGGACGATGGACGAACTGCGCCAGAAGGGCATTCTGGAGATGACGGACATGTTCATCAGCAATAATTTCGCGCTGCGCGAGGACAGCATCGAGTTTCTCTATAACGAATATGACATCGCGCCCTATGCCTACGGGGCTTTCACCATCTGCCTTGGCTATGATGAGACCAAGGAGGTGCTGAATTTTCAGACGCTTAAACCGTGAAGCCGTAGGTGAGTTTGAGCGTGTCCATGACAAAACAGGAACTGACTTTTGAGATGTAGGGGAAATCGCCCAACTTGTCGAGGATGAACTGCTGATAGCGCTGCATGCTGCTCACACACACCTTGAGCAGGTAGTCGCCATCGCCCGAGATGTTGTAGCATTCGGTCACTTCGGGCCATGTGGCCACCACTTCTTGGAAGTCGTTGGCTATCTGCTTGTTGATTTGTTTCATCGACACGCTGCAGAAGACCATGAATCCACGTTCCAACTTGTTGGCATCGAGCACCGCCACATAGCCCTTGATGTAGCCAAGCCGTTCCAAGCGACGCTGACGCTCGTAGGTGGGTGTGACGGAGAGGTGTATCTTCAGCGCCAGTTCTTTGGTGGTCAGGCGGCTGTTGTCTTGCAGGATGCGGAGTATTTGGAGGTCGATGTCGTCGAGTTCGTGTTTGTAAGTTTCCATGTTAGTGAGGAGTTAGGAGTTAGGAATCAGAAATTTTTGAGTTCGGTGTAGAGCCGCTGGATGGGGAGGCCCATCACGTTGAAGTAGGAGCCTTCGATGCGAGTGACGGCCACGAAGCCTATCCACTCCTGAATGCCGTAGGAGCCTGCTTTGTCGAATGGTTGATATGTATTGACGTAATACGTTATTTCTTCGTCAGTTAAGGAAGCGAAAAACACTTTTGAGGTAGAGGCAAACTGGATGGTCTTTTGCTTGGTGACGATGGTCACGCCCGTGATGACTTCGTGGGCATGGCCAGAGAGTTCGCGCAGCATCTGGATGGCCTCTTCGCGGCTGTGCGGCTTGCCCAACACTTGATGGTTGTCATACACGATGGTGTCGGCGGTGATGATGAGTTCATCGTCGGCCATTGTCTTTTTGTAGGCTTCTGCTTTTTTGCCCGAAATGTAGATGGGAATCTCCTCGCCTCGCAGGGTGTCGGGATAGTTCTCATCAATGTCGCTGAGGGTGCGGACGGTGAAGTCGATTCCTAACCCGGCCAACAGTTCCTTGCGGCGAGGTGAGTTGCTGGCCAACACCACCCGATAGCCTTCTACCAGCCGAAGGCCGTGCTGTTGTGCATCCATAGGTTTTGTGCTTTGAGTATTTGTTCGAGAATGTCACGTGCGCACCCCTGTCCTCCGTTCTTGTGGGAGATGTAGATGCACACGTCTTTTATTTCGGGGGCAGCATCGGCTGGGCAGCATGGCAGGCCGCACCGCTGCAGCACCTCATAGTCGGGGATGTCGTCGCCTACGTAGGCAATCTCCTCATCCTGAAGTTGATATTTCTTTTTCAGTTCTTCGTAAGTGCTGATTTTGACGGCAGCACCGAGGATGACGTCCTTGAGGCCAAGGCTTTCGTAGCGGATGCGCACGGCTTCAGTGCGTCCGCCTGTGATGATGGCCAGGATGAGTCCACACTTCACGGCATGCTGCATGGCATAGCCGTCTTTGATGTTGACGGTGCGCATGGGGTCGCCGTTGGGGTGCTGAGGGATGGTCTCGCAAGAGAGAACACCATCCACGTCGAAGAAGACAGCACGTATCTTGGCTAAATCGTAGTTAATCATGAGAGTTTTTTATGTTTTTTTGACTAGAGAACCTAGATTAACCAGAAGGGTTAGATTGGCTAGAAGGGCTAGAAGGACTAGAAGAACTAGAAGAACTAAACTGGCTCGAAAAACCAGAAGTCTCCCCCTCCACAGCCAATTCATGTATGCTCTGGCTCATCAACTCATAGATTTGCTGGAGGTGAGGCATGGCGGCCAGAAGTTGCCGTTGCTTCTCCATCACATTCTCGTCCCAACGCACAGCGGGGCCTGTCTGGGCTTCGACTGGAGTCATCGAGTAGAGTTTGTGAGCCGTCTCACCGATGAGAGGAAGCATGACGCTGAAGGGGATACCGCCATGCGCTTGGAGCAACTGGGCACCGAGAGCATAGCAATGGTTGGCAAAGTTGCAACAGAAGACGGCGGAGAGATGGAGGTACTTGCGGTTCTCGCTGTCCAGCGTATAGACAGAGTCGGAAAGGGTCTTTCCCAGCGAGCGAAGTGTCGCCTCGTCTTCCTCGTTCGACGCTTCGACAAAACAGGGTATCACACTGAAATCCACCTCCTTATTCTTAGAGAATGTCTGCATGGGATAAAAGACTCCGCAACGTGCTGAAGGCAAGACAGCGAGAGGCATGCTGCCCGCTGTGTGGACAAAGAACTGGCCTTCCCTACCCTCATGCAACGCTGCTGCGACCGATGGCAAGGCCGTGTCTTTCACCGAAATGATGAAGACATCGGCACTACGCACCACATCAGTCAAACGGGTGGTGTGAGGGCATGCCAACGTCTCTGCCAAAGCGGATGCCGAAGCCTCCGTGCGGCTATAGACCTGCACTATTTCGTGATGGGCACGATGGAGTGCTTTGCCCAAATTGGTGGCCAGATTACCCGCCCCTATCAATACAATCTTCATAAGTGATTCACTCTTCCTCCGGGAATGGTCCCACATGCACGTTCTCCCACTTCAGTTTGTCTTCGTCCTGCGGCTTGCGCTCAATGGCTGGATAGCCGATGCCGATGACACATTCGGCAGTGAGGTTCTCGGGATAGCGAAGGAGGAAACGGAGCACATTGTCGGAGGGTTCGCCGTTCTCCATGAAGCGGTTGCGCACCTGACACCAGCACGAGCCCAAACCCAGATCGGCTGCCTGATACTGCATGGTGACGGCGGCTATAGAGGCATCCTCGCACCAGGCATCGGTCACCTCGCGGTCACCCAACACCACGATAGCCACTTTGGCACCAGCGATGAACTGGCTGCCCAGAGGTCGGCAGAGCGATATTTTCTCCAGAAGAACAGGGTCATCGACCACCACAAAATGCCAGGCACGAGTGCCTTTGCTGGTGGGAGCCATCAATGCGGCACGAAGAATTGTCTGAAGGTCCTCGGGAGTGATTTCCTGTTCGGTAAACTTGCGGACACTGCGGCGCTTTTGCACCAAATCCTTGAAATTTTCCATTGCTTTATAATATAAATGTGTGAAATTTGGTGTAAAGTTAAAAAACTTTTGCCATTCACGAAGAATGTTTGGGAGATAATTCTTATCTTTGCCATGATATTTCATTCGGAGAACGAAGAAAATCGGCATTTTTACTGCTAAGAATTGAAGAAATAAAAGTTTTTGCTGAATAGATAGATTAAATCAAGAAAATATGTCTAAGAAGAAAACAAACACATGGGTTTGGGTGTTGCTGTGCATCATGCTTGTGGCTGCTGCCGGAGGCATGTGGTGGATTTACAAGAGTGGATTCCATCTGGCTGAACCCACCTACCTCTACATTGACGATGACGACAACGTGGACTCCATCGCCCACAAAGTGGAACTGCAAACTAAGCCCGAAAGCATGCGGGCATTTCACCTCTATGCAGGATTGCTGAACCTGAAAGACCGTATCCAGACGGGGCGGTATGAGGTGGATGCTGATATGACCATGCTGAGATTGATTCGAAACATACGCAACCACAACGAGAAGCCCATCAACCTGGTGGTGCCGTCGGTGCGCACCCTCAACATGATGGCGGGCCGACTGGGCGCACAGTTGATGGTCGATTCGGCCAAGATTGCGCAATACCTGAACAACGACCATAAAATCAAGAAAATGGGCTATACTCGCGAGTCGCTGCCGGGGTTGTTCGTCCCGAACACCTACGAGGTGTATTGGGACATGAGCGTGGAGCGGCTGATGGAGCGCATGCTGAAGGAGAACGAACGGTTCTGGAACGAGAAGCGGCTGGGCAAACTGAAGGAGGTGAGCCAGTATGCCGGCGAGGAGATGACGAAGGAAAAGGTCATCACGCTGGCCTCTATTGTGGATAGCGAAACGGCCAACGATGCAGAGAAGCCCACGATTGCAGCCCTCTACATGAACCGCATGCGCAAGCAGATGGCTTTGCAAAGCGACCCGACTGTCATCTATGCCGTGGGTGACTTCTCCATACGCCGTGTGCTGCACGAGCATCTGAAGGTAGAATCGCCCTACAACACCTACCGCAACCTTGGATTGCCCCCCGGCCCCATCCGGGTACCGAGCATTGCCGGCATCGATGCCGTACTCAACCATGACAAGAACGACTACATCTACATGTGTGCCAAGGAAGACTTTTCTGGCACTCACAACTTTGCCATCTCTTACGGAGAGCATCTGCACAATGCCGCCAAATACACACAGGCACTCAATCGGAAAGGCATACTCCGTTGAGTCGTCGGAAGCAACGACACTATCAAAAAAACAGAACAGACGGGAATGCCCAAACGGCAACGTCACTGACGTAATTATGCCAACGACGTAAACGTAATTACGCTAACGGAGAAAACGTAATTATGCTAACGGAGAAAACACAATTGAGGCTACGACGCTGCCTTCAGAGGGCCAACAACACAGAAGAATTTGTTTAGATTTAGCATGATATGAAACTGAAAATGAAAAGAATTGTTTTACCGCTCCTGCTGATGGTTTCGGCCACAGAGATGACTCTGGCACAGCAGCGGCCGAGAGAGTACACACCATCGCCTGTCATGGGCACTGCCTGGAATGCACCGAGAAATGCCAACCCCTTCATTCCTGGCTACTTCGCCGACCCTACCATCCGTAAGTTTGGCGACACCTACTACCTCTATGCCACCACCGACGGAACGGGAAACGGCTATGGCCCTGCACAGGTGTGGGTGAGCAAGGACTTTGTCAACTGGAAGAACATCGTGATGAACTGGCCGACCACAGAAGTGGTGTGGGCACCCGATGTGGTGCAGATGCCCAACGGGAAGTACCGCTACTTCTACTGCGAACCTTGCGTCATCAGCATCGGCGAGAGCGATTCGCCGATTGGCCCTTGGCACAACATTCTCGGAAAGGAAGACGCTGTGATGGTGCCCGACCGATATGTGCACAATGTGATTACGCTCGACCCGCAACTGTTTGTGGATGACGACCAGAGCCAGTACCTCTACTTCACCACTTGGGGCATCTACGATGGCTTTGGCTGCGGTGTGGCCAAACTGAAAGACGGCGATTTCGACCTCACGGCCCTTTCGGAGGGCGTGGCGAAAGATGCGCGCCGATGGGGCGAAGACCACCCCTTCCCCATCGCTGCCGACGAGTTTTTCTCGGAGAAACGGCTCATTCCAAACACCGAACTGAAGGATGTGTTTGAGGCACCGTTCGTGTTCAAGAGGAACGGCATCTATTACTTCACCTACTCGTCAGGCTCCTGCCACACCGACACCTATCGGGTACAGTACGCCACCTCCACGGTCGGGCCGATGGGTCCCTTTACTTATAAAGGAGAATTGCTGACCACCAACGAGGACGAAACCGTGCATGGACCGGGGCATCACTCCATCATCGAGATAGATGGCAAGCACTACATCGTCTATCACCGCCACAACAACCCGAAGTCGGTGCATGGCTTCAACCGTCAGGTGTGCATCGACGAACTGAAGTTCAATGACAAGGGTGACATCATCCCTATTGTACCCACCCACAATGCCCAGAACGTCAACCTCTTCAAGGAGGCTTCAAAGTATAAGAACCTCGCTTACGGAGCCAAAGTGACGGCTTCTTCCCATTATGATGATTGGTTCAAGCCTGAATATGCCGTAGATGACAACAATGCCACACTGTGGAAAGCGAGACGCTGCAATTGGGATGGCAAGCGGCATGATGAATGGATTCAAGTTGACCTCGGCAAGCCCATGAAGTTCAATGAGGTATGGACACAGTTCGAGTATGCCACTTTCTTCTATCAGTATAAGGTAGAGACCTCGCTCGACGGTGAGAACTGGACGATGTATGCCGACCGCACAGACAACACCCAGCAAGGCTCACCAATGATTGACAAGAAATCTGTGAAGGCACGATATGTGCGCATCAGCATCACCGACACGCAGAAGAACGGCCACATGCCTGCTATCTGGAACGTGAAGGTGTGGGCAAAAGCACCAGCCCTGCCCCAGACAGACGTGGAAAGCAACGACGGCTATCCAGGCATGCACAAGAAAGACGTGGAGGCCAGCGAGAGACAGATGGAAAAAGCCATCATCGCCTTTGCCGCCGAAGATATAGCCAAAGCCACACCCCACAACGGCAAGCCCTTCGACATCACCGAGGTGGAATGTATGAAGATGACCTACGACTCGTCCGTCTCCCCCATCAAGTTCAAGGCCAACAAGCCCATCCGTGTTCGTGTGAAAGACGGCCACTGGGGACTCTTCCTGAACGGCACCCAGCATCTGGTGAGTGACACTCCCCTGCCCCAGACATACCGCTACAACGCTCCTTACACCCTCATGGCATGGGTGCTGAACGTCAAGGCCGGCCCCGTTTCCACGGTGGCTTCACTCTCCACCTCGCATGCCGACTTGGCCACCACCGAATTCCGTCTTGGCACCAATCCGCAGACAGGACTCATCAACCACAACGGTTCGTTCGAGAGTTTTGGTGCACCTAAGGAAATCAAGGAAGGCGAAGGCAAGTGGCAACTTTGGACCATTACATTCGATGGATGGAAGGAACGTGCCTATCTGAACGGACAACTCGTCAAGGAACAAAACAACTTCCTCATGATTCGCCCCGACGGACACATCACCATTGGTGCCGATGCCTCTGGAGCCAACCATTTCAGAGGATATATAGGTTTTATCAGCATCCTTTCCACGGCAGTTTCTGCAGAGTTTATCGAACAGATGTACAGAGAGTGCAGTACGCAACACACACCATCCCTTGGCGACGACGACTTCGAGGAGATTGACCTAGCCAGCAAGTTCGCCCTCACCCCCGACATGAAGCCGGTCTTCGAGAAGAAAGACACGTTCACGCTCTCGGCCAAGAACGGCAACTTCAACGATGCGCCGCTGGAGAATGGCGGTGAAACATACAAGGAAGTGACGGGCGACTTTGTGGTGATGACAACAATTGACGACATGGAGGGCCTGAAGCAGCACAACGTGACAGGCTACAACGAGGGCGGCATCCTCATCTCTTCCCCTCTTGGAGAAGGTCGGGAGGGGGCTACCTACTACCATCTGGGAGTTTTCCCCCTCTATAACTGCGGCAACATGCTCACGGTGCTGAGTCCTCAAGGCCGTCCGCAGTTTCCGAACCACAAGGGCTACAACTTTGACCCATTCATGCACTTTGAACGGCGCGGCAACCTGCTCTACGCCCGCACCAGCAAGGACGGACAGACATGGGAAAACATGCCCGGCTCTCCCATCGAAGTGACCACCCCCACCCTGCGAATAGGGGCCTACCAAACCACCTACACCGCCACCCCCTCGTGGGTGAAGATGAAGGACTTTATCATCTATCAGAAGTAACCAACCTACACATATTATATATATGACTATCTATCAGAAAATGCTCAAAGGTCTGCTGTGCACCGCCATGATGACCACAGCCATGACCGCCTTGGCACAACGCCAGGAAATCCAGTTGCGCAATGGCTGGAAGTTCTCGCGTGGAGAGAAACTCGCCCCAACCGCACCTGCCCAAACGAACTTCAACGACAAGAAGTGGCAGACGGTGCAAGTGCCACACGACTGGGCCATCAGTGGTCCCTTCGACAAAGAGATTGACAAGCAAACCGTGGCCATCGAACAGAATGGCGAAAAGGAAGCGAGCGAAAAGACGGGACGCTCCGGCTCCCTGCCCTGGATTGGCAGCGGCTGGTATCGCACCACCTTCACAGTGGAGAAGGACTGCCCACGCGCCCTGCTCAACTTCGACGCAGCCATGGCAGAGCCTGTGGTGTATGTGAACGGCCAGAAAGCCGGCGAATGGAAGTATGGCTACAGTTCGTTCAACGTGGATGTGACTCCCTTCGTGAACAAAGACGGGTCGCCCAACACGCTGGCTGTCCACCTGCAGAATGTGGAGGAAAGCAGCCGCTGGTATCCGGGGGCCGGACTCATCCGCCCCGTCACGCTGATTCAGACTCCGAAGACCGCCATCGAGCAGTGGGGCATCGTGGCCAACACACTCGCCATCGGACAACAGGTGACCGAAGAGTTCAAGGCGCAAGTGGCAGGCATGCAGCCTGGCAAGAAATATGCCTTCGAGTTCAGCGTGAAGAACGACAAGGGAAAGCAGCAGACCTTCTTGGCCTATGCCGACGAAAGCGGCTTGGCACAGGTGTTTGGCAACGTGGAGAACGTGACCCTCTGGACTCCTGAGAATCCCAAACTCTACGACCTGCAAGTGACACTCTACACCATCCGCGACGGCGCACCCGACCGCATTCTCGACAAACAGACGAAGAAGATAGGCTTCCGCACCGTCCAGTGCTCGGCCGAAGGTGGTTTCCAACTGAATGGCCAAACCCGCAAGTTCAAGGGAGTCTGCCTGCACCACGACCTTGGCATGCTGGGAGCGGCAGTCAACAAGACCGCCCTCATCCGTCAGGTGGAACTGCTCAAATCGATGGGTTGCGATGCCATCCGCACCGCCCACAACTGCCCCAGCCAGATGCAGATGGAGGTGTATGACTCCCTCGGCATGATGGTGATGGCCGAGAGTTTCGACATGTGGATTTACAAAAAGTGCAAGAACGGCTACGCACGCTTCTTCAAGGAATGGAGCGACCGCGACATTGAGAACTTGGTACGTGCCAACCGTCTGCACCCCAGCCTTGTGATGTGGAGCGTGGGCAACGAAATTCCAGAACAAGGTTCAGCAGAGGGAGCGCAGATTCTGCGCCATCTGCAAGACCTCGTGAACAAACACGACGGCACTCGCCCCATCACCAACGGCATGGACCGCATCGAGGCAGCCATCAAGAGCGGTTTTGCCAATGTGGCCGATGTGCCAGGCATGAACTACCGCACACATTTATATAAAAAGGCACTGGCAGGACTCGGCCAAGGCTACGTGCTGGGCAGCGAGACGGCCTCGACCGTTTCCTCGCGCGGCGTGTATAAGTTCCCCGTTGGCCGTTTCGACGGCAAAGCCTACGATGACGGCCAATGCTCTAGTTACGACACCGAAGCCTGCTGGTGGTCCAACATCCCCGAAGAGGACTGGCTCTTGCAGGATGATGAACCTTGGGTGATTGGCGAGTTTGTCTGGACAGGCTTCGACTATCTCGGCGAACCCACTCCCTACGACGGCTATTGGCCCAGCCGCTCTTCCTACTTCGGCATCTTCGACCTCGCCGGATTGCCCAAAGACCGCTACTACCTCTATCGCTCTCACTGGAACACCACCGACAAGACCATCCACCTCCTGCCCCATTGGACATGGCCTGGACGCGAAGGCGAGGTGACCCCCGTCTATTGCTACACCAACTACCCCACTGCCGAACTCTTCGTGAACGGAAAGTCGCAAGGCCGCATCACCAAGAGAACCGACGTGAAAAGCGGTGCAGGCAAGGAGGGCAAAATTTCCGACATCAACGACCCTGCCATCGACCGCTACCGCCTGCGCTGGAACAACGTGAAGTACGAACCTGGCGAACTGAAGGTGGTGGTGTATGACCAGAACGGCAAAGAAGTAGGCACCCAGACCGTGAAGACCGCCGGTGCAGCCTCGCAGATTCAGTTGACAGGCGACCTCGGCACAGCCATCAAGCCCTTCAAGGCCAATGGCGAAGACATGACCTTCATCACCGTCAACATCCTCGACGCAAACGGCAATCTCGTACCCGATGCCGACCAGCAACTCACGGTCAGCGTCAGCGGGGCCGCCCAGTTCAAGGGCATCTGCAACGGCGATGCCACCAGCATCGAAGTCTTCACCCAACCCACCATGAAAGCCTTCCACGGCCAACTCGTCATCGGCATCCAAAGCAACGGAAAGAAAGGCACCGCCACGGTGAAGGTGAGCGGCAAGGGACTCAAACCTGCCACCGCAACCATCGACGCCCTATAGTTCTCTCCTCTTTTCGTGCATTCCCCCATCGTACCCCTCGGGTACACCACAGCGTACCCGAGGGGTACGGCAAAGCGTAGCCGAGGGGTACGCCACAGAGACCGAAAAGGTGCCCATGTCCTTCTCTGCAGCACACACGCATCTCTATTCAATAAAAAATACACACTTATTTACTGAAATTGATTAGCATCTATAAAAATAACGTCTTATGAATTACGGTTTTGTCAAAGTCGCATCAGCCATTCCCTCGCTGAAAGTGGCCGACTGCACCTACAACATACAGCAAATAGAGAGCCTCATCATCCAGGCCGAAGGCAAAGGCGTGGAAATCATCGTCTTCCCCGAACTCTGCATCTGTGGCTACACCTGCCAAGACCTCCTCGGCCAGCAACTTCTGCTCGAAAAGTGCGAGGAAAGCCTCTTCAAACTGCTCGACTTCACCCGTTCCCTCCAAATCATCTCCATCGTCGGCATGCCCGTCATGGTCGGCTCCATGCTGATGAACTGCGCTGTGGTGGTGCAGGGAGGCAAGATACTCGGTGTGGTGCCGAAGACCTATCTGCCCAACTACAAGGAGTTCTACGAGAAACGCTGGTTCGCCCCCGCCCCTGCTGTAAGCGACAACCAGATTCACCTCTGTGCACAGACCGTCACCTTTGGCCGCAATCTGCTCTTCCACACACAGAAGACCTGCTTCGCCATCGAAATCTGCGAAGACCTCTGGGCACCCATTCCTCCCAGCAGCGAACTCGCTCTGAGGGGAGCCGAAATCATCTTCAACCTGAGTGCCACCAACGAACTCATCAGCAAGCACCAGTATCTGCTTTCGCTCATCAGCCAGCAGAGCGCGCGCTGCATCGCCGGCTACGTGTATAGTTCCTGCGGATTTGGCGAATCGACCCAAGACCTTGTTTTTGCCGGCAATGCCCTTATCTACGAGAACGGCTCTCTCATAGCCCAGAGCAAACGCTTCAGCCTCGAAGAGCAGATGGTCATCAGCGAGATAGACACCGAACGACTACTCACCGAACGTCGCCACAACACCACCTTTGGCGACAACCTGCGCCTCAACACCCAACACTCGACGCTCGACGCTCGACTCTCGACCACCCACATCCAGTGCCAGACAGTCAATCCCGCTTACGACTTCGAACTGACACGCTGGGTCAACCCCCACCCCTTCGTGCCACGTGGCAATGCCCTCAACGAACGATGCGAAGAAATCTTCTCCATCCAGACAGCAGCACTTGCCAAGCGCATCGTCCACACGGGTGCCCGCAGCATCGTGGTGGGCATCAGCGGCGGACTCGACTCCACACTGGCCCTGCTCGTGTGTGTGAAGACAATGGACCTGCTGGGACGGCCACGCAAGGAAGTCATCGGAATCACCATGCCCGGGTTCGGCACCACCGACCGCACCTACCGCAATGCCCTCAGTCTCATGCAGTCGCTCGACATCACCATCAAGGAAATCAGCATCAAGGACGCCTGTCTCCAGCACTTCAAGGACATCAACCACGACCCTGCCGTGCACGATGTGACTTACGAAAACAGCCAGGCACGTGAGCGCACCCAGATTCTCATGGACGTGGCCAACCAGTGCAACGGCTTCGTCGTGGGCACCGGCGACCTAAGCGAACTGGCCCTCGGATGGTGTACCTACAATGCCGACCACATGTCCAACTACGGCGTAAACTGCTCCATCCCCAAGACCCTCGTCAAGTACCTGGTCAAGTGGGTGGCACTCACCAGTGTGGACAAAACCTCCCAAGAGACCCTGCTCGACATCATCGAGACCCCCATCTCGCCAGAACTCATCCCGGCCAACGCCGACGGCACCATTCAGCAGAAGACCGAAGACCTCGTGGGTCCCTATGAACTGCACGACTTCTTCCTCTACCACTTCCTCCGCCTCGGCTTCCGTCCTGCCAAGATTCTCTATCTGGCCGAGCAGGCCTTCATCAAGCAGACCAACCCAGCCGTGGCCGACGACGGCATGCCCATCGGCACCTACGACGAAGAGACCATCCGCCACTGGCTCCACACCTTCTGCCGCCGCTTCTTCACCCAGCAGTTCAAGCGTAGTTGCCTGCCCGACGGCCCCAAGGTCGGCTCCGTCAGCCTCTCCCCTCGCGGCGACTGGCGCATGTCCAGCGATGCCAGCAGCGCCGACTGGCTCAGCGACTTGGAATAAAACGGTTGTGCAGTTGTGCCGCTATCTCCCTTGCCTCGCTGTCGGCATTGGCAGCCTCGGCTCCATGAATCGGTGTGCCATCCTCAACCGTTGCCCCAGGACAGAGTTTCTTGATGAAGCGCACACTGCTACCCATGCCACTACCCTCGTTGGTGCAGAAAGGGATGATGCGCTTGCCCGTGAAGTCATACGACTCCAAGAACGTGTAGCACACCATCGGCATCGTGCCCCACCAGTTGGGATAGCCGAGGATGATGGTGTCATACTCATCAATGCTCCCCAGCGGGTTCTTCACCTCCGGGCGAGCCTGGTCGTGCAGTTCCTGCTTAGCCTCCTCAATGCAGGTCATGTAGTCCTTGCTGTATTCATAGGTAGTATCAATCTGGAACACATCGGCATCCGGCAGCAGAGCCTTAATCTTCAGGGCCACCACTTCCGTATTGCCCAGTTTCAGATTTTTGATGCTTCCGTTCACATAGTTCTCTCCGCGACGAGAGTAGTACGCAATCAACGTCTTTCCCATAGATTTGTCGTTTAATAGATTTTGATGGTGCAAAGGTACGGCAATCCCCCGAAACCGTTAATACAAGCCTGCATCGTGGCAGGTGGGATGGCAGCAGCATTGGCCGCATACTGCACCAACTGCTTGCCTGTCACCTTAGGGTAGGTCAGACGACGCACTACATGCACTTCTGGCTTTTCCTCCCGAAAGGTGAGGCGCATTTTCGCTTTTCGTACTAAGATTGGCATGATGAAGTTGGTTTTAGGGGTTAAACAATGAAAACGATGCAAAGTTACTACCGTAGGGATGCGGCTGTCAATAGAAGTGCGATTTTTTTTTGCTCCG
Source organism: Prevotellaceae bacterium UBA4359 (assembly GCA_002393555.1). Lineage (GTDB taxonomy): Bacteria > Bacteroidota > Bacteroidia > Bacteroidales > Bacteroidaceae > Minthosoma. The sequence continues at coordinate 52,946 of DGSP01000063.1, forward strand.
TGAGCAAATTTTTTTCGCTTCCGCACTCTTCGATGAATGACCCTCGTACAGACACACAAATGAGTTCCGCACACACACGTGTCTGTGCGAGCCTCATTTGTTTGTCTGTGCGGAAGTCATTTGTCAATCAGTGCGGAAGTCATCCGTCAGTCAGTGCGACGCTCATTTTTCAATCGTTGCGACGGAGAGGTTAAAAGGTTAAAAGGTTAAAAAGTTAATTTTGCTCCGTGCGTGTATATTAATATATAATATATAATATATATAATAAAAAATATATAATATATATATTATTACTTACTCCCCCCTATTAATATCCCCCACCGCAAAACGAAAAATTAACAAATTAACTTTTTAACTTTTTAACCAATGCCTTTTTTGCACCTATATATTCACGCTTTTATTAACATCCGAAACTTCAATTGTATAATATTTTAATACGTTGAAGCACTGGCTGCCGAAAACTGCCAGCGACCATCGTGTTTGGCAAGTTCAAACGAAAGTTGCAAGCGCCATGTGTGACGGCCACCGCCAAAGACGGCTGCATTCACACGGCTACGGCCTCTTAGGGTCGCTCTGTCGCCACTCACCTTGATGTCCATCTGCTCATGCTCGGCTGAATAGTAGTTGAGCGTACCATTGGCGATGGACTTAATATACACCTGCTTGGACTGGTGCATGCCCGTCATGTGGGTCAGCACGAAGTCATCGGCATGGACACGGTTCAGCGTTGCCGTGTCCTTCCTGACCATCGCCTCGTACATCTCGCGATAGAGCGTTTCTATCTGTTCCTTGTCTGACATCTTTTTATCTGATAAAGTTTGTTGCGATACGCTGGGGTTCCTGCTCTGGCAAGCCGCCACGCTCAGCATGGATGGCACGGATAAGAAAAGCCATGTTGCGGCCCAGCACACGCATTGTCTGTAGTCCTTCTTCATCTTTCATCACTTCTTCGGGTGAATTGCCATGAACGGCATTCCAATAGCGGCTTGCGGCCACGGGCATCTCTCCGTGCAGGAAATATTTGTTCAACTGGTCGAGTGTCGCCGTGGTGCCCATCCTGCGGGCTGAGACAACGGCAGCACCTACCTTGAAACGTTTCTCGAACGAGGCCGAGAAGAACAGTCGGTTGAGGAACGAGACCAGCGTTCCGTTTGCCCCGGCATAATAGACGGGTGAGCCTATTACCAGCCCGTCGGCCTCTTCAAACTTCTTGGCTACCTCGTTCACCAAATCCTTGTCAAAGACACAATGGCCCAGTTCACGGCACTTGTAGCATCCGATGCACCCTCGGATGTCCTTATGGCCGACGTGGATAATCTCCGTGTCGATGCCGTTTCTCTGCAATTCGTCAGCCACCACACTCAGGGCCGTATGGGTACAGCCATGAGCGTGAGGACTTCCGTTAATCAATAGAACCTTCATTTCTTGTATTTAATGCGTGGCCTTTAGATACTGAAGGTCACCGTACCAATAAGAGGCCGTGCAACCACCGTCGATGAGGAAGTCGGCACCGCTGATGAAACGGCCACGGCTCGACATCAGGAACTCAGCCAAGTCGCCCACTTCATCGGGTGTTCCTGCTCGACGGGCGGGCATACCCTCGATCATCTTCAGATAACCCTCTTTGCGAGGGCCGTGCAGTTCGTCGTTGGCCAGCGGGGTGATGATGATGCCGGGAGAAATGCTATTGATGGTAGCTCCGCGACGCCCCCAGCGGGTGGCTTCGTACATCACGCGGAGCACATTGCAACGCTTCGAATACTGATAGGCTTTCAGCGTGTCGTTGATTTCCTTCAAGAACGGCAGTTCCAGCAGTTTATCCGTAGGTGTTGTAGCCAAAGCCTCGTTCTGCTCATGAGGCAGTGCCGGCAGACGATGGCCGCTCTGCGAGGAGATAATTACACCCGAACCGCCCTCGGCTATCACCTTGCCAAACTCCTCCAGCAATACGCTTGTACCATAGAGGTCAACGCGCAGTATTTCTTCAACGGGTGCTTGTGAGGGTGACACGCCAGCAGCATTCACTACATTGGTCACTTCACCCTTGCAGGTGGCAAATTCCACCAACTTCAGGATATCTTCCTTCGAACCAAGGTCACACTTGATGGTCGAGCACTCGAAGCCTGCATCTTCCAGCGTCTTTGCTGCCCGTTTAGCATTCTCCTCACTATAGTCGGCCAACACGATGTGCTTGCCAGCCGAAACACGGCGGATGATGGCTTGCCCGATGCTGCCGGCACCTACTAAAACCGTTGTATTCTTAATCATACCAAGTCGATAATTGTTATCGTTTCACAGTCTCTTAATCAGCTTGGCGGGGATGCCGCCAACGACGGTATTTGGTTCCACATCTCTGGTTACAACTGCTCCAGCACCGACAATGGCGTTTTCACCGACTGTCACGCCAGGTAGGATGGTTGCACCTGCACCTATCCAGCAGTTGCGTTTCAGTAACACGGGCTTGCAGGTCAGTATCTGGTGCTCTTCTGGGTCGTGGTTGTTGGAAATGAGTTGGGTGTTGGCTGCAACCAGCACATCGTCCTCGATGGTGATGCCTCCGGCACTCATAAAGAGCGAATTGTTCATGATGACCACCCGTTTGCCGATTTTTACGTTCTTCCCTCGTACAACGGTCGTGGGTGCCATCAGACGGCTACCCTCGCCGAACTCACCAAAGAGTTGGCTCACCAAATCATTATATTCATCTGTATAGGGCATGGTGTGGTTCAGCTTGAAACAAAGCTGTGCATCCCTTACTCCCTGCGCCCTCTCCTCGGGAGTCTGCTTGCGCATATCAATCCTTATTTCTTCCATGTTCTAATCTAATAGTTACAAGCACATTCTGAAAATCTTCTCCACATCGGCAGGCGTCAGATCGGTGAATCCGTGGAGGATGCCTTCTGCGCCGCAGGCCTTACGTGCCATTGCCGCGAAGTTCTTGTCGTCGATGCCCAGGTCTGAGAGACGGTTCTTCAGTCCAAGGGTCTCGAAGAAGAAGGTCTCAAGAGCCTTGATGGCGGCTTTGGCTCCTTCCATTGCGGGCAGCGAGCCGTCCAGTCCCATGACGTTCACGCCGAAGCGCTGGATGATGGGGGCTGTCTCTTCGTCGAGCACGTATGCCAGCCAACGGGGGGTGAGGATGGCCAGACCATGCCCGTGGGTGATGTCGTAGAAGGCCGACAGTTCATGCTCCATCGCGTGGCAGACGGTGGCCTGGAAGAATCCCTCATAGAGGAAATTGTTCAGTGCCCACGACGATGCCCACATCAGATTGGCACGGGCCTCGTAGTCATCAGGCTTATTCACTGCCACAGGGGCATATTTCACAACCGTCTTCAGCACCTCTTCCTGAATGCGCAGCAGCATGTCCATCGACTGCTTCTTGCTGAAATAGGCTACGTCGAAGATGTGCGACATGATGTCCACGCTGCCGCAAGCTGTCTGGTAGGCACTTACCGAGAAGGTGTTCGTGGGGTCAAGGAACGACACGTCGGGGTTGTTGTCGGGAGCGAAGTAGCCCAGTTTCTCGTTGGTCTCCACATTGCTGATTACACAGCCGCCATCCATCTCAGAGCCTGTGGCCGAGAGGGTCAACACGGTGATGATGGGCAGCGTCTCGCTGACCGTGGCTTTCTGCGTAATCAAGTCCCACACGTCGTCACCTTCATACTTTGCCCCTGCGGCAATGGCTTTCGTGGCATCGATGGTAGAACCACCACCGACAGCCAGCAACACGTCGATGCCCTCCTGCTTGCAGATGGCTGCACCACGGTTCACGGTGGTGTGACGCGGATTAGGCTCTATGCCAGCCAGGTTCAAACACCTCGGCTCCTGCTTTCTGGAGTTCGGCCATCACCTTATCGTACAAGCCGATTCTCTTGATGCTGCCGCCACCATAGACCATAAGCACACGCTTACCGAAACGTGCCACTTCCTCATGCAGATGGCACATCTGCTCCTTGCCAAAATACACTTTGGTCTTGTTCTCAAATACAAAGTCTCTCATATTTCTGTCCTTTCTTTATTTTGCCATGTTTGCTATTTCTCTTGCCTCATTATTGGCATTGGCGGCCTCGGCACCATGAATGGAAGTTCCGTCCTCTACATTTGCCCCTGGACAGAGCTTCTTGATGAAGCGTACCGAACTGC
>DGSP01000067.1 GCA_002393555.1 Prevotellaceae bacterium UBA4359
TGAGTATTTCACACTGCTACTGCTCAGACTACATGACAAAACCAACGCAATTCGGGGATGAACCAAAAAAGAGATATTTAATGTTAAGGATATGCCTCAATGTTGAGGCAACAAAGAACAGGATGTCAAGAAGAAGATAATGATGACTTATTAGTGTCTATCCTCCGATACAACAAGATATACACGATAAGGGGGTGGTTGTTGCAACCACCCCCTTATCGCATAATTACCAGTAAATTTAATATCGTTATCTTCTTCTTGAAATCCTGTCTATTCTTCATAAGTAATTGATACCCAGTGTGGTTTTGTTTGAGAAATTGGCAGAAGGAACAAACTGGAAACAAAAATTTGAGAAACCCCAAAATGAAAACATCTGCTTAACAAATCTTAGCGTGGAAAACATCGGCAATTTTCCGATTTTGACATTTGGAGGTTGCAACACTTCGTAGAAAAAAGAGATTGTCAAATACGGAAAAGTAAAGGTGAAGGTGGCATTTTGATGCAAAAATGCAACAAAAAAACGTCATCTTCACCTTATTTAATTAAAGAAATGGCTATTTTTCGGCTGGAATTTAGTAACTTTGCGCCCATGCAATGTGCGCATGACGAACAATCTGCGTTACATACATCGGCAAATGACCCCTACAGCCTATAGGCTAACATAAAATAACGGAACTCCCTCGCAGTGTATGCAAAAGGTTTGGTCGCCTGTCGAGACACTGCTTGGGGGCTCTTGCATTTATATCAGTGATGACTATACACGATTTGGTTGCCAAATATACAGAGGGTAGGAATCATTACCTGACCGAACGATATAACGAGACCGAGGTTCGTAATGAATTTCTCGACCCAATGTTCCATCTACTGGGTTGGGACATTACAAATGCAGCCGCGCGTCCAACACATGAACGTGAAGTGCTGGTGGAAGAGCCGCTGAAAGCAGGTGCAGGTGAACATACGAAAAAGCCCGACTATACTTTTCGACTGTATGCAGAGAGAAAATTCTTTGTTGAAGCAAAGAAGCCACACGTTGATATAAGTACAGATTCAGCCCCCGCTCGTCAATGCCGCAGATATGGCTATACTGCTAACCTAAAAATTTCTATTTTATCGAATTTTGAATGGCTGTACATCTATGACACATCACGCAAGGTTGAGGAAACAGACGAGAACACCGTTGCCCTGATTCGCCGCTACCACTATACGGAATATGAAGAAAAGTTTGCTGAACTACAGCAATTCATCGGTCGGGAATCCGTGTATTCGGGTAAGTTCGACGAGATATGGAAAGATATTGAAGTGCGTTTGAAACAATGGTCTGTTGATAAACAGTTCTTGAAGCAGATAAACGGCTGGAGATTGATGCTCGGAAAAGAGATTTATATGGCTTATACGGCGCAAAATGAGTCCTCAAACGAGAGTATCGATATGGAGCGCCTGAACGATGAAGTACAGAGCTACATCAACAAAATCCTGTTTCTTCGCGTCTGTGAAGACCGCAATATCGAGATATATAAGGAATTGCTACGCATAGCTGACAATGAAAATTTTTCTGCATTGCTGGAAAAGTTCCGTCAGGCAGATGCAAAGTATAACTCCGGATTGTTCGACCAAGCCCTTTCTGAGCAGATAGTCTGTCGTGTCAGCTCTGCATTCTGGACGATTATCAAGCAACTCTATTATCCAGAAAGTCCCTATTCGTTCAGTGTATTCTCATCTGATATTCTAGGACACATTTACGAAATTTTCATTGCTCAGAAACTTGACATTCTTGATGGAGAGTTGCAGATTGTGATGAAACCTGACAACATTGATCGTGACGTTGTGACCACGCCAACCTTCATTATCCGTGAGATATTGCGCCAAACAGTGAGTGAATACTGCAAGAACAAAACGGCAGAAGACATCTTCGAAATGAACTTCGCGGACATTGCATGCGGCTCAGGTGCTTTCTTGCTGGAGTTATTTCAGCTGCTTAATGACATCCTTATAGACTACTATCTAACCTATGATAAAACAAGACTCATACAAGTTACAGAGAGCACTTACCGATTGAAGTTTGCTGAGAAGAAACGCTTGCTAACTAGTTGCATCTATGGAGTGGATAAGGACTATAATGCCGTAGAAGCTTGCAAGTTTGGTTTGCTGCTTAAATTATTGGAGAACGAGGATGCCGATACTGTAAGTGACGAGCATCCCATCCTGCCCGACCTACAAGACAATATATATTTCGGCAACAGTTTGTTATCGAGCAGCGATGTTGCCGCAGAAGATTCTGAAGAAATCAATCCCTTTGATTTTCCTAAAAAGTTTGATGTCATTGTGGGTAATCCTCCATATCAGAAATCAGAGGATATGAAGAACCTAACGCCCAAAGAACTTGCCATATATAAGAATAAATATGAAAGTGCGTACAAACAGTTTGATAAGTACATTGTATTTATTGAACGTGCATATTCGCTTCTGAATGAAGATGGAATGCTAGGTTATATCGTGCCGAGTAAGTTCATGAAGGTTGGTGCAGGACAGAAACTGCGCAAACAAATAGCAGAAAATAAATGTCTGGAATCTGTGACATCATTTGGAGCTTGTCAGGTATTTTCGGATAAGTCGAACTATACATGCTTGCTAATTCTTAAAAACTCTGTTCATGAGACTTACAGATACGATGAGGTCAAGAACTTGGATAAGTGGCGATTAGTAGAAAAATCGACCATCAAACCAGACCAGAAACCCATCTGTAATTTGAACGAAGCAACATGGGCTTTACTTACAGATGCGATGGAGCCTGTTTATAAAAAGTTAGAAAAGCAGAGCAAGCCGCTTGTTGATATTCTTGGCGAAGACAACATATTCAATGGAATTCAGACCAGTGCAAATGGTGTTTATATTTTCCAACCTACTAAAGAAGAGAATGGACTCTATACATTTATCAATGAGGGGCGAGAGTGGCAGGTAGAAAAGGCTATAACAAAACCTTACTTTCAGACCTCTCGTGGTGATGATGGTCTGAGCACTTATCGGACATTTAAGCCCAATGCCCGAGTAATTTTCCCATATAAGAAAAAGAAGAATGGTCATTTGGATTATATTCCTTTGACAGAGATTCAAAAGAAATATCCCCACTTGTACGATTACTTTGTTGCACATAAGAACATTCTGAATTCTCCGAAACGAGACATCAAGCCCATTCCTACGACACCAGACGAATGGCATAGGTATGGAAGACACCAGAGCCTTGATGCATGCAATTTACCTCAGAAGATTATTGTTGGAGTGCTTTCAACGGGTGACAAATACACAATTGATACTTATGGTACATTTATCTCATCAGGTGGAACAGCTGGATATTGTGTAGTGGCTTTGCCAGAGGATTCGCAATATTCCATCTACTATTTACAAGCTATACTCAACAGTAAGTACATGGAGTGGATAAGTTCGCTCTATGGTGAAATATTCCGTGGTGGTTTTATAGCCCGAGGCACAAAAGTATTGAAACAACTACCTGTCAGGACAATTGATTTCACAAATGCAGAAGAAGTTGCAACTCACAATGATATTGCAGAAAGACAGAAGCAATTAATAAAATTGGGCGACAAGATAACAGCCAATTTTGGCAATCGTAGGAAATTAACACCGCTCCAGCGTCAATTTGATGTGTTGAAAGTAGCTCAACAGACTGCTATCCGTAATCTGTACGGTCTGACAGAAGATGAAGATAACCAAATCCCTGTAATCAAAGAGATATATGCAACTGATTAAAGACGCATCAGCAGAAAAATTGCGGGGAGCTTATTACACTCCACCTGCAATTGCTTCGTTTATTCTCCATTGGGGAATAAACGGTAGCAATGATTATGACATATTGGAACCCAGTTGTGGTGATGGAGTATTTTTGGAGTGTATGTCCAAAGATAAAATGCTTTTCCATAGCGTTTCGGCTGTTGAATATGAAAAGGATGAAGCAGAGAAAGCGCGTGCTATCAACCTACATGATGCGGAAGTAATCAATGATGACTTTCACCATTTTTGCTTGAATACGAGTCGCAGGTTTGATTTGGTTGTCGGCAATCCTCCTTTCATCCGCTATCAATATTACGATGAAGGGCAACAACGATTAGCTTCAGAAATATTCCGCAAGGTCGGACTAAAACGTTCCAAGTTAACGAATGCCTGGGTTACATTCGTTGTAGGCTGTAGTCAGTTATTGAAAGAACATGGGAAAATGGGATTCGTGATTCCGTCTGAGTTACTCCAAGTTACCTATGCTAAGCAACTTCGTCAATTTCTATCCCACTATTTCAATAAGATAAACATCATCTCGTTTGAAAACCTGGTCTTTGAAGAAATTCAGCAAGAAGTTGTTCTTCTTCTTTGCGAAAAGACAGGTGGGGGCGAACACCTGATAGAGCATATAGAAGTTAGAGATGCTGCCGGTCTGGAGGCTCTTGACCCTCATCAGTTGAACCTGCCTACCAAAACAATAGACTTTCACCAAGACAAGTGGACATACTATTTCCTTGATAAGGACGAGTTGGACTTTCTGAGTAAAGTTAAATCGAGTCAGATGCCCAAGATTTCCACTTATGCAAATGTAGAGGTCGGTATTACTACTGGTGCCAATGGTTACTTCACCGTGCCACAGTCTGTTGTAGAAATGTATCAGTTACAAACTTATGCACGTCCAATGGTCGGGAGAAGTGTCCAAGTAAATAGCCTTTGTTTCACGGAAATAGACTGGAAAAAGAACCTAAGATTGGGCGCAAAGGCGAATCTTTTAGTATTTACACCAGATGCCAAGACAAATGGCAATGAAGGCACGAAAGCTTATATAGAAAATGGCGAACAGCAGGGAATAAATGAGGGATATAAAACGAGTATTCGTGATGATTGGTTTGTAATCCCGTCAATCAAGCTGTCCGATGCTCTGTTCCTTCGTAGAAACAATATGTACCCAAAGTTCGTGCTAAACGAAGCAGAGGCATACACCACTGACACAATGCATCGTGTGTTCATCCATGAGGGCATAAATCGCAAGGCTTTTGTAGCCAGTTATTACAACTCGTTGTCGTTTGCCTTTGCCGAGATACTTGGCAGAAATTTTGGTGGTGGTGTATTGGAACTTATGCCGAGTGAGGTTGGCGGAATCTATCTGCCTTATCGGGAAGAGAATGAGATTATTTTTGAGCAACTTGACAAGATGCTCCGTGAAAAGACTCCTGCTGACAAGATGCTCGATTATACAGACGAAGTGCTGCTTCGTCAAGGAATGGGATTCTCGGAAAGAGAAGTGAAGATGTCTCGCTCCATTTGGCATAAGCTAATGGGACGACGACTAAGCCGAGAAACTCTGGAGAAGCCCAAAGAGAATAAAAAAACAAAGTCCGACAGTTGTATTCAACAACTTAACCTTTGGGAACTTTTCGGCCAATACGAATTTGAGCCGATTACTCAGAATGATATGGTTCGTGAGGACTATGCAGTTGAATATGAAACTGCTCCATGCCATCTACAACTGCCTATAGACATTTCAAAGAATCTCCTCATCTGCAATGTCAAGAAGGACAATTGGGAACAGTATCTTGATGGTTCGGCAAAAATATACTATACAGGAAAAAAGTTTCCGACTACGGTTGCGCTCAACAAACTCTATTATTTTATGCCTTACCTATCAGGCAAAGGCATTCGTGATCTTTATTACATCAAGATTGCTCGCCTCGGATACCGTAAAGAGGGGCAGGATAATGAGGACAAGAATGACCTCCGTCTCGTTTTTGAGATAGAGCGTGTCGGCCAGTTGTTCGTTAATTACAAAAAAGTAAAGCTTGAAATCTGGCGCACATTTACAGATACTACGATGGAAAACGTTTTAAATATCAAATAAGAACTGGAAAATGATATAAAAAGGCTCATAAATAATCATATTTTGTAACAATCAAAGTAAACCCACTGACTTTCAGCAGCTATGCCAAAGGTCAGTGGGTTAATTGTTCCCAAATTGTGTCACACACGCCATGATGGGAACATTAGATGTTTAGAACCAGTTGCACCATCTGCCCACCATCATGACTATGGCAGTGGTGAATACGAAGAAGCCCAGGACAAAGAAGAACCAGAAGAACCACTGGGCATAGTGACCGAGGTAACAGCCATCATATTCCTTGTAGCGTTTCTGAACCTTCCTGCGTTCCTCGACAAACATGGCATTGACCTGACGGATATTCTCCTGCATCTTGCCAATCATCCATTTGTGGCACTCAAGATGTTACTCAAGGTGTCCCCTTCTGTTTCTCCTGCTTGTTCAGTTCCTCGCGCGTGGGGAAATGGTCGAGCCATTTCATCTGCCGCAAGCACCACGACTGCCGCCTGTACATGTAGTTGGTGGGCGAGGCCGAGTTCATCTTGAGAGGATTAGGCAGGGTGATGGCAATCATGGCACACTGGTTGCGCGTGAGGTTTTTGGCCGTGCAGCCAAAATGTTCCTGTGCCACTGCCTCGGCACCGTAGATGCCATCGCCCATCTCGATGGTGTTGAGATAGACCTCCATGATGCGGTGCTTGTCCCACATAAACTCCATCAGCACCGTGAAATAAGCCTCCACTCCCTTGCGCGCCCAAGCCAGTTTGCCCGACGACGTGGTGGGGAAAAGAAACACGTTTTTGGCTGTCTGCTGGCTGATGGTGGAGCCGCCACGGAAGCGTTCACCTTCAGTTCTTTCTTCTATCACTTTTTGAATCGCTTCCCAGTCAAAACCGTTGTGGATGAGGAAGTTCTGGTCCTCGCACGACATCACCGCCAACGGCAGTTCGGGGGCGATGCTGTCGAGCGGCATCCACTGGTGATGCCAGCGTATCTTCTCGCCCCGGCTCACCTGTTCGTATGCCCGGATGAACATGAGGGGCGAGGTATAGACAGGGAAGAAACGGAACCATAAAACAAGCAGGATGCTCCCCGCCACAATGACGATGAGCACCCACTTGATGAAGTTTCCTATTTTAGAGAAGATTTTTCCCACAATCCTTTATTGCAGAGTACCTGCATTAGCAGCGTTAATCATAGACTCAGATGCGTAGAGGTAGATTTCCACGCGACGGTTCTGAGCCTTGCCTTCGGCTGTCGAGTTGTCTGCCACAGGGTTGTTTTCGCCATAGCCCACGCTGCTCTTAATCTGCGATGGAGCAGCACCCTGAGCCAGAAGGTAAGACTTCACGGCGTCAGCACGGTTCTGGCTGAGCGTGATGTTCTTCTGGATGCTTTCTTCGACCGAAGAACCCTTGAAACCAGTGTTGTCTGTATAGCCCTGAATGGCCACGTCGCAATCAGGATTGGGTTTGAGCACGTTGTTGGCAAAGTCAGTCAGGTTGGTCATGGCTGTGTTGCTGAGCACATACTTGCCTGAAGTGAACAGGATGCCCGAGTCGAAAGTCACCTTCACAGCGTCGAGGCCGTTAGAGTCTTTCACACTCTCCACCTGAGCGTTCTGCACCTGTTCGGCAGCCTTCTTCATCTTGTCCATCTTCTTGCCAATCAGCAGACCGGCACCTGTGCCCACAGCAGCACCAATGGCTGCACCAGCCAAGGTTCCACCAGCATTTCTGCCAATCAGGTTGCCCACCAAAGCACCGATGCCAGCACCAGCACCACCACCGATGAGGCCACCCTTAGCCGTGTTGTTCATGCCACAGCCCGAAAGGACAATGAGTGCGGCCATAACCACGGTTCCGAATTTCATTTTCTTCATAATCTACAATTTATTTAATGTGAATAAAATAGGTTCTTGACACACGAGGTTGTCACGATGTCATGTGCAAAAGTAGTAAAAACACTCGACATAACCCACACTTCCGCATGAGAAAATGAAAAAAATGAGTGTTTTTCTCCGCCGTTTCGGGATTTTTGTGTAATTTTGCACTCTTGTAACTATAAAACAAAAGAAACAAAAGATAAAAAAATGGCAACAGAATTGAAAGACCTGACCAAACGGTCAGAGGACTACTCCAAGTGGTATAACGAACTGGTGGTGAAGGCAGAACTGGCCGAGCAGGCCGACGTGAGAGGATGTATGGTCATTCGTCCCTACGGCTATGCCATCTGGGAGAAGATGCAGCGTGTGCTGGACGACATGTTTAAGGAGACAGGTGTGCAGAACGCCTATTTTCCCTTGCTCATTCCCAAAAGTTTCCTGAGCCGTGAGGCCGAACACGTGGAGGGATTTGCGAAGGAGTGTGCCGTGGTGACTCACTATCGCCTGAAGACCAACGACACTCACGACGGTGTGGTGGTTGACCCTGCCGCCAAACTGGAGGAAGAACTGATTATCCGTCCCACTTCAGAAACCATCATCTGGAACACCTACAAGAACTGGATTAAGTCCTATCGCGACCTGCCCATCCTGTGCAACCAGTGGTGTAACGTGATGCGCTGGGAGATGCGCACCCGCCTCTTCCTGCGCACCTCGGAATTTCTCTGGCAGGAAGGCCACACGGCCCATGCCACTCGCGAGGAGGCTGAGGAGCGCGCCAAGCAGATGCTGAAGGTGTATGCCAAGTTTGCCGAAGAATATATGGCTGTGCCGGTGATTCAAGGCGTGAAGAGCGAGACGGAACGCTTTGCCGGCGCACTCGACACCTACACCATCGAGGCCATGATGCAGGACGGCAAGGCTCTCCAGAGCGGCACGAGCCACTTCCTGGGCCAGAACTTCGGCAAGGCGTTCGATGTGCAGTTCCTCAACAAGGAGAACAAGACGGAGTATGCCTGGGCCACTTCATGGGGCGTTTCCACCCGACTGATGGGTGCGCTCATCATGACCCACTCCGACGACAACGGACTCGTCCTGCCTCCACGCTTGGCTCCGCTGCAGGTGGTCATCATCCCCATCGGCAAGGGCGACCAGATGGCCATGCTGGAAGAGAAGGCCGAGGCCATCGTGAAAAACCTCAAGGCGATGGGCATCAGCGTGAAGTATGACAACGCCGACAACCGCCGCCCGGGCTTCAAGTTTGCCGACTACGAACTGAAGGGTGTGCCAGTGCGCCTCGTGCTGGGTGCGCGCGACTTGGAGAAAGGACTTGTGGAGGTGATGCGCCGCGACACGCTGGAGAAAGAGAACGTGTCCATCGATGGAATCGAGCAGTACATCAAGCAGTTGCTCGACGACATCCAGCAGAACATCTACCAGAAGGCCATCAAATTCCGCGATGCCCACATCTACGAGTGCGACAACTACGACGAGTTCAAGGAGCGCATCAAGGACGGCGGCTTCTTCCTCTGCCACTGGGACGGCACCGAAGAGACCGAGGCCAAGATTAAGGAAGACACGCAGGCCACCATCCGCTGTGTGCCCTTCATGTTTGAACAGACCGAAGGCACCGACATGGTAAGCGGCAAGCCTGCCAAGGCACGTGTGCTCATTGCACGGGCCTACTAAAACACAAGACGGAAGTGCCGGAGGAAGCGAGGCTCCACTCCGGCACTATACGCAACGCCGTTGTATATTCAATTTGCACGGCGTACAATATATAAATTGAACGGCGTTACATTTACAATTTGTACGACGTTTCACTTCATGCGAACATTTCGTTTCCCCTCAAAAGGTAAAAGCACAATGAAAAAAGCGATATTATCCTTCATCGTGGGGCTTGTAGCCCTTGGCCTGTCGGCCCAGAACGACTCCACGCTTTTCATGCGCCAACTCTGTGCGCTGGAGGGTGTGAGCAAGGTGGAACCGCTGGAAAGCACCAAGTTTCAGGAAAAATATGTGATGAAACTGGAGCAGCAGGTCGATTGGAAAACCTGTTCAAAGGGCACCTTCGGCGAGCGCATCATCGTGGGCATGAAGGGGCTGGACAAGCCGACGGTGCTCGTGACCGAAGGCTATTTTGCCCACTACGGGTTGCACCCCGACTATGAGGAAGAACTGAGCGCACTGTTCGATGCCAACGTCATCCTGTGCGAATACCGCTACTTTGCGGAGAGTGTGCCCGTGCCCACCAACTGGGACTACATGACCGTCGATAACTCGCTGGCCGACTATCACCATGTGCGTCAGGTGTTCGGCCAACTCTTCACGGGCAAATGGATCAGCACCGGCATCAGCAAGGGAGGCCAGACCACCATGTTCTACCGCGCCACCTACCCCGACGATGTCGATGTGAGTGTCAGTTATGTGGCACCGCTCAACCGCGCCATCGAGGATGGCCGCCACGAGAAGTTTCTGGCCAAGCAAGTGGGCACCAAAGAAGAACGCAAGGCGATAGAGACTGCCATGCAGGAACTGATGAAGCGCAAGCCCGAACTGATGCCCATGTTCCACGACTTCTGCGCCAGACGCAACTACCACTTCTATCTGCCCGAAGAGGACATCTACGACTACTGTGTGCTCGAATACCCCTTTGCCCTGTGGCAATGGGGCACACCCGTCAGCACCATTCCTGCACTCGATGCCGACAACGAGACCTGGTTCAGCAACTTCACCGAAGTGGCGGGTCCCGACTATTTCAGTTATCCCAACCAATATGTGCCTTTCGACGTGCAGGCCATCAAGGAACTGGGCTACTACGGCTACTCGCTCAAGCCCATCAAGAAATGGACCTCGCTGAAATCGACCAAGGGCTATCTGAAGCAAGTCATGCTGCCCGACAGCCTGCGCAACTATGACTTCGACCCCACCCTCTACAAGCGCACCGTGAAGTTCCTGAAGGAGGAAGACCCCACACATATATTCATATATGGAGAGATTGACCCGTGGAGCGCCAGCGGTGTGGCCGGATGGCTCAACTGCAAGAAGAAGGAAAACATGCGCGTGTATGTGCAGCCACGGGGCAGCCACAAGGCTCGCATAGGCAACATGCCCGACAACATGAGGAAGGAAATCATCGACAGACTGACAAAATGGCTGAGTACCCCCTCCCCGCTCCCCCTGTGAGGGGGAGAGCCACCATGCGGCGAGGACGATTGTGTGTGGGGAAAAGAGGAGACTGAAGAGAGAATCGTTTTTTGAAAAAATGTGAGACATGTATAAGACAGCCTGTCCTGACAGATATGACATTTTGAAAGATTTAGCCCAGAAAAACAGGAATTATCCGACTCTGGCAGAATCTTTGTTATGGAAATACTTGAAAGGAAAAGCGTTAGGCGTAAAATTTTTACGACAACATCCCGTTTTGGATTTCATTCCAGATTTTGTCTGCATTGAAAAAGGTCTTATTGTAGAAGTGGACGGTGGTTACCATACGGAGCAACCCCAAATGAGAGAAGATGAGATACGTACAAAAAGACTATCAGCCATGGGATATAAAGTCATAAGATTTACAAACGAAGAGGTGTTGAACGACACCGACTCCGTAATCGATAAAATAAAAAAGGAATTATAATCATCATCAAACACCCCACGGTTGCAAAAGGGAAACACCCCGAATGGCAGCCCTCCCCCTCACAGGGGGAGCGGGGAGAGGGTATATATATGAATTATAAATATTCAGAAAGAGTTACTCGTATTTTGGGTTACAGCAAGGAAGAAGCGTTGAGGCTGAACAATGACTACATTGGTCCCGAACACCTGATGCTGGGATTGATTCGCGATGGCGAGAGCCGAGCCGTGGAATTGCTGAAAAAGAAGTTCTATGTCAACCTGTCATCGGTGAAGGAAGTGCTGGAACGCTCGGTGAAAGACAATGGCGCCCAACTGCTCTCCACCGACATCACGCTGAACCAGAAGTCCAACACCATCATGCGCCTCACCGTGCTTGAAGCACGTCTGCTCAAGAGCGATGAGAGCGATGCCGAACACATGTTGCTGGCCATGCTGAAGCAGCACGACAATCTGGTGGCAAGGATTCTGAACGACTGCGACGTGACCTACAAGGACCTCTACGACTCGCTGTCCACCCAACCTGCTGCCACTCAGACAGAAAACAGCGTAGATTTCGATGAGGAAGACGAGGAGGAAGACGCTCCACCACCATCGGCCAGCAACAATGCGGCTTCGGCCAGCGGCAGTGCCTCCACCTCGAAGACGACCAAGAAAGGCAATTCTGACACACCTGCCATCGACAAGTTTGGCTTCGACCTGACCCGTGCGGCCAGCGAAGGCAAACTCGACCCCGTGGTGGGACGTGAGACTGAGATAGAACGTCTGGCACAGATTCTGTCGCGCCGCAAGAAGAACAACCCCGTGCTCATCGGCGAGCCAGGCGTGGGCAAGAGTGCCATTGTGGAAGGTCTGGCCATACGCATCAACGAACGCAAGGTGGCCCGTGTACTCTTTGGCAAGCGCATCGTCAGCCTCGACATGTCGAGCGTGGTGGCCGGCACCAAATATCGCGGCCAGTTCGAGGAGCGCATGCGCAGCATCATCAACGAACTGCGCTCCAACCCCGACATCATCGTCTTCATCGACGAAATCCACACCCTCGTGGGTGCCGGCAATCAGGCAGGCCAGATGGATGCGGCCAACATGATGAAGCCAGCCTTGGCACGTGGCGAACTCCAGTGCATTGGTGCCACCACACTGGACGAATACCGCAAGAGCATAGAGAAAGACGGGGCACTGGAGCGTCGTTTCCAGAAGGTGATTGTGGAACAGACCACCCCCGAAGAGACGCTGACCATCCTGAACAATATCAAAGACCGCTACGAAGAGCACCACAACGTCACCTACACCGACGAAGCCTTGGCAGCCTGTGTCAAACTGACCGAACGCTATGTGACCGACCGCAGTTTCCCCGACAAGGCCATCGACGTGCTGGACGAAGTGGGTTCGCGGGTACGCATCACAAACATCAGTGTGCCAAAAGAGATTGAGGACAAGGAGCAGGAAGTGGCCAATCTGAACAAGCAGAAGGAGGATGCCGTCAGAGACGAGAACTACGGACAGGCTGCTTTCTACCGCGACCAGGCCAAAGTGGCAGGCAATGAACTGGAGACGATGAAGAAGAACTGGGAGGCATCGCTGATAGACAAACGCCAGAAGGTGACCGCTGAAGATGTGGCACAGACGGTTTCGATGATGACGGGCATCCCCGTCAGCAAAATGGCCAATGCCGAGGGCATCCGCATGAAGGGCATGCGTCAGGAACTGAAAAACAATGTCATTGCACAGGATGCCGCCGTCGATAAACTGGTGAACGCCATCCAGCGCAGCCGTGTGGGACTGAAAGACCCCAACCGACCCATCGGAACGTTCATGTTCCTTGGCCCCACAGGTGTGGGCAAGACCTTCCTGGCCAAGAAGTTGGCTGAGCACATGTTCGGCTCCACCGATGCCCTCATCCGCATCGACATGAGCGAATACATGGAGAAGTTCACCGTCAGCCGACTGGTGGGTGCCCCTCCGGGATATGTGGGCTACGAAGAAGGCGGCATGCTGACCGAGAAAGTGCGCCGCAAGCCCTACTCCATCGTTCTGCTCGACGAAATAGAAAAAGCACACCCCGATGTGTTCAACCTGTTGCTGCAGGTGATGGACGACGGACGACTGACCGACACACAGGGCCGCACCATCGACTTCCGCAACACTGTCATCATCATGACCAGCAATGTGGGCACACGCCAACTGAAGGAGTTTGGCCGTGGCGTGGGTTTTGCCGCCATGGCTGACAAGGACGACAAGGAGGTCTCACGCTCCGTCATCCAGAAAGCCCTCAACAAGCAGTTCTCGCCCGAGTTCCTCAACCGCATCGACGAAATCATCACTTTCGACCAGTTGGAACTCGATGCCATCCTGCAAATCATCAACATCGAACTGCGCGGTCTCTACAAACGCATCGAAGACCTCGGCATGCACCTCATCATCACCGACGAGGCCAAGAAGTTCATCGCCGAGAAGGGCTACGACAAACAGTTTGGCGCACGTCCCCTCCGCCGCTCCATCCAGCAACACCTGGAAGACGGCATCAGCGAACTCATCGTGGAGGAGCAAGTGCACGAAGGCGACACCATTCTGGCAGAACTGAAAGATGACAAGATTGTCATTGAAAAGAAATAAACAATGATAGCACCGACAAAATGTCAGTCACGAATGTGGCTGGCATTTTTTTTGTCCTTGTTCTGAACTCGGAAATAAATTGTAAATAGTAAATTGTCAAATTGTAAATAGCATTATGGCTCAACAAGGTAACATCGGGGTTACGACAGAGAACATCTTCCCCGTCATCAAAAAGTTTCTCTATAGTGACCATGACATCTTCATCCGCGAGATTGTGAGCAATGCCGTGGATGCCACGCAGAAGTTGAAGACGCTGGCCAGCAAGGGCGAACTGAAAGAGGAGGCTGGTGACCTGACTGTGCATGTAAGCATCGACAAGGACAAGGGCACACTGACCGTGAGCGACCGTGGTATCGGCATGACCGAAGAGGAGATTGACAGGTACATCAACCAGATTGCCTTCTCGGGAGCCAACGACTTCCTCGATAAGTATAAGGAGGATGCCAATGCCATCATCGGCCACTTCGGCTTGGGCTTCTACTCCTCGTTCATGGTGAGCAAGAAGGTGGAAATCATCACGAAGAGTTGGCAGGAAGGCTCGAAGGCTGTGAAGTGGAGTTGCGACGGAAGTCCTTCGTTCACCATCGAGGATGCGGAGAAGACTGACCGTGGCACCGACATCGTGATGTACATCGACGATGACTGCAAGGACTTCCTGGAGAAGTACAAAATCAGCGAGTTGCTGAACAAGTACTGCCGCTTCCTCCCCGTGCCTGTAGCCTTTGGCAAGAAGACGAAGTGGGACGACAAGGAGAAGAAGAGTGTGGAGACCGACGAGGACGATGTCATCAATGACACCACCCCACTCTGGACTCGCAAACCTTCAGAATTGAAGGATGAGGACTATAAGGAGTTCTACAAGAAACTCTACCCCATGAGCGATGAGCCTCTGTTCTGGATTCACTTGAACGTCGATTATCCTTTCAACCTGACGGGTATTCTTTACTTCCCGAAGGTGAAGACCAACCTCGACATTCAGAAGAATAAGATTAACCTCTACTGCAATCAGGTGTTTGTGACCGACAACGTAGAGGGCATCGTGCCTGACTTCATGACCCTGTTGCATGGTGTGATTGACTCGCCCGACATTCCGCTGAACGTAAGCCGTAGTTACTTGCAGAGCGACTCGAACGTGAAGAAAATCTCCACCTACATCTCAAAGAAAGTGAGCGACCGTCTGTCGTCTATCTTCAAGAACGACCGCAAGCAGTTTGAGGAGAAATGGGACGACATCAAGATTTTCATCAACTACGGCATGCTCTCAGAGAGCGACTTCTACGACAAGGCCAAGGCTTTCGCCCTGCTGAAGGACACCGAGGGGAAGATGTACACTTTCGAGGAGTATCAGACCCTCATCAAGGGCGAGCAAACCGACAAGGACGGCAACCTCATCTACTTGTATGCCAACAACAAAGATGACCAGTACAGTTACATCGATGCCGCCAATGCCAAGGGCTACAATGTGCTGCTGATGGACGGTCAACTCGACCCTGCCATGTGCAACCTCTATGAGGAGAAGTTTGAGAAGAGCAGATTCACCCGTGTCGATTCCGATGTGGTCGATAAACTCATCGTGAAGAGTGATGAAAAGAAGGAAGAACTGCCAGAGGATGACAAGAAGTCACTCACCGAAACCTTCAAGAACGCTCTGCCGAAGATTGACAAAATCGAGTTCAACGTGGAACCACAGGCACTGGGCGAGACTGCAGCACCCGTGGTGATGACGCAGAGTGAGTATATGCGACGCATGAAGGACATGTCGCGCCTGCAGCCGGGCATGGCGTTCTATGGAGAAATGCCGACAATGCTCAACCTGGTGCTCAACACCGACCATCCGCTCATCAAGCAGAGCATCAAAGAAGCCAAACCAGAAGTGGTTAGCCAACTCATTGACTTGGCGCTCTTACAGAATGGCTTGCTGAGAGGCGAAGCACTCAACAAGTTCGTGAAGCGAAGCATCGAACTCATCTAAATAAAAAGAAAAAGATAAAGCAAAAGCAGGCGGTTTCGTGACATTTAGTCATCGAAACCGCTTTTTTACTATCAAATATTGAAAAAACTTTGCTTTATTGTAATAAAAAGAGAATAAATCCGTACCTTTGCACCAACAAAATAAAAGACTACAATTATGTGTGGAATCGTTGGTTATTTAGGCAAGCGTAATGCTTACCCCGTTCTGATTAAGGGACTCAAGAGATTGGAATATAGAGGCTATGACAGTGCCGGAGTTGCCCTGCTGACAAAAGATGGCGACTTGAGAGTGTATAAGACCAAGGGCAAGGTGGCCGACCTGGAGAACTTTGCATCAGACAAAGACACGACTGGAACGGTCGGCATTGCCCACACACGATGGGCCACGCACGGAGAGCCAAACTCCACCAATGCGCACCCACACATTTCTTTCACGGGAAATCTGGCCATCATCCACAACGGCATTATTGAAAACTATGCTGTGCTGAAGAAGCAGTTGCAGGAGAAAGGCATCGAATTTAAGAGCAACACCGACACCGAAGTGCTGGTGCAACTGATAGAATATGTACGCACGAAGAAAAACGTGGATTTGCTCACAGCCGTGCGTATCGCCCTGCGCTCCGTCATTGGTGCTTACGCCATTGCCATTCTCGACAAGAACGACCCCGACCAGATTATAGCCGCCAGAAAGAGTAGTCCGCTGGTGGTGGGCATCGGCGAGGATGAGTTCTTTCTTGGTTCTGACGCAAGCCCCATCATCGAATACACCGATAAGGTCATTTATCTGGACGACAAGGACATCGCCGTGATTCGTCGTGGCGAGGAGGTCGAGGTGGTCGATTTCAACAACGAAAAGATGGAGCATGAGGTGACAAAGGTTGACCTCAATTTGGCTCAGATTGAGAAAGGCGGCTTCCCTCACTTCATGCTGAAGGAAATCTTTGAGCAGCCCGATTGTCTGAAAGACTGCATGAGGGGACGCGTGAATGTCGAAGCCAACAATGTCACACTTTCTGCCATCATCGACTATCGGAAGCACCTCATCAATCCTCGCCGAATCATCATCGTAGCATGCGGAACCTCATGGCATGCCGGGCTGATTGGCAAGCAACTGATTGAGGACTTCTGCCAGATTCCTGTCGAAGTGGAGTATGCTTCAGAGTTCCGATATAGCAAACCCGTCATCAACGAACAAGACGTGGTGATTGCCATCAGCCAGTCGGGCGAAACAGCCGACACCTTGGCTGCCATCGAACTGGCCAAATCAAAGGGTGCGTTCATCTATGGCATCTGCAACGCCATTGGTTCCTCCATTCCTCGTGCCACCAACACGGGCTCCTACATCCACGTGGGGCCAGAAATTGGCGTAGCATCCACCAAGGCCTTCACGGGTCAAGTGACCGTGCTCACCATGCTGGCGCTGGCTTTGGGCAAGGAACGCGGCACCATCGACAATGTGCGCTATTCCAAAGTGTTGACAGAACTGAATGCCATCCCCCAAAAAATGGAGGAACTGCTCAAACAGGGAGACACAATCAAAGACATCAGCCGCATCTTCACCTATGCCCACAACTTCCTCTACCTCGGTCGTGGCTACAACTACCCCGTGGCTCTGGAGGGTGCACTGAAACTGAAAGAAATCTCCTACATCCATGCCGAAGGTTATCCTGCTGCCGAGATGAAACACGGCCCCATCGCTCTGATTGACGACGAGATGCCCGTGGTGGTGGTGGCTACCCGAAACGTGCTCTACGAGAAAGTGGTCAGCAACATTCAGGAAATCAAGGCCAGAAAGGCACGTGTCATTGCCATCGTAAGCGAAGGCGATGAGACCATCCGCAAGATGGCAGACAGCGTCATCGAACTGCCCCACACCGAAGAATGCCTCGAACCGCTCCTGGCATCCATCCCCTTGCAGATGCTGGCCTACTACATTGCTGTAGCAAAAGGAAAGGATGTGGACCAACCGCGCAACTTGGCTAAATCAGTCACAGTCGAATAAAAAACAAACACAGATAAATGAAAGACGTAACACTTCTTTTGGAAGACGGCACCGCGTTCCGTGGACAATCATTTGGATATGAGAAACCTGTAGCGGGAGAAGTCGTCTTCAATACCGCTATGATGGGTTATCCAGAGAGCCTGACAGACCCATCCTATGCAGGTCAACTCATGGCACTCACCTACCCTCTTGTCGGCAATTATGGTGTGCCTCCTTTCAGCATCGAAGCGAATGGCATTGCCACCTTCATGGAGAGTGAGAAGATTCATGCCAGTGCCATCATCGTGAGCGACTACAGCACCGAGTTCTCCCACTGGAACGCCAAAGAGAGCCTTGCCGATTGGCTGAAACGTGAACAAGTGCCAGGCATCACAGGCATCGACACTCGCCAACTCACCAAGATTCTGCGCGAGCATGGTGTCATGATGGGAAAGATTCTCTTCGACGACCAACCCGACAATATCCCTTCTGCACAATACGAGGGAGTGAACTACATCGCCCAAGTCTCCTGCAAGGAAGTGATTCGCTATGGTGAAGGAAAGGGCAAAAAAGTTGTTCTCGTCGATTGTGGTGTAAAAAACAACATCATCCGATGCCTCCTCAAACGTGGCGTTGAAGTCATTAGAGTTCCATGGAACTATGACTTCAACACGCTTGACTTCGACGGCCTCTTTCTCGCCAACGGCCCTGGCGATCCTGATACCGCAGTCGATACAGTCACCCACATCAAGAAGTTCTTGGCTACCGAAAAAGCCAATGCTGACAAGGGTGGCAAGGCGCGTCCATGCATGGGCATTTGCATGGGAAACCAACTGCTGGCAAAGGCGGCTGGTGCCACCATCTACAAACTGAAATACGGGCATCGTTCGCACAACCAACCCGTGCAACAAGTGGGCACCAACCGCTGCTTCATCACTTCGCAGAATCATGGTTATGCCGTTGACAGCACTACCCTACCATCGGATTGGGAACCCCTCTTCATCAACATGAACGACGGCTCCAACGAAGGCATCCGCCACAAGCACTTTCCGTGGTTCTCAGCACAGTTTCACCCCGAAGCCGCCAGCGGTCCTGTCGATACGGAATTCCTGTTCGATGATTTTGTCAAACTCCTTTAAGACTTCAAGACGATGATAGATAAAAGCATTCAAAAAGTTCTTCTCTTAGGCTCTGGAGCCTTAAAGATTGGTGAGGCAGGCGAGTTCGACTACTCTGGTTCACAAGCCCTGAAAGCCCTGAAGGAAGAGGGCATCGAGACTGTGCTCATCAACCCCAACATTGCCACGGTGCAGACGTCCGAAGGTGTGGCCGACAAGATTTACTTTCTGCCCGTCACCCCCTTCTTCGTAGAGAAAGTGATTCAGAAGGAACGGCCACAAGGCATCCTATTGGCGTTCGGTGGACAAACCGCCCTCAACTGCGGCGTGGAACTCTATCAGCAGCACATCCTTGAGAAATACAACGTGCGTGTGCTTGGCACTCCTGTTCAAGCCATCATCGACACCGAAGACCGTGAACTCTTCGTGAAGAAACTGGACGAGATTGACGTGAAAACCATCAAAAGCCACGCTTGCGAAACCATCGAAGAGGCTCGCCAAGCCGCTGCAGACCTTGGCTATCCCGTCATCATCCGTGCTGCCTACGCATTGGGTGGTCTCGGCTCCGGCTTCTGCGACAATGAAGAGGAACTGAACAAGTTGGCAGAGAAGGCCTTCTCGTTCTCTCCCCAAGTGCTCGTCGAGAAATCACTGAAGGGTTGGAAAGAGATTGAGTACGAGGTGGTGCGCGACCGCTTTGACAACTGCATCACCGTCTGCAACATGGAGAATTTCGACCCCCTCGGCATCCATACGGGTGAGAGCATCGTCATCGCTCCATCACAGACACTTACCAACAGCGAATACCATAAACTCCGTGCCCTCGCTATCAAGATCATCCGCCACATCGGCATCGTCGGCGAGTGCAACGTGCAGTATGCTTTCGACCCCGAAAGCGAGGATTACCGTGTCATTGAGGTGAATGCCCGTCTTTCGCGTTCCTCCGCTTTGGCATCGAAAGCCACGGGCTATCCGCTCGCCTTTGTTGCAGCCAAACTCGGTCTCGGCTACGGACTCTTCGACCTGAAAAACTCTGTCACCAAGACCACCTCTGCCTTCTTCGAGCCAGCCCTCGACTATGTGGTGTGCAAGATACCCCGCTGGGACCTCGGCAAGTTCCGTGGTGTTGACCGAGAGTTAGGTTCTTCCATGAAGTCGGTGGGCGAAGTGATGGCAATTGGACGCACTTTCGAAGAGGCCATCCAGAAAGGTCTCCGCATGATTGGGCAAGGTCTGCACGGCTTTGTCGGCAATCACGAACTGGAGATTGATGATGTGGATGCCGCCCTCAAAGCCCCCACCGACAAACGAGTGCTGGTGGTGGAAAAGGCTCTCCACATGGGCTACACGGTCGAGCAGATTCACGACCTCACCAAGATAGATAAGTGGTTCCTCTACAAGTTGCAGAACATCCTCAACACCTATGTAGAGTTGCAGCAGGCAGGAGCCATCCAACACGTAAGCAAAGACCTCATGCTGCGTGCCAAGGTGCAGGGTTTCACGGATTTCCAAATCTCTCGTGCCGTAGGTCTCGAAGCCCTCATCGACCCTGAAATCGCCACCAAACTGGTACGTGAACTGCGCAAGCAGATGGGCATTCTCCCTGTCGTCAAACAAATCGACACCCTCGCTGCCGAGTACCCTGCACAGACGAACTACCTCTATCTTACCTACCAAGGTTGCGGTTCCGTATGCTGCGACGCCGTCGCTGCACAGGGGAAAGCAGCCCACGACATCATCTACGAGAACGACCGCCGCTCCATCATTGTCCTCGGTTCAGGAGCCTATCGCATTGGTTCAAGTGTAGAGTTTGACTGGTGTGGTGTTCAGGCACTTAACACTATCAGGAAGAATGGCTACCGTTCGGTGATGATTAACTACAACCCTGAGACAGTCTCCACCGACTACGACATGTGCGACCGCCTCTACTTTGACGAACTCACCTTCGAGCGTGTGATGGACATCATCGAACTGGAGAACCCTCATGGCGTGATTGTTTCCACAGGTGGACAAATCCCCAACAACCTTGCCATGCGTCTCGACAGCGAACGTGTCCCCATTCTCGGCACTTCTGCCAAAAGCATTGACAATGCCGAAGACCGCGACAAGTTCTCCGCCATGTGCGACCGCATCGGTGTGGATCAGCCAGCATGGGCAGCCCTCACCTCGATGGACGACATCAACACCTTCATTGAGAAAGTCGGTTTCCCAGTCTTGGTGCGTCCGTCTTACGTGCTCAGCGGTGCAGCCATGAACGTCTGCTCCAACCAAGAAGAGTTGGAACGTTTCCTCCAATTGGCTGCCAACATCAGCAAGAAGCACCCTGTGGTGGTGAGCAAGTTCCACGAACACAACAAGGAGATTGAGATGGACGCCGTGGCAAAAGACGGTGAAATCATAGCCTATGCCATCAGCGAGCACATCGAGTTTGCCGGTGTTCACTCTGGCGATGCCACCATCCAGTTCCCGCCACAGAAGATTTACATCGAGACGGTTCGGCAAATCAAGAAGGTGTCGAAGAAAATAGCGAAAGAACTGAACATCTCTGGCCCGTTCAACATCCAGTTCCTGGCCGAGCAGAACCATCTGCGTGTCATCGAGTGCAACCTCCGAGCCTCACGCTCATTCCCCTTCGTCAGCAAGGTGTTGAAACTCAACCTCATCGAGTTGGCCACCAAGATTATGCTGGGCCTTCCCTTCGAGCGTCCCGAAAAGAACCTCTTCGACCTCGACTATGTGGGTATCAAGGCATCGCAGTTCTCCTTCAACCGTCTGCAGAAGGCTGACCCTGTACTTGGCGTCGATATGGCATCGACGGGAGAAGTGGGTTGCATCGGCGATGACACAGACTCTGCCCTCCTCTGCGCTATGCTCTCCGTGGGGCATCGCATTCCAAAGAAAGGTGTGCTGCTCTCCACTGGCCCTGGCAA
This sequence comes from Prevotellaceae bacterium UBA4359, assembly GCA_002393555.1. Taxonomy (GTDB): domain Bacteria; phylum Bacteroidota; class Bacteroidia; order Bacteroidales; family Bacteroidaceae; genus Minthosoma. The sequence continues at coordinate 21,989 of DGSP01000067.1, forward strand.
ACAAAAGGCTGACATGCTCCGTGCGGCCCAGCAACTCATTGAACATGGCTATCAACTCTATGCCACAGGCGGTACATCGCGCTATCTGGCAGAAAACGGCATCGCCAACACCCTCGTCCATTGGCCCAGCGAGGAAGGACAGCAGCCACAGGCGCTCGACCTGCTCCACAGCCACGACATCGACATGGTGGTCAACGTGCCTAAGAATCTCTCGGTGGGCGAACTCACCAACGGCTACAAGATTCGCCGTGCAGCCATCGACCTCAACATTCCTCTCATCACCAACTCCCGCCTTGCTTCCGCCTTCATCAATGCCTTCTGCACGAAAAGCCTCGATGATATTGAAATCAAGGCATGGAGCGAGTTCTGATGAGAAAGAGCACTCTCGCAAATTAAGAACATTCTCCTATATAAAACAAGCGGCATACCCGTTGTGGTGTGCCGCTTGCTTTGTTTTTACCATTATGTATAGAGCATCTTTGGCTAGTGGAAAACACCCAAATACAGGTGATGGTCCCAATTCACTGTAAAGTTATAACCTGGGGCAAATATAGTTATTTTTACACAACCTCCCAAATCTCTTGCTCGAAAACTGTGGACTCAGACTGGAGAACAGATCATCCCCGTGTGTCTCGGGACTTTTTTGTCACAAAGTTCGTCTGCCAATAACATGACTTCTTAATTGGCGGTTTTTCCATTACCATTTCTCTATTCTCATCTTTGGGGAACAGATCAAAGAACCGTCCCAATTCAATCCGTTCGTCGCTACCCTCGTGAGCCTTACGACGCTACCCTCACGAGCCTTACGATGTAAAGCTCACACACCCAGCGACGCTCCACAACACGAGGCACCGCCTTTCCCCCGCAAAGGTAAGACGAAAGAAGGGAGAAGCCTCACGCTGCCTCCCCTGCGGTTTGAGGGACGGCGGAAGAACTTGGGGGTGATATGGGTTGCATGAAGAACCATCAGGTGGTTTCCCGACCCGCCTTGAAGCCATGACGAAGGGGGGGGGTGAAAAGGGGGTGAAAAGGGGGTGTTTTCACATCTCTCAAAATAGAGTGTAAGGCACTGATATACATTGCATAACGAAGCAATCAGGGGGTAAAGGGGGTGAAAGGGGTGTAAAAAAAAAAGTTTTTGAGAAAATGAAAAATCAGATAGTTTATGAAGAAAAACACCCCCTTCCCCCCCTCTGATAAGATAAATGGCTGTCAATCAGAAGAAAAAAGGTGGGGTGTCATACCTAAAAAACACCCCCTTTTCACCCTCTGAAACACCCTGAGCGCTCCCCCACCCGCCCATCGGGCAAGAAGAAGTATATGTCATCCCCATAGGCTACTTAAAGGATTAAAACATTCCAAATTGTGCAAGTCCAAGAATGGTTAATAGATTTTCTATCTTCACCCCTATATGTTGCTGTAGAAACTGTCGGATCAAAGAACCGTCCCCTGATCCGTCTTTTTATTCTCCAGCCAATCTGAATTCCAACTCATAGTTCTTTATGAATTCCGTCTCTTCTTGGGTAAGTCCATACAACGGACAGATATAATCATCTATCTCATCAATAATGGATTTCGAACGAACTATTTTGTATTCTTTGAAAGAATCCATATTATATGAAGAAGTACCTGATGTGGTTCTTATGTTTGCTTTTTCCTCTATATCTTTCAAATAACGAGAATAGAGTTTATCTAAATATTGTATATCCTCGACTTTGAATTGCGGAATCGTAAAATTCTCTATTTCATAGGTCTTCCAATCGAGATTGTTTGAATATATTTGATAAAACCAAAATGACAGAGAACTACTTAGGACACAACCGATAGCGTTTGCAAATTCTCGCTTAAAAGACAAAGGTTTCTCCTTTGTTGAACCTGTTGGATAATTGGTCACAACCTTGAAATATCTGCCACCAGTAGTTCTATAATATATTGGGCTACCTTTTATGTCTATAAAAGTTTGAAGGGGCTGATGGTTAAACAATTTTATGAGAATACTTTTGGTTCATCCCCGAATTGCGTTGG
>DGSP01000051.1:0-376 GCA_002393555.1 Prevotellaceae bacterium UBA4359
ACCTAAAAGAGAATCGCCCTCGGCGATGGATTATAAGAAACAAATTAGCATAATTAGAATAATTTTATCCACAAATTATAATTATAGAAATTAGTGAACTGAATTATTCCAATTATTCTAATTAGTTTCAAGGAAAAACAAGCCGCTTGCGGCAACACATAAGAAAGAGAATCGCCCTCGGCGATGGATTATAAGAAACAAATTAGCATAATTAGGCTCATTTTATCCACAAATTATAATTATAGAAATTAGTGGCCTAAATTATTCTAATTATTCAAATTAGTTTCAGGAAAAAAAAGCCGTTTGCGGCACATGAGTAGATGACCAGTAGAGTATATATGATGCGGCAGGCCGCATTGTTTTCTTGGACAATAAT
>DGSP01000051.1:516-22015 GCA_002393555.1 Prevotellaceae bacterium UBA4359
AAAAGAAGAGACATCATTGTATAAGATGATTTTTAACAATTAGCAATTAACAATTAATAATTAACAATTAGTGATGAAAAAATTATTTCGATATTTTGGGGTGGGCATGGCCATGTTTTCCTCGGTGGCTATGGCACAGAATCCGTTTGTGCAGACATGGAAGACGAGCGACCCTGCTCCGATGGTGCATGGCGACCGCATCTATGTCTATACGGGGCATGACGAGGATGGGGCTGATTTCTTCTGGATGCAGGAGTGGCGTGTGTATAGTTCGGCCGACATGGTGAACTGGACTGACCACGGAAGTCCGTTGGCGCTGGAGAGTTTCAGTTGGGCGGACGACCGTGCGTGGGCTGCACAGTGCATTGAGCGTAACGGCAAGTTCTACTGGTATGTCTGTGCTCATTCGCGTCTGTCGAATGGCATGGCGATTGGTGTGGCGGTGGCAGACAGTCCCACTGGCCCGTTCCGCGATGCGATTGGCAAGCCCCTCTACGAGAATGGCTCGTGGGACCACATTGACCCGACGGTGTTCATCGACGATGACGGTCAGGCTTGGCTCTACTGGGGCAATCCGCGTGTCTATTGCGGCAAGTTGAACGAGGACATGGTGAGTTTCGACGGAGAGGTGACCTTGTTGGACATGACCGAGGAGGGGTTCGGTGCGCCCGATATGTCGAAGCGTGAGAAGGGCAAGAAGTATAAGGACACCTACACTGAAGGGCCTTGGATTATGAAAGCCCCCTCCAACTCCCCCAAGGGGGCGGGAAAGTCTGCCAAGAAGGGAGCGAAGAGTTATTATCTCCTCTATGCCGCTGGTGGTGTGCCTGAGCATATTGCTTACTCCGAGGCTCCCACACCTACGGGACCTTGGACCTATAAGGGAACTATCATGCCAGAGGGTGGCACGGGTTCGTTCACCAACCACTGTGGCTATGAGCGTTTCAAGGGTCACGACTACTTCTTCTATCACACGGGCAAACTGCCTGGTGGTGGCGGCTTTGGTCGCAGTGTGGCCGTGGAGGAGTTCAAGTTCAATGCCGATGGCACATTCCCGACTATTCTGCCCACCGACAAAGGGGTGGAGCCTGTGGGTACACTCAATCCCTACGAGCGTGTGGAGGCCGAGACGATGGCTTTCTCAAAGGGAATCAAGAGTGAATGGAATGATGAGACGGGTGTGTATGTTTCTGAGACCCATGATGGCGACTACATCAAGTTGCAGGCGGTGAACTTCGGCAAGAAAATTCCCCGTACTTTCACGGCCAGTGTGGCAAGTGCCCTCAGAGGCGGTGCTATCGAGGTGCGCCTCGACAGTCTTGAAGGCAAGGTGATTGCCCGGCTCGAAGTGGGTCATACAGGCGGTTGGGAAAAGTGGAAGGAAGAGGTGGTTGACCTCCGCACGCCAGTGGTGGGCGTTCACGACCTCTACTTTGTGTTCCGAGGCAGAAAAGGTGTGAAAATCTGCAACTTCGATTGGTGGAAGTTCCGTGGCATTGAGGAGTGCAACATGCCGCTCTTCACCACCAAATACACCGCCGACCCATCGCCGCTGGTGGTGGGCGACACGCTCTTTCTCTACACCAGCCACGATGCACATCCCGAGGACATTCCCGACGAGAACGAAAAGAACTCGGCCGGCTTCTTCATGTACGACTGGCTCCTCTGGTCAACGACCGACATGGTGAACTGGACTGACCACGGTGCGGTGGCTTCTCTGCGCGACTTTGAGTGGCGCAGCCGTGAGAATGGCGGCTGGGCCATCCAGACAGTGGAGCGCAACGGCAAGTTCTACCTCTATGCACCGCTGCACGGACATGGCATCGGGGTGCTGGTGGCAGATTCTCCCTATGGACCCTTCAAAGACCCGCTCGGCGAGCCGCTCGTGTGGCAGAAGGAGCATTGGGACGACATCGACCCCACTGTGTTCATCGACGACGACGGACAGGCTTATATGTATTGGGGCAATCCACACACCTACTACGTGAAACTGAACGAGGACATGATTTCGACCAGTGGCGACATCCACGTGCTCAATCATGCCGATGGAGTGATGCGTCCCGTGAAGGAAGAAGGTTCCAAAATCAATCTCCGAGTGCCATGGGATGAGAAGGCTAAGTGGGCTGTGCAGCACTATCAGGAGGGGCCGTGGAACTATAAGAAGAATGGTCACTACTACATGGCATTCGCCTCCACCTGCTGCCCAGAGGCTTTGGGCTACGCCATGAGCGACAATCCCACAGGACCGTGGAAGGAAATGGGGTACATCATGCGTCCCACCGACCGCGACCGTGGCAACCATCCCGGCATCTGCGACTACAAAGGCAAGAGTTACGTGTTTGGCCAGAACTACGACATCATGCACATCGACACTTGGGTGCACCACGAACGCCGTTCGGTGAGTGGCACGGAAATCACCTACAATGCCGACGGAACCATTCAGGAAGTGCCTTATTGGCTGGACCAGGAACCCATGAAGCAACTTCACAGCCTCAATCCCTATCAGCGTGTGGAAGCCGAGACGATGGCATGGGGCTATGGCCTGAAAACTTGCAAGATGGGCATCCCCAACACGGGAGTGGTGAAGGATATGCCTTACTCCACAGGCCGTGTGAACCAGTATGTGACCGACATCGACGAGGGTGAGTACATTAGAGTGCGTGGGGTGGATTTCGGCAGCGACGGAGCCAAGAAGTTTTTGGCCAGCGTGGCCTCGGCGAAGGGAAGCGGACACATCGTCCTGCGCATTGATGGCATCGAAGGAAAGGAAATCGGACGGGTGGCAGTGAAGGCCACGGGTGCCGACGAGAAGTTTGCCGCAGTCAGCACGAAAGTGGAGAACGTGAAGGGTGTGCACGACCTCTATCTGCACTTCGAGGGCTTGAACGGAACTTTCAACTTCGACTGCTGGCAGTTCCAGCGCTGAGCGTAATCGTGACAAACTAATGACCACTTGACACACCATGATGATAAAAAAGATTCTCTTTTTGTGTTTGTGCCTGAGCATGATGCCATGCTTGCAGGCACAAACCTTCAGTCCTTGGACAAAAGGTGCTTTTGAGACGCAAGCCTATCGCAACCTCTTTGTGGAGATGGGCTACTCCGAACGGGACGTGGAGACCAAGTTGCAGAGCGTCTTCAACGAAGTTTTCTATGGTCCCAACAAAGTCTATTTTGAAGTGGGCGACTCGATGGGGTATGTCTCGGACATCAAGAACCACGATGCGCGCACCGAGGGAATGTCCTACGGCATGATGATAGCCGTGCAGATGGACAAGAAAGACATCTTCGACCGTCTGTGGCGTTGGAGCAAGAAATATATGCAGCATCAGGAAGGCCCTCGCGAGGGGTATTTCGCTTGGAGTTGCAAGACCGACGGGACAAGGAATGCCGAGGGGGCCGCTTCGGATGGCGAACTCTACTTCATCACGGCACTCCTCTTTGCCTCCAACCGTTGGGGCAACGATACGGGCATCAACTACAAGGCCGAAGCCCAGCACATACTCAACTGCACGATGCCTCGCGAGGTGGATATGCCGGCTCCCCGCCGATTCGGGCAAACCCAAACGGAGGTGAAGAATGAAAAGCAGAAGATATTTCTGATTGACCCCGAAACGCAACTCATCACCTTCACACCTGATGGTTTCGGACAGGGTTTTACCGACCCTTCCTATCACATCCCTGCCTTTTATGAAGTCTGGGCAAAGTGGGCCGATGATGGCCGTGCTGACTATTGGATGGGGTGTGCGGCCAAGTCTCGTGCCTTTCTCCACAGAGCCATCAACCCACAGACAGGACTCAATCCTGACCTCTGCCAATATGATGGGAGCGAGATGCAAGGCTGGGGTGGCCGCCGAAATGGGGGCAATAATTTTCGCTACGACTCATGGCGTGTGCCGATGAACATCGCACTCGACTATGAATGGAGTTGTGCCGACCGCGAGTGGCAACAGCAGTATGGCGAGACGATTCAGAACTTCTTCTATTCGCAAGGAGTGAATGACTTTATGGATCAGTACAGAACGGACGGGACGCTGCCCGAAGAAGGGGAAATTCTTGGGGCTGGAGGCTTCCGCAAACTTCGCCACTCCATCGGACTTGTGGCCACTACTGCTGCTGCCTCCATGATGTGCAGCCATCCTAAGAGCAAGGAGTTTGTCGATGCTTTGTGGAATGCTCAGCATGTGCCTTTCGAAGATGGCTATTTCGATGCCTACTACGATGGGCTATTGCGTTTGTTTGCTTTCATGCACTTGAGTGGTCGTTATCGAGTAATCTTTCCTGAGAAATAAAAAAATATATATATATGTATAAAAAAATCATTCTCATTGTAGTATTCATCAGTACGTTGGGGCATGTGGCGGCTCAAAAGATGGTGTCGCCCAACAAACTTATCTCTGTTGAGTTTGTAGATGGGCAGTATCAGGTGAAGTATAAAGACCAGCAGGTTGTCACACTTGCTTCGGTAGGTGTGACCACTTCGGCCAAAAGTTTCGCTTTTACGAATGTGACTCCGAAAATGTTGAAAGCCAAACGAATGAAGGCTAACTATGAGATGCTTTCAGGCAAGCGTCAGCACTGCTTCAATCGTGCCAACGAGTATGTGCTGAACTATCTGTATATGAATGAATACACTCCCGTGCGTCTGGTCATGCGGCTCTACGACGATGGCATCGCCTTCCGCTACGAACTCTCCGGCCTCCACGAGGAGACGTTGAAGGACGAACTGACCACCTATCGCATTCCTGAAGGCACTCGCCGCTGGATGATGCGCTGGACCGATGCCTACGAAGGCTTCTTCCCCCTCACGACAACAGGCGAGGGGAAGAATCGGCATTGGGCGTATCCAGCACTCATCCAGCCAGCAGATGATGTGTATGCCTTAATCACCGAAGCGAACATTGAGCGTAGGCAGAGTGCGTCATCCTTGAAGAATGAAGGACAATCGACCGACTATCAGGTTTGTCCCGACAGGAACGAGGTGTCGCTTTCTGGCGAGTGGCACACACCTTGGCGCGTGGTCATCATTGGTTCCTTGGCCGATGTAGTCGAATCTACGTTGGTCACCGATGTGTCTGAACCCAATCGGTTGGCTGACACATCGTGGATATATCCCGGCGTAGTATCGTGGGTGTATTGGGCTTATAATCATGGTTCCAACGACTTCAATATCATCAAGAAATATGTGGATATGGCGGCCACTCTTCGGTTGCCTTACGTGCTGATTGATGCCGAGTGGGACGAGTTCAAGGATGGAAAGACCGTGGTGGATGCCGTCAACTATGCCAAAGCATGTGGTGTGAAGCCGATGATTTGGTATAACTCCTCTGTGGGATGGGTGAATGGAGCACCAGGACCGAAGTTTCGATTGAACAAGCCAGAAGACCGTGAGAAAGAGTTTGCGTGGTGCGAAAGCATCGGCGTGGCTGGTGTGAAGATTGACTTCTTCTCTGGCGACAACCAGATGAACATGGATTATTGTCTCGACCTTTTGGAGTCAGCAGCCAAACACCATCTTTTGGTCAATTTTCATGGGGCTACAGTCCCTCGTGGCTGGCAGCGCACCTATCCCAACCTTCTTTCCACAGAGGGTGTCTATGGGGCTGAATGGTATAATAATGTGGCAAGTTTCACTGGGCAGGCTGCGGCTCACAACGCTACCTTGCCTTTCACCCGCAATGTCATTGGCCCGATGGACTACACTCCATGTGCTTTCTCCGACTCACAGCATCCGCACATCACCACCCATGCCCACGAACTGGCACTCACCGTGCTGTTCGAGTCGGGCTTGCAGCATTTGGCCGACCGTCCGGAGAGTTTCCTTGCTCAGCCTCAGAGCGTACAAGACTTTCTCTCTCATCTGCCCAATGTGTGGGACGACACCAAACTCTTGGGCGGTTCCATCGGCGAGTATGTGGTGATGGCCCGCCGCAAGGGCAACACTTGGTATGTGGCCATGATTAACGGAACTGATGCCGACAAAACTGTGAGCATTGACTGGTCACGCCTCAAGAGCAAGGCCAAGCGTGTCAGGGTATATGCCGATAGTGGACGTTCAGTCGCTCCTTGGAACGTGTATGAAACCTCCGTCTTTCCGCAGAGTGTTGACCTGAAACCACGAGGAGGTTGTGTGATGATTCTTAGTGAAAAATAGAAAATAGATATATCATGATGAAAAGAAAACTTTGTTTGTTGACGACGCTTCTGCTCTGCCTGATGGCCAGTGCAGAGAGCCTTCCCTTCGGAAAGGGAAAGTTGACCGTTACTGCACTCACTCCCACGGCCTTCCGTATTCAGTATGAGGAACAGGCCATGAGCGAGTTGCCTGAGTGGATTTATGTGACCGATGCCTCTGTGCCGCTGAAGAGGAAGGTGCAGGGACATTTGACCACACTGACCTCATCGGCAGGCGTGGTGGTCCGTGTGGATGCCGACCGTCAGACCGTCTGCATCGCCGACAAATCGGGCAAGGAAGTTTTCCGTGCTACCGAACACACGCTGCAGTCCTCCACGCTCTCAGGCGAACCCACCTACGTGGCCACACTGAAGATGAACTCTCCAGCCGATGAACGCCTCTTCGGACTGGGGCAGTTCCAGGATGGCTACACCGATGTGCGCGGTCTCTCTCGCCGCCTCACACAGGTGAACACACAAATAGCCATTCCCATGTTCTTGTCGAACAAGGGCTATGGGGTGCTGTGGAACAACTACGGCATGACCGAGTTCAACCCGGCCGACCAGCATGTGGCACTCACCAAGCAGGAAGGGGAGGGAGTGCAGGAAGTGGTGAACGTCACCTCCACCACTGGCGGCAAGAACGAGGTGCGTGTGCGCAACCTCTTCAAAGGCACCTTCACCGTTCCTGCCGATGGCACCTACTCGCTTTTGCTCGATGTGGGGCAAACGATGGCACGTCGCCACAATCTCTGCATCGATGGCCAAACCCTCATCGACCATCGCAACGTGTGGCTTCCCCCCACGGTGTCCATCCTCAGCCGTCTCACTGCCGGCACTCATACCGTCGAGGCTGAACTGGAGCGTGGCGACAAGCCCGTCCTCTACTACCAGCCAGTGGCCGACCAGACTGTGTTGCGCTCGCCCGTGGCTCATGCTGTCGATTACACCGTGTTCGTCGGTTCTGCCGATGAAGTCATCAGTGCTTATCGCCAGGTGACAGGTCCTGCACCCATGATGCCCAAGTGGGCACTTGGCTATATCCATTGCCGCGAGCGGTTCCACTCCTCCGACGAAATCGTGAAGACAGCCCAGCGTTTCCGCTCCGAACAGATACCCCTCGACCTCATCGTGCAAGACTGGCAGTGGTGGGGCAAGTATGGCTGGAATGCCATGAAGTTCGACGAAGACCACTATCCCGACCCTCGCCAACTCGTCGAGGACCTGCACCAGATGGACGTGCGGCTCATGCTCTCTGTGTGGTCCAAGATAGACAAGCGTTCGGAGGTGGGACAGGCGATGCAGGAACGAGGCTACTACATTCCCGGTACCGACTGGATTGACTTCTTCAACCCCGATGCCGCCGCTGCCTACTGGAAGAACTTCTCCGAAAAATTGCTGCAGCCCTATGGCATCGATGCTTGGTGGCAAGATGCCACAGAGCCAGAGAACGACGACCTGAAAGGCAGGAGAGTGTGGGGCGGCAAGTACGCTGGAGAACAGTTCCGCAATGTCTATCCCCTGTTGGTCAACAAGACCGTCTTTGAAGGTTCTCGCCACGATGCACCCGAACACCGTGCCATGATACTCACCCGTTGTGGCTTCCCGGGCATTCAGCGCTATGGTGCAGCCATGTGGAGCGGCGATGTGGGCAATGACTTCGAGACGCTCCGCATCCAAATCTCTTCAGGGCTTGGCATGCAGGCGGCAGGACTCCCTTGGTGGACCTACGATGCTGGCGGCTTCTTCCGTCCTGGCAATCAGTACACCGACCCTGCCTATATCGAGCGGATGCTCCGTTGGATAGAGTGCAGTGTCTATCTGCCATTGATGCGTGTGCATGGCTACATGAGCGACACCGAGCCTTGGCGTTATGGCCAGGAGGTTCAAGACATCATCACTCAGTGCATCCGTGAGCGTTACCGCCTTCTGCCCTACATCTACTCCCATGCCGCCGAAGTGTCCATGAAGGGCAGTACCCTCATGCGTCCGCTCATCTTCGACTTTGCCGATGATGCTGAGGCATTGGCTCAACAGAATGAGTATATGTTTGGTCGCGCCCTGCTCATCAGTCCTGTCACCGAGGCTCAAGCCACAAAGTGGAAGACCTATCTGCCCAAGAATCAAGGCGGTTGGTTCGACTATGCCACTGGCACTCACTATGCAGGTGGCCTCTCTGTCGATGTCCCCGTCACTCGTGCCTCCATTCCTGTTTTTGTCAAGGCTGGCAGCATCCTTCCCCTCGGAGCCGACCGCCAATCCACCGCTCAGCAGGTGGACGGAGAGATGACGCTTCGTGTCTATCCGGGTGGCGATGCTGCCTTCACTCTCTATGAGGATGAAGGCGTCAATTACCACTATGAGCAGGGTCGTTACTCCACCATCTTGATGACATGGAACGACACGAAGCGCACCCTCACCCTTGGTGGCCGTCAAGGTTCTTTCGACGGGATGCTGAACGAGCGCACCTTCCATGTCGTTCTGCCTGATGGCACAAAAAAAACGGTAACCTACCAAGGAAGGAAAGTCACCGTGAAGTTCTGAGAAAAAACTTAGTCAAGTATCTGATTGATGGTCGTTGTCCAATCCCGGGAGGGTGGGGCGACGACCTTTCCGTTTTGGGTCTTCGACACCTCGGCCTTCATCGTGTGGAAGCCCAGTACCGAGGCTGCTTCCACGTTGGCGGTCGAGTCATCGATGAAGAGGCACTCTTCAGCCTTTGCATCAATCTCTTTCAGCACCTCCAAAAAGATGTCATTGTTCGGCTTTGCCATGTGCATTTCCTGCGAGAGAAATACTTGGTCGAAGTACTTATCGACGTTGGCCTGTCCGCCAAAGCATCGTGCTTTGATGTCCTGCCAATGGGCGTCGTTCGTGTTGGAGAGCATGTAGGTGTGGTATCCTCGCTGCCTCAGTTCCAACACTTTGTCCAGACGGTACTGCGGAATGTCGATGCAGCAGGTGTTCCAAGCCGCAAGCACCTCCTCGTGGGTGGTGCCAGGTCGGCAGTGTTTTCTCACACCCTCCAGAAACTCCTCCGTCGAGATGCCGCCCACCTGATAGAGGTGCATCACACCATTGGCCACCATGCCTTGGCCCAATACCGCACCTTTCACACCGGCAGGAGTCGGGCCACTCTCAGCCTCCAATGCCTTCAGGTCAATGCCCAGTGCTTCTACCTGGCGCATACAATGCTGAAGGTCAATGTCGAGCAGCACACCGCCAAGGTCAAAAATCACATATTTAATCATAAAAGTAGCCTTTAGAGTCATTATTTCATGTGTACGTCTATCTGCTGGAACGGTATTTCGATGCCTGCCTTGCCCAGTTCGCGATACACTTTCTCGGTCGTTTCAAATTTCACGGGCCAGTAGTCGGCCGCTTTGGCCCATATGCGCATCTGGAACACGATGCTGCTCGCGCTCATCGTGGTCATGGGCAGGAAGGGGGCGCGGTCGGCGGGGGTCTTCAAGATGCGCTCGTCGGCCTGGATGATGGCTTCCAGCACATGCCTCACATCATCGGGGTTGGTGCCGTAGGCCACTTCCACGTCAATATCGACGCGGCGGTCGGGGGCCTTGGTTGAGTTCTTCAGACTGCCTGTGGCCAGCGGTCCGTTGGGGATGATGATGGTCTGGTTGTCGGGGGTGGTCAGTATGGTGCTGAATATCTGAATCTCCCTCACGGTGCCGGCAAAGCCCTGTGCTTCGATGAAGTCGCCAACTTTGTAGGGCTTCAGCAGCAGGATGAGTACTCCGCCCGCGAAGTTCTGCAAGGTGCCGCTCAAGGCCATGCCTACGGCGATGCCTGCCGAGGCAAACACTGCCAGAAACGAACTGGTGTCGATGCCGAGGATGCCGATGATGATGATGGCGAGGAGCAGATTGAGCGAAATGGACACGAGGCTGATGAGGAACGAGGTGAGCGAGGCTTCCACCTTGCGCCGCTGGGTGACGGCTCGCAGGGCTTTCACCGCATACTTGATGATGAACCGTCCCACAAAATAGACGATGATGGCCAAAATGACGTTCTTGCCAAACTGCACCAGATATCCGATGACGTCGCTCATGGCTATCTTGCTGAAATCCAAATTGCTCAGTTCCGACACGATGTCCTGTCCCGTGCCGATGCTATTGCTGGCACCCGCTGTGCCCGTTGTTGCTTCTTCCATGCTTTCTTGTTATCCTTCTTTTTATTGATTATCTTGACTACTCGTATCCTCTGTTGTCTCCAGCAGGTTATCCTCGTCTGCTGGAATCGGGTATTTCACATTCTCTTTCACACCCAATTTCTTCAACTGGTTCGCCTTCTGCACGATGCCCATGCGTCCGTTGTAGCGCGATTCCAGCGCGGCACAGTCGTCGGTGGCTCGGCGCAGATGCTCCTTCAGCGTGTCGAACTCCTTGATGAACGCACCCACACGTTTCAGCAACTCCTCGGCCATCACAAACACCTGCTTTTCGTTTTCGTTCTGCAGATACTGCCGCCAGGCCGCATGAATCATGGTCAAGATGGCCATCAGGTTCTGCTGCCCTGTGATGAAGATTTTTTTGCCGAACGCCTCATTCCAGAGCCCGGGTTCTGTCTGCAGGGCGAGTTGCAGCGCGCCTTCGTAGGGGATGTACATGATGACGAAATCCACGGTCGTGCGGGGTGCTTTCACATAGCGGCTATAGTCTTTGGCCGAGAGTCTCTTGAACTGTTCTCTCACGCTCCTCACCACTTCTCGCGCCAGCACCTTCCTTTGCCCTTCATCGTCCGTTTCCACATACTTGGCGTAGGCGTCAATCGACATCTTCGCGTCGATGATGACATCCTCGTTGTTCGGATAGTGCAAGATGGCATCAGGCACCATCTTTGCTCCGCTGTCCTCGTTCAGCACGGGGTTTCCATGCTCGTCGGTCAGTGTGTTTTGCAGGTCGAAGTCGCGCCCCAGCACCAGTCCCTGACTCTCCAGCAGGTTCCTCAGCGTCATCTCGCCCCAGTTGCCCTGAATCTTGTTGCCGCCCCTCATCACGTTCGTCAGATGGGTGGCCGTCTCGTTTATCTTTGTGGTCTGCTCGGCCATCGACCTCAACTGCTCGGAGAGCGAGGCCGTCTGCTTCGCTGTCTCCGCATTCGTGTTGTGGATAGCCTTCTGCAACTCCTCAATGTGTAGCCGCAGCGGGTTTGTCAGCATCTGCATCGACTCTGCATTCTGCATCTTCAGTTTGTCAGCCTGCTGGTCCAACACCTTCGCGGCCAGGTTCTGAAACTGCTCCTGCACTGTCTTCAGTTGCTCGGCAAACTGCTCCCTCAGTGTCCGCTGCTGCTCGGCCGACCGCTCCTGCTCTGCCTTCAACTGTGTGGTGGCTCGCTCCTGTCCCAGACGTGCCTCTTGCAGCAGTGTCTGCACACTCTCCAACTCCATCCTCAGCCGTTCCGTAGCCTCTTCAGCCTTTTGCCTCATCTCCCCCTCCTGCTCCTGTTGCTGCTTCGCCAGCAGAAGGCTTGCCTCCGCCTCCTTCCGCTTGCTGATAGCCCACAACCAACCCACAGCGACACCTGCCGCCGCTCCGATAACCAGAAAAACCAATTCCATCATGCTGTTGCTTCTTGTTTAGAAAATCGCTGCAAAGGTACGAAAAAAAGGTCGTAACAAGCAACGGATTTCAGAAGATTAACGCAAGAAAGCACGTAGATAAAGGCTTTCTGGGGAAAAACGGAGCAGCGAGGCAGGGAGGCTCGGTTTTGACCGCTGTCGATGGTTACAGTTTGAACATCAGGTAGTAGGGGAGTGAGGCTTGGATGCCAGTTTTCTGTCCTACGTTCTTCATCTGCATGAAGGTGGGGTAGTATTCGCCGAGGGTCTGCTTCAGTTGCTTGTCGGCATAACTGGTACCTTGGGCCTCCTCCAAGAGTTGGTCGAAGAGGTTGCTCTTGGCAGGGTAGTTGATGACGGTGGCTTCGTCCACCTTGGCCAGTTGCTTGGCTTTAGCAATGGCTTCGTTGAGTCCGCCGAGTTCATCGACCAGACCTATCTGCTTGGCATGCAGACCAGTCCACACGCGCCCTTCGCCAATCTGCTTGATGTTGTCTTGCTTCTTCTTGCGGCCATCGGCACATCGCTGGGTGAAGAGTTCGTAGCCCTGATTGATGTAGCGTTGGGCGAGGGCGCGCTCCTGCTCGGTGAAGGGGCGGTCGATGCTGCCGAAGTCAGAGTACTGGTTGGTCTTCACGGTGCTGAAGTGTATGCCCAGTTTGTCGTTCAGCAGTTGGCCCGCGTTGGGGAACATGCCGAAGATGCCGATGGAGCCAGTGATGGTGGTGGGTTCGGCATAGATGTAGTTGGCCGCACAACTGATGTAGTAGCCACCCGAAGCGGCCATGTCGCCCATGCTCACCACAATGGGCTTCTTGGCTTTGATGTTCATGACCTGATGCCAGATTTGCTCGCTGGCATAGGCCGAACCGCCGCCAGAGTTGACGCGCAGCACAACGGCTTTCACATCGTCATCGTTGGCCAGTTTCTCCAAGTCCTTAATCACTTTCTTGCCCACAATCTGCGGCTCGGTGTTGAAGTCGGAGGCCGATTCCTCCACGATGCTGCCCACGGCGTAATAGACTGCCACCACATTGCCACTCGTGCCTTTAGGCTCGCTGCTGGCAATGCCTGCCAAGTCCTTCACCGTGAGGGTGTTGTAGTCTTCGGGACTATCCACCTTCATCATGGCGGCGATGGTCTGAGGTACTTCGTCGCTATAGGCAATCTTATCGACCAACTTCTCTTTCTTGTAGAGGTCGGCACTCTTGAAAAGCATCATTGAGTCGGCCAGTTCGTTCAACTTCTCCACGCTGATGCCACGGCTCTTGCCCACGGCTTTGGTCATTTCGCCCCATATCTCGTTGTCGTAAGTTTCAATCTGCTCGCGGTTGGCATCACTCATCTCGGAGAGCAAGAACGGCTCGACGGCACTCTTGTAGGTGCCCACCTTCACCACCTGCATCTCCACGCCCACCTTCTCCAGCAGGTCTTTGTAGTAGGTGACCGTGCTGCTCAGGCCGCTCCAGTCTATCATGCCCTGCGGATTGACCACCACGGTGTCGGCAACAGAACACAGATAGTAGGCTCCCTGTGTGTAGGCATCGCCGTATGCCACGATGAACTTGCCTTCCTTCTTGAAATCGACCAGAGCCTTGCGGATGGCTTGCAGCGAGGCAGGCATGGTGCCCGTGAATGTGCCGGCCTCCAGATAGATGCCCTTCACTTTCGGTTCTGTCCTGGCATGCTCGATGGCAGCGAGAATGTCGTCCAGTCCCTGCTGCTTTAGGGCCGTGCTGCCCATCAGGTCGGCAAAGGGATTGTCCTCGCTGCGTTCGTTGATGGTGCCTTGCAACTGCACCACCAGCACACTGTTGTCTTTCACACTCGTCAGGCTGTTGCCCATCGATGCCATGCCCACCAGACTGAGGACAGACAGGATGCTGAGGATGGCAACCACCACAAAGATGCCCACCACGGTGGCGCACACATACTTGAAGAATTGTTTCATTGTCTTGAGTTTTTATAAGTTAGATTCATTTGTTGCTGGAGTAAAGAGATTCCACACCTCCTCCACGGGGTACTTCTTCCAAAACTTCACCATGAGGAACACGCACACAGCGATGCCGACCACAATCACAGGTATGGCCACGGTCAATCCACCCAACTCTTCCACCATGCTGTAATCCTTGGCTGCTTCACCCAACGTGTACATTTGCCACACCGCCACACTGTTGTTCACGATGTGCAGGATACTTGTAATAACGATGTTTCCTGTCTTGTAGTATATGATGCCCAAGAGAAATCCCATCGCTGCCGCAAAAGGCACCTGTGCGGGGTTCAGATGGATGATGCCAAACACCAGCGCGCTGGCCGAGATGGCTACCCACTTGTTCACCCCGTTTCTCAGCATGTAGCCCTCCACGCCCTCGCGGAAGATGAATTCTTCGATGACAGGGCCAATCAGTCCGATGCTCAAGGCACCCATGAGCGAGTTGGACATGTTGGTGAACTCCTCCTCCATCAGGTTGGGCAAATCTATGATTTCCTCCAGAGTGTTGGTGGCGAAGATGCCGAACACACAAGCAATGATGCTCACCACGCCCCATTTCCAATCTACCATCTTGAAGTCCATCACGCGCTTCCAGTCCACCATCTTCAGCAGGGCGATGATGCCGATGGTGACGATGCCGCTGATGATGATGGCCCATGACAGCGAGTCGCCTCCCATCAGACTGTTCATCAGTGCATTGGGGTCGCTGCCCGACCGCAACTTTTTGAGTAACTCAGGATTTTTAATCAGTTCGAAGGCAATGATGCCGACTCCTGCAGCCGACTGTGCAAACACGAACACAATCACCGCCAAAATAGGATAAAGAATCTTTTTCATTGTTATCAATTATTAATTATCTATTTCCTTAAACTCCAGTATGTCTCCCGGCTGGCAGTCCAATGCCTTGCAGATGGCCTCCAGAGTGGAGAAGCGCACCGCCTTGGCCTTGCCAGTCTTCAGCACCGACAGGTTCGCCTGAGTGATGCCGATGCGTTCGGCCAGTTCACTCGACGACATCTTCCGTCGTGCCATCATCACGTCAAGATTCACTATAATCATATCTCAATTCTCCATTTTCAATTCTCAAATCGTCAACTCCTGCTCCTCCTTCATCTGACGACCAATCTTGAAAATCTGTCCCATCAGCAGCATGCCGAGACCAGAGTAGAGCAGGGCGATGTCGGGCATTTGCACAATCTCCAGACGGTATTTCTCGAACTCAAACTCCTGTACGTTGAGCAGGTATTGGTAGAGTGTGCCTACCCATCCCAGCAGATACATGGCCAGCACAGCCCAGCCGCCCCAAGCCAGTTGCGTCTCCATGCTCTTCTCGAAGATGCGTCCCTTGTTCACAGAGATGACCAGTTTGATGAACGCCACCAGGAACACGATGATGCAGAAAAAACTCAAATGGCCGATGCCTTGCATCATGAGCATTCTGTTGCTGCCGTCCTTGGGCAACACGATGCCCTGCACGGTCAGCATCGGCATATTCTCTCCCGTCTTCAGGTTGAGGATGCTGTCTCCCGCATTCAGTTCCATCAGATAATCCTCTTTAGGCATCATTTCCACAGGAGTCATCCTGTTGATTCGTCGGAAATTCTCAAACGGGTCTCTCTTGATCCCCATTCCCCTTTCCTTCTTCGCCTGTTCGATTCCAGCCTTTCCACCTTGAAACATGCGGTAGCCTGTCTCAAACATGTTCACGCCGATGCCAAATACGATGGCAGCAATCAGCAGTCCGCAATACAAGTTAAATTTCTTTTTCATTTTTTCCCAACTATTAGTTTGTTCCAGAATTAACGACCGGTTGTGCTGGTTCTTCGGCACAGAGCACCACCAGCAGGTTGCTCACCATCGAAGCCTTCTGGCTGTCGTCCAGAGTCACGATGTTCTCGCCTTTCAGTTTGTCCAGAGCCATCTTCACCATCGACACCGCACCATCCACAATCTTTTCCCTTGCAGTGATGATGGCGGCAGCCTGTTGACGTCGGAGCATAACGGCTGCAATCTCAGGAGCATACGCCAAATAGTTGATGCGAGCCTCCAACACTTCAAGACCAGCCATTGCCAGACGCTCGTTCAGTTTGGTTGTCAACACCTCGTTGATTTCTGCACTTCCGCCACGAAGCGTCACATCGTTTCCCTTGCTGTCCTCATCGTCGTAGGCATACATGCCCGCCACCTCGCGCAAGGCCGAGTCGCTCTGCACCCTCACGAAGTTCTCAAAGCGGTTCATTCTGGCTGTCGCGCTGCTGCCTGTGCCAGCCGCAGCATTCACCTCCGTGTCGATGTCGAAAATGGCCTTGTAAGTGTCCTTCAACCGCCACACCAGCACGAGGCCAATCATCACGGGGTTGCCCGTCTTGTCGTTCACCTTAATGGGGTCGGCATTCAGGTTTCTGGCTCTCAGACTCACATTCTTTACAGTCATAAACGGATTCAGCCAATAGAAGCCCGTCTTGCGGAAGGTGCCCACATACTTGCCGAAGAATGTCATCACTTTCGCCTCGTTAGGCTCCAGCATCGAGAAACCGCAACTGCAAATGATGGCAGTGATGAAAAGCAGCAAACTCCCGATAAACCAGACGGCACACGGCTTTCCCGTGTCAGCCGCAATGATGCCCTGCACAAGGCTGTACACCGTGGCCACATAGAGCACGATGTCGATTGCACACATCAGGAAGCCATTCATCGAACCTCCCCTAAATTCAAACTCCGAATTGTTACTTGTTGCCATAATTGTAAAAAGTTTAAGTAGTAAATTTATTGTTTTGTTTGATTCTTTTATCGTTATTCAGTAATTATTTTCGGTGCAAAGGTAAAACATCTTTCAATAACAACCAAATAAAAACAAAAAAAATTTATCGAAAAACAATAATTATTTTAATGATTATCCGCAAACGTACCACCAACTGCTTATTTCAGACATGCGTTCATTTCAACACGAATGACACGAAATTTCACCAAGCCATGCGGAAAAAGAGAACACAAAGCCGCAAGCGGCGACCAATTGCACGAACCATCCGGATGGTTTTGTGTGTTTAGTCGCACCGAAGGTGCTTTGTGTAATGTTTTCTGGTTGCATAGTTTGAGAATATTCGTGTAATTCGTGTTAAAATGAGCAGTTGGTGGTACGTTTGCGGATAGTCGTAATTATTTTTCATACGGCATTTTTCCCCACTTTTTTCATGGTGTTTTATACAGTCTCGCGACAGCCTTAGTGTCGTAGCCTCCAAAGAGATTCTTCCACAGCCTCCAAACAGACCCTTCCGCAGCCTCTAAACCGACGTCCCCGACGTCGGTCAACCGATGTCCCCGATGTCGGTCAACCGATGTCCCCGACATCGGTTGAGAGGCTTATGGCAATAGCAAAGTGCAAAAAAAGAAGAGAGCCTCGCATGGCTGTGGAGGCTCCCTTCTGTTGTTTGTTCAACTCTCGCAAATCGGGTTGGGAAGAGTCGGTGTGTTACTTCGTGATGGGCTTGTACTTGGGCACAAGCACCTTCATGAGTGCCCAGGCGATGAGGTAGGCCACGGCGCAGTAGCAGAAGACTATCATGTAGCCGGCGGGTTTGCCTGTCACACCGAAGAACTGGAAGGCTTCGCCTTGCTGCTCGGCATGGGTGAAGAGGAGACCGCTGCCCCAGTTGATGGCGAAGGAACAGAGACCGCCGAACATGGTGCCGATGCCGGTGATGGAGGCTATGGCCGACTTGGGGAACATGTCGCCGATGGTGGAGTAGAGGTTGGCCGACCATGACTGATGACCTGCTCCAGCCAGACCGATGATGATGCAGGGCCACCATACGGAGGTGTCGGCCAGGGGCTGGGCAAACATGGCGAAGATGGGGAAGAAGGCGAAGATGAGCATGGCGAGCATGCGGCCAGCGTATGGTTCCATGCCTTTTTTCTCCACGAAGTATTTGGGCAGATAGCCGCCGCCGATGCTGACTATGGTGACGATGAGGTAGAGCACGAAGATGAGGGCCTGTCCCATGGGGTCGGACGACTTGTAGCCCAGTTCGGAGAAGTAGGCGGGTGCCCAGAAGAGGAAGAACCACCACACGCCGTCGGTGAGGAGTTTGCCCACGATGAAGGCCCATGTCTGGCGATAGGTGAAGCACTTGAGGAAGGAAATCTGCAGGTTGTCGTTGGCCTGTTCGCGGTTGGGGTTGGCAGCAGCCTTTGCCTCGTCGGCTGGTGCGTTGGCATCTTGCTGGATGTAGGCTAACTCGGCAGCGTTCACTCGGCTGCTCTCGGCTGGCTTGTTGTAGAGTACAGCCCAGAGCACTGCCCAGATGAAGCCGACTCCACCAATGATGATGAAGGCCATTTCCCAGCCCATCTGCTCGGCCAGCACGGGGATGGTGAGCGGTGCGGCGAGGGCACCCACGGAGGCTCCGGCGTTGAAGATGGAGGTGGCGAGGGCACGGTCTTTCTTGGGAAAGTACTCGGCGGTCACCTTGATGGCGGCAGGGAAGTTGCCTGCCTCGCCTGTGGCCAGCACGATGCGGCAGGAGAGGAAGAGCCACACACTGATGGTGGAGATGGTCAGTGCCAGGTCGGTGCCGGCCTTGACGGCGCGCAGGGCTTCTTCGTCGGGCAGGTCGGTGAGCGACATGGTGAGGATGCCGCATCCGGCATGCAGGCAGGCACCGATGCTCCAGATGATGATGGCCCAGATGTAGCCTTTCTTCGTGCCCATCCAGTCGATGAACTTGCCAGCGAAGAGGGAGATGAAGGCATAGAAGATGGAGAAGGCGGCGGTGATGAAACCGTAGTCGGCGTCGCTCCAGTGGAAGTCGAGGGCGATGAAGTCTTTCCATGTGAGTGAGAGCACTTGGCGGTCCATGTAGTTGACCGTGGTGGCGAGGAAGAGCATCGCGCAGATGACCCAACGGTAGTTGGTCATCTTGTTGGTTGTAAGATTGTTCATGTTGGTTTTAGTATGTTTTGGTTAAGAATGATTTTTGTGTTTATGGGTGTTTATGGTTTGGTCATGGTCAGTTCCACTCCTGCTCCCTGGCAGTCGGCCCCCATCGGCGGATTCTCTTTCAGAATCTTGATGCGGACGGATTGTGCCGTCGGACACTGGCGGAGGATGGATTGTGCGATGCGTCCGGCCACGTGTTCGAGCAGACGGGAGGGTGTGGCCATCTCGTGGCGGATGATGGTAAAAAGGTCGGCATAGTTGATGGTGCTGGACAGTTCGTCGTGGGCGATTGCGGCTGAAAAGTCGGTCTCCACTTCGGCATCGATGGTGAAGTAGGCTCCGATTTTCCGTTCTTGCTCCATGACACCGTGGTGGGCATAGAGTCGCAGTTGTTGGAGTATGATTTTATGGCTCATCGTTCGTCTCTTCAGGCTCTTCGGTGGCTTCGGATGGGGTGATGTACTTCTTCAGCGCACGGACCACCCCGTTGGTCCAGTTGTTGATGTCTTCGCCGTCGAGTTGGAGTGAACTGACGAGTTTGATGACATGGGTGAGTGGCATTCTGTAGCGCAGGATGCCGCTGATGAGTTTGGCGTAGTTCCAGTATTCTTTGTTGAACCGCTCGGAGAGTCCCTCGACCGTGGTCTTGTAGCCGCGCCGGTTGACGAAGGTGAAGTCGTAGCGTTTGCTTCCGTCCTCGTTGATGTGCTTGACGATGTAGCCCTTTGTCACGGTTTTGGGGAGTGCTATGCCGTCTTCATCGTCGAGCACGCCGGTGAAGATTTCGTAGGGATAGCCGTTGAGGAGTCCGACAAAGGCTACCCACTTCTCTTTCTTGTTTTGGAACTTGACCACGTCGCACTCAAGGCTGACGGGGCGTTCTTCAGTGATTTCTGATGGCATGTATTTGAACCTTTTTTGTTGCAAAAAACTGTTAAGTAAAGACAAAAGTACGAGAGTTTTGCGACATGGCAAAATAAAAGTGGAAGGAAATGCCTATCTTTGCAAAAAACTAAATTGTAAATCTCTAAAATCGTACTTTTTATGGCATCTTTTATCAACAGACGGACTATCCGTCGGTATAAGCAGGAGGACATTCCTGTGGAGAAACTGGAGTCGTTGCTTTTCCAGGCATCGCGGGCTGCCACGATGGGAAACATGCAGTTGTATAGCGTGGTGGTGACCCGTTCGGAAGAAATGAAGGAGCGTCTTTCGCCGCTGCATTTTGCTCAGCCCATGGTGAAGGGTGCGCCTGTGGTGCTGACGTTCTGTGCCGACTTCAACCGCTTCACGAAATGGTGTGAACAGAGGAATGCCGATGCGGGCTATGACAATTTGCTTTCGCTGATGAACGCTGTGAGCGACACACTGCTCTATGTGCAGGCTTTCTGCACACTGGCCGAGGAGGCTGGCTATGGCACATGCTATCTGGGCACGACACTCTACAATCCGCAGGGCATCATCGACCTGCTGAAGTTGCCGCGACTCACGTTCCCCGTGGCCACCATCACCGTGGGTGTGCCAGACGAGCAGCCTGAGCAGCCAGACCGCTTGCCCCATCTGGCTTACATCCACGAGGAGACGTATCACGACTACACACCCGACCAACTGGACATCATCTACTACTTCAAAGAGCAGTTGGAGGAGAACCGAAAGTTTGTGGAAATCAACAAGAAGGAGAACCTTGCGCAGGTGTTCACCGACTGCCGCTACACCCGGAAGGATAACGAGGCCATGTCGGCAGGGTTGCTGGAAGTGCTGAAAAAACAAGGCTTCATGTAGGGCGAGCAGGACTTCATGCAGAGGCGAAACAGGACTTCATGCAGAGGCAAAACAAGGCTTCATGCAGAGGCGAAAAAAGGCTTCATGCAGAGAACAAAAAAAGACGAGGGGGATTATTCCTCCTCGTCTGCTATTTCATCGATGTTGTCGATGTCTTCCAACTGGATGTTGTTCTCGTCTGGCTCTTCGTCTTCTATTTCCTCGTCCACTTCGCCGTCCAGTTTCTTGAGTTCCTCTTCGTCCAAGTCCTCGTCATCATCCTCGTCATCTTCTTCCACGTCGAGGTCGTCGTCGTAGCCATCTTCTTCTTCGCTGGTGTGTCGATGGCGGCGTCGGCGTCCATCTTCCTCATCGTCGATGCTGTAGTCGATGTGTACCTTCTCCACCTTTGGTTTCGGCTTCATGAAGATTCCCTCAATCCATGTGCCACGCAGGATTTCCAGCACATCGTAGCCATCCTCCTTGCGGCGTTCCACGATGCCTCCGGCCTTGTGCATGGTCTTTTCAGGCATGACGGTGCAATCGACAAAGAATGCCGACTCGATGATGTCCTGAATGGCCAGTGGAAGGCCCTTCCAGCCGGTGCCCATGTTGTGGTTGATGAGGTCAAGCACTTCCCACGCTTCGAGGTGCTGTATATTTTCCAGTGTCAGGTCTGTCACCTTCTTGATGGGGTGCTTGCGGATGGCGATGGCGTTGTTGCCATTCTCGTCGGGGGTGGAAAACACTTCAAATCCAATGTTTTCGAGTTGGTTCACCTTCTCGGTGTCCTCTCTTTTGAGGTATTGGATGTCGAACACGGTGCGGATGATGTTCGTGTAGTGTTTTTCGCTCTCGACAAATTCTTCACGCTTCTTCTTGGCATCGATAATCATCTGGCTGAGTTCGCCAGCGGTGATGGTCCAGACATTGCTTTTGTTCAGGTCGTCGAGCGACAACTTGGTTTTTTGTTTCATGTTGCTATAATATAATAATGTGTAAATTGGTGCATGAAGGAAATCGGCTGCAAAGGTACGATTAAGTGAGAGAAAAA
>DGSP01000051.1:22187-37081 GCA_002393555.1 Prevotellaceae bacterium UBA4359
CGATTAAGTGAGAGAAAAACCAAATAAATTTGAGTTTTTTCAGGATGCAAGTGCCACTATTGTTTTTTCTGCGGAGCAGAATGGGATGTGGAAACAGGGAAAACAAGGTTGCAGGAGAAAAAAAGGGAGTTTTTCTTGCTCGTGTAGCCGATTTGTACTAACTTTGTACTTTCTTAGTGAACAACAGAAGAAAATGAAAAAGAGAATTTTAGTAATAATAGGAATAGTCTTGCTGTGTTTTACAGGCTATGTGGTCACATCGTGCGCAGGTTTGTCGAACAAGGAGAAACAGGGAGAAGTGTGTGATAGTTGTAATGACTCACTGGTGGCACAAAGACTGTTGGCAAATCCACGGCTCGCCTTGCAAACGATTGATAGTTTGGAAGCCGCAGGCATGGGCATTCCTCAGCGCCTGTATGGCTATAGGGCCTTGGCCTACAATCAGTTGGGCGACATACAAAACCTGATAAAATGGGGCCGGAAGGCTTTGGAGGGCAACGCTTTGCTTGAGAGTGACGATGAAATGTTTTATCAGGTGTCAGATAAACTGTTCACCGTCCTAGTCAATCAGGGCGAGACCGAAAGCGCGCTTGCTGTGGTTCAGCGCGGCTATGATGCAGCCAAGGAGAACACGGAGACACGTGGCTTGCATTGGGCGGCCATCATGCTACATGGCATTGGCTATTGCGAAATGCAGATGGGCCATATCGACGAGGCTGAGAGATGCTTCAGCCAGTCGTACATCGGGCTGAAACAGATGGCCTCCTCCGACAGCAGTCTGTTCAACCTGCGCACTTGTGCCAGAGTTGCCTACAATATTGTGGATGCCTACAACAGCACGGAGCAGTATGACAAGGCCGCTGCGTGGATTGAGTCGGCTGAAGATGCACTTGAGAAGATGGCTGCATCGCCCGAATGTCCGCAGGCACTCAAGAATGACTTTATGGGTGGCTTGGCCATTCAGAAGGCCATCGTGCTGCTGCAGGAGGGCCGTCGTGCCGAGGCCGATGCATCCTATGCCACAGCCATGCAGTTGGATTATGCCAATTCAAGTTACGGCATCGTGGAGAGTGCCGTCTATCTTGAACGGGCCAATCGCATGGCAGAACTGATGGCGTTGATGCCAAGAATCGACTCACTCTCCAATGCCTGGGGCAATCCTGCCTCGCTGGCGCATTGGGAAAAATACCAGAAGAAGGAAACCCTTTAGTTGCAGAAGCCCCTTGGGCAGGGATGACCTTTCGCCGGCAAGAGTGTCAATCTTTTCAGAATATTTTTTCACCATTATATTATAGTTTATGAAGGAATTAGCATTGAAGTATGGCTGCAACCCCAATCAGAAGCCATCACGTGTCTATATGGAGGAGGGCGAACTCCCTATCGAGGTGCTCAACGGTCGCCCGGGCTACATTAACCTGCTCGACGCTTTCAACAGTTGGCAGTTGGTCAAGGAACTGAAGGCCGCCACGGGCATGCCGTCGGCTGCATCGTTCAAGCACGTCAGCCCTGCCGGTGCAGCCGTGGGCGCGCCACTCAGCGACACGCTGAAGAAAATCTACTTTGTGGATGATGTGAAACTGCCCCTCACTCCCATCGCAACGGCATACGCTCGCGCCCGTGGTGCCGACCGCATGTCTTCGTTTGGCGATTTCATTGCCCTGTCCGACACTTGCGATGAGGCTACAGCCACACTCATCAAGCGCGAAGTCAGCGATGGCATCATAGCCCCCGACTATACGCCTGAGGCTTTGGCCATTCTGAAAGCCAAGCGCAACGGCACCTACTGTGTCATCAAGATGGACTCCACCTACCAGCCTGCTCCCATCGAGCGCAAGCAGGTGTTCGGCGTCACTTTTGAGCAGGGACGCAACGAGATTGACCTGACGGGCGACAACCTCTTCGACAACATTCCCACAGAGAATAAAGACATCCCTGCCGATGCCAAGCGCGACCTGAAGATTGCCCTCATCACGCTCAAATATACACAGTCCAACTCCGTCTGCTACGTGAAGGACGGACAGGCTATCGGCATCGGTGCCGGCCAGCAGAGCCGCATCCACTGCACCCGTCTGGCAGGCAACAAGGCCGACATTTGGTGGCTCCGTCAGTGTCCCAAGGTGCTGGCTCTGCCTTTCCGAAGCGACATCCGCCGTGCCGACCGCGACAACACCATCGACGTGTATATCGGCGACGAATATGAAGACGTGCTGCGCGAAGGCACATGGCAAAACTTCTTCACCGAGAAGCCCGAACCGCTCACGGCTGAGGAAAAGAAAGCATGGCTGGCCCAGAACACGGGTGTATGCCTCGGTTCCGATGCCTTCTTCCCCTTTGGCGACAACATCGAGCGTGCCCATAAAAGCGGTGTGCAGTACATCGCCCAGGCCGGCGGTTCGGTGCGCGACGACAATGTCATCGAGACCTGCAACAAGTACGGCATCGCCATGGCATTCACAGGCATCCGCCTCTTCCACCACTAAATCTTATGGCTTCAGACAACGAAATCCAGTATGCCATCATGAATGGCATCAACTTTGGCAAGGCCAAGAGCGAGAAGAAGGAAGACCCCAACAAGGTGAAGACCAAGGCTCGCAAGAAAGGCTACCAGACGGGCGCACACAAGTCGGGTGCAGCCAAGCACAAGGCTGAAATCCGACAGCGTGTGAAGAGCCGTCCCACTCAGCGAAAGGGATAAAGAGATGAAAGGCGTACCCCTCGACTACGACACATCGTACCCCTCGGCTACGGCACATCGTACCCGAGGGGTACGTCGTATGGACTTCCACGTCGCCCATCTGCTGCTCATCCTCTTCATCCTCCTCTTGCAACTCTGTCTGGCGGCTTGCACCTCCGGCGGAGCGCAGGGTGGGGCAGGGCGGTCGCCCTATGCCCAGGGAGCATCGCAGGGCAATCCCCACTTCGACCTGCCCGACATTCAGCAGAACGGCGAACTCATCATCCTCACCCTCTATGGCCCAGAGAGTTATTTCGAGTTCAGGGGCGAAGACTTCGGCCTGCAGTTCATGATTGTGCGTCAGTATGCCAAGAGCATCGGTGCGTCTGTTCGTGTCGATGTGGCACGAAATCAGCGGGAACTCTATGAGAAAATCATGAACGGAGAAGGCGACATCATCGCCTGCCAACTCAGCCGAAGTGACTCGCTGATGGCTCAACTGGACTTTGTGGGAGAGAAAGAAATCATCACCTTCATGGACAGCCTCAGCCGTCAGCGCAAGGATGACTCGCTCCGCCCACGTCAGCATGCGGCTTGGGCGGTGCGGAAAGATTCTCCGCTGTTGTCGGCCTCGTTGGCCCAGTGGATGACAACTCACCAAAAGGATTTCTTTGCCTACACCACCATCCGCATCCAGTCGGCAGGAGGGCACACCTACACCCCACGCCGCAAGGTGGCCTCACCCATCCTCAATGCCTCGCGTGGTGAAATCTCGCTCTACGACGGCATCTTTAAGCGGCAAGCCCTCAAGTGTGGTTGGGACTGGCGGTTGCTGGCAGCGCAGGCTTATCAGGAGTCCGCCTTCGACCCGCAGGCCGTGTCCTACATGGGGGCCATGGGACTGATGCAACTCATGCCAGGCACGGCTCGCGAGGTGGGTGTGGCACTGGCCGATGTGTTCGACCCGCAGAGCAATGTGCAGGGTGCGGTCAAATATATCAACAAACTCAACACCCACTATGCAGCCATTGCCGATGCCAACGAGCGCATCAACTTCATCTTGGCTGGCTACAATGCCGGTGCAGGCCATGTGGACGATGCACGTGCCTTGGCTCGGAAGTATGGCAAGAACCCCGATGTGTGGCTCGGCAATGTCGATGTCTTTGTGCTGAGAATGAGCCAGAAAGAATACTATAACCAGCCCGAAGTTAGGCATGGCTATTTCCGTGGCAGCGAAACTTACGACTACGTGAACAGCATCCGTACCCGCTGGAGTGAATATAAGAAAACGGTTAACAAATAACGATTTTGGTACTCATCGCCTTCTTGGGTACAGTCATCTATCTCTTTGGCACCGACCTCTTCGTGCATATCCGCTATATGATGTACACCACCATCAATGTGAAAAGCAGAAACATCAGGGTTCGGCGGCTCTGTTCCTCCTTTCTTCATCTGTATATTGGTAGAGGTGGGCGGGGTGGCATGATGGGTGCATCTGATTGACGGCTGTGCTATTGTACAGGTTCCGTTGCATCGTCAGGAAAAAGTCGCGCAGACCGATGGGCGTCATCTGCAGTTTCGTCATGGCATCCGTTGTGGAGTGATACTTCATGTCGATGAGCGTTGGCAGTTTGTCCATGCCCAGTTCCTTGAAGCCATTGCGCACATACATGTCGAGGATGAAGTCGGCAAACTCCTGTTGCTGCTTGGTCACCTTCTTCCGCAAGTCTTCGCGCACAATCAGTGCCCTCCGTTCGCGCTCCATCGGCGTGGTGTTGTAGGCCAAGAATGCCAGCACGTCCAGCATGTCGCACTTCTCCATTTGCAGGAAACGGCGCATGACTTCCAACTTATCTTCTTGAAACCCTGAACGCTCCAACAACTCCAGCAACTGCTCGCGGGTGTCGGGTTGGCTCCATCGCTCACGCAAATCATCCTCGCCATCCAGAAATTCCGGCAATGCGCCAAAGAGTCGCTTCACATACTCTCCGAGCGTCAGTAACTCATCGCCAAACTGGATGCGTTCTTCCCAGTCGGTGTGTAGCGTGAGCGAACGCAACTTCGACAGTTTCACCACGATTTGTTTCTTCTTTTGCCCACCGTCACAGGTACAGGGCAGATGTCCGCACACAGGGCAAGGCGTAGGCACCTTCGGAGGACACACACAGGGGTCTTGTCCACATTGGGGGCAGACACCTTGGGGTCTCTTCTTGCAAGTGCAAGGATAATTGCCGCATATCGGGCAGAAAGGGTCGCCATCCCATTCGGGGTCTTGGAAGTTGCTCGATGCACCCACAAAGTCGTAGAGAGTGAAGAAATACTTGCCCTCAAACAGGCGAGTGCCGCGACCTAAGATTTGCTTGAACTCCACCATGTTGTTCACCGGGCGGAGCAGCACGATGTTCCTCACGTTTCGGGCATCCACCCCAGTGGAGAGTTTCTGCGAGGTGGTCAAGATGGTGGGGCGCAAGAGGTCGTTGTTCTGGAAGAGTTTCAGCATCTTCTCCCCCTTGTCGCCATCGTCAGCCGTCACCCGTTCGCAATAGTTCGAGTCGGGCACACGCTTCCAGCGGTTAATCATCGCCGCAATCTGCAAGGCATGGTTCTGAGTGGCACAAAACACCAGCGTTTTTTCGTTGGGGTCAATCCTGCCCAACAACTCCTTCACCCTGTGTTCGTCACGCTCCTTCAGTTGGATGTCTCCCTTGTAGAAGTCACTCTCCGTATAGACCTTCTTCTTGTCAATCTCACCCTCCACATCGTCGTTGGGATTATACTGATAGGTGTCGATGTTGCTCGTTGCCACCTGCACACGGAAGGGGGTCAAGAAGCCGTCCTCAATGCCCTGCTTCAGCGAGTAGGTATAGACAGGACTGCCAAAATATGCGTAGGTGTTGGCATTCACCTTGCGTCGGGGAGTGGCAGTCATGCCCAACTGCACGGCAGGCTCAAACCAGTTCATCAGTTCCCGCCATTCGCTCTCGTCGTTTGCTCCGCCACGGTGACACTCGTCGATGATGATGAAGTCGAAGAAATCCCTCGGCCATTGCTTGTAATAAGGTTCTCCACCTTCTTCCGCACTCCCCATCACCGTCTGGAAGATGGTGAAGTACAGGTGTCGCGCTGTGGGCAGACGGTCGTTGTGCTTCTTGTCGTGAATCAGTTCGGGCGTCACACGCTCCATCGCATCCTCGGGGAACTGCTCAAAGTCGTTCTTCGCCTGGTTCGCCAAGATGTTGCGGTCGCTGATGAAGAGGATGCGCGGTTTCTGCTCCGTCCCTCTGTTGTTCCAGTTGGTTTCGTAGAGTTTCCAGCAGATTTGGAAAGCCGTGTAGGTCTTTCCCGTGCCTGTCGCCATCGTGAGCAAGATGCGTTTCTGCCCCATAGCCACAGCACTCAGCACATTGTCGATGGCAATTTCCTGATAGTAGCGAGGTTCACGGCCGCCACCACGATTCAGCGCACAGAGGTTGAACTTGTCGCGCCATTCATTGTGTTCCGTGTAGGTCATCGCCCACAACTCTTGCGGACTTGGGAACTTCGCCACGGGGCCTTCTGTGGAAGGGATGATGTAGTTGCCCTCGCTGTCCTTCACACCCATGTCGATGCCCCAAATCTCATCACCGTTGGTGGCGTAGGCAAAGCGGATGTGCAGCAACTCGGCGTACTCTTTCGCCTGTGGAATGCCCACACTCACATCCTTCTCGTCGCTCTTCGCCTCAATCACCGCCAACTTCCGTTTCTTATATTCCAGCAGATAGTCAGCCTTCTTCGGGTGTCGGTTCTGGGGCAAAGAACTCACCTGACCCGGTGCAATCTGATAGGCACGTTGCTCCGTCAGTATCTCACTTTCAGGCACTTGTTCCCATCCCACGCCATACAGCGCAGGGTCAATCTTCTTTCGTCGGGTTGCTGTTTCGTCCATGTTTCTGTTCTTTTGGAGCCTTCTTCATACATGGCACAGAAACATGATTAATACATCTTATTTCTTCTGATACACTTTTAAGGGTTGTCGTGCAGTGGAGCGGATGCTGAGTACCGTCAATCTATGTGAGTCGTAGCGAAAAATGATGATAAAGCCCATTAGATAAAAGAAACGCACATTGTCGCGTGTAGATGGGCTACTGGCTGTGGGCATCAATGCCAGCCGCTCAAGATCCGCCATCAGATTTTTCAATAAGCGTCGGCTATATACGTCCGACCCATTGCGTTTGTCATAGAACGTCAGAATCTTCTGCAACTGTACGGTGGAGCGACGGTTAAAAGTAATCAGTCGAACCATTGTGAAAACATCGTTTTGAATTCATCCATCGAAACGACTTCACCGCGTTCCACTTCTGCCAACTCTTCCTCTAAGTCTGGAGTGACCTGCAAAACACCATCTACCACATGAGCGTATGCCACATCGTAGGGAATGGCCACATCCTCATAAGTGTATGCAGCATTCATCGCAGGTTCATGCGCTGTCAGGGTGCTGTTATCTTCTTCTTCCATTAGTGGATAAGGCTTTCTTTCTTCCATCGTTCTGGTATTTTGTCGCAAAGATACGACACGATTCCGAAAGTTCCAAACTTTTTCCACTAAATCCGTGCCATGATGTCAAAGAGCGATTATTTTGTTTTTTTATTTGTTAATCAAATAGAAATGTATAACTTTGCAAGCAAATCAGTTATGTTGAGTATATGAATCCACAAAAGCCTTTTGTCTCGTAATGTTTAACCGAGTGGCACAGCAATAGTCTGTGACCTCTCAAAGCATTACAGACCTTATGAGTAGAAGTAGAAAAAAGACTCCTGTCAGCACTTGGTGCTGCTGCAAGTCGCAAAAGCGGGGAAAGCAACATTCCAGCCGCAAATTTCGCCGTCGTGAAAGTATGTTGTTGCATACCATGAACATCGACAACCTCCCGCACCATTCTCGTGAAATCACAGACCCTTGGGATTTGGGTGGTGATGGAAAGTGTTATTGGAAAGCCGATTCTACAGCGGAATGGCTTATTCGTCTTATGCGCAAATGATAGTTTCATAAGCCTTATTCAAATATTTCTTGGGTAAAGGTTAGTCATACCCACCACTTTCATAATACCTATCATGGTCATCCTCCGAGTCATATAACGCAGAGCCATGATCGTTGAATTTATGACGTTCTTCATCGTATGTATCCTCATCGTATAGGTTCCCCCAATAATTACGACGAGGACGATGACGTGTAGATTTCCCATCAGGGGTGGGATAATTCACGGATGAATAGTTGTTCTTCTTAGCCATCTCTTTTTCCTTTTTAAGTCGTTTTATTTATCCCAGTCACTAAGACCATATTCGAAGTTATCATACAAATTACTCGTTTCAGATGCTTTTTCTATAATTATAGGTACTCTATCTGTTATTACTCCTGAACCGATAAGAGGTCTTCTCCATTTATTTCTTTTCTTCTCCTCTGCCAATTCCATCTCTTGTCGAATTTTTTTTAGTTCATCTTTATAATAATTGAAAACCTTTTCTACTTGGATTCTGGAAGCAATATCATGTGTCAGATTATATGTGATACTTTTGGGGTGTTTTTTTAATGCATTAAGAAGAATCTCTACTTGTTGTATTGTTTCTATAACAGAAGGAATTTCTAATTTTACGGGGAAGTTCCATTTCGACCAAGTTCCCTTTGTTTTCTCTGTTTTGCAAATCCCCTCCTTTTGTCGCTTTTG
Organism: Prevotellaceae bacterium UBA4359; assembly: GCA_002393555.1. Classification (GTDB taxonomy): domain Bacteria; phylum Bacteroidota; class Bacteroidia; order Bacteroidales; family Bacteroidaceae; genus Minthosoma. The sequence continues at coordinate 30,563 of DGSP01000051.1, forward strand.
TTCTTTTTTTGTAGTATTTTGTGGTTGTATCTCTTTTATTGAGACACCATTTGATTTTGCCTTCGTCTTTTGTTTCCCAGTATTGAGGTTCGATTGAAAAAGAATCAGATTTTTCCCCCATCCGTCCAAATGATGTTTTCTTTGAATTTCTTTCCATTGTATAGAGAATTCCCGTTCCACAACTTTATGAAACTCTTCATCCAATTTGGGCTTTTCAATCGCATTGCGAATTGAATTGATGACCTCTAGTGTAAGAGGCAATCTGCGAAGGCGTAATTGGGTGATGATCTGGTCCAATTCGCAATTCTTCTTGATTGGTGAGAAATAGTATCTTTCCATTTATAAGTGATGAACTATTGTTATTAAGAACTCAATTACATGAAATCACTCGAATGCTTTTTACATCTTCCAATTGTGAACATCATGAGCAAAGTAATGTAGAAGTTCCTCATTCCCTTCTTCTTTGTTAAAGATGGCAGCCAGATGAGAAGAGGCACGTGAGATTCCTACATACAAATGCCTTTTCATCAGTTCCTTATCTTCACCTTTTAATGCTTCGTCCAAATCGTAGAAGATTGCCACCTCAAATTCCATTCCTTTCACCTCTGACAATTCGTAAACCTTTACTGCTTTGGTCGTATTGGTGTCTTTTCCTGCTGAAACCTTTATTTCATCAAGCCCATCTTGTTCTGACAACTTCTTCACAAAGTTGTCCACGCTTCGATTATTTGGAATGAAAATGGCAATAGACGGTATGGCTCTGTCATAAGCCAGATACACTTCACGCAGTCGCTCCACAATCCACTCCATTTTTTCTTCGTCATCATCAGATGTGAACGCTAAAGGCTGTGGCTCTCCTTCCACAATTTCGTCACGGCTATCGTATGGAGGCATTTCTCCCTTTTCAGCATAATAGATGTCTTTAGCCATCTTAACCAATGTGGGAATCTGGCGGTAAGACACTTTCAATTCGCAAACTTCTAATTTAGGCAATACAGGCTTTAGTGCCGACCATTCCTTGATGCCATTTTTCAACAGCCCTTGCATAATGTCTCCACATAACGTGACAGCAGCATATTCATAATGGCGGAAAGAATACATGAAATAGTAATCCATTACCGTATAGTCCGTGGCTTCATCCACACCGATTACAGGCTTTTTGTTCTCCTCATACGCCCGTATGTATTTGTTTCGCTTCACCATACGGTCATATCGCTCCTTTGAACGTTTTCTAATGAAAATGGCCAAATTGTTGATGAAGCCAATCAGCAAATCCTGCTCATCATAATGCAGATGTTTGTTGTTGTCTTTTTCTATCAGAGTCTTCAACAACTCAAGATTATAATACGAAGATTTCTCATTTCCCAAAAGTTTCTTACGATAAACTTTATACAGGCGAGGTATCTGATTTATCAAATTGCTCTCCACGCCCTTACAGAGAAAAGCATATCGTTTAGAGAAAAATTCCAACTCGCCAATTTCTCGAAGGTTGATGTCTGCTATCAGTGGCTCAATCTTTTCATAGACAAGTTTCTGGCGCGGCGAAAGTTTTTTCTTTGTATCAATCTTGCTGACAGCCAATCGTCTGAGCAGTCCTTTGAGGAAATTGAAAAGACGAGGTTCAAAATCCATCAACACAACTTCCTCCGCATTTTCATCCTCATTACTTTCATCCATTTCATCCTCTTCAACATCTGTCATCTCTGCAATGCGTTCTTCCTCCCACTTTTTGAATATGGAATGCACTTCAGTCTTTGTCTGTTCATCTTTCAGTATCAAAGTTTGAACAGTCAACGCAGTGCGTTTCACAAGTTCTGTCAATTTGTTTTCTTTAGCATAAGCCCCCTTGGCTTCATGGTCTTGCAGAGAATTGAACAAACGCATCAACGCTTCAATGTCCTTCACTTTCTCCGCATGCAGACAAATGGCTTTAATTCCAAAGGAATCTTTGTGCCAACTAAACTCATTAGTATTCAAATGAGCGGCGTTCAGCAAAATTTCCACGCTGTTCTTCACACAGAACTGTTCAAACTCTTTAATGGCAACTTCGGGCTGAAGAATAAGCATCTTACCCGTAGATTGTTTGTAACTACGAAATGGACCATTTGTGTCCATATTGTATAGATGGTATGTGCTCAGCATGCTTTGACGAAAATCGCCAATGGTGACAATGTTCTTCCCCTCGACGGCACTCAAACCTTCTGCATTCATGTTGTTCATCAAAAATCGCAGCAACAATGGGGACGGCGAGAAGAAAAGCCATTTGTCTGCCAGATATTCAGTTAATTCATTGATCTGTCTTGGCGTGAGTGGTGACTCATAATCATTCAAGGCATCTTTGTCCAACAGAAATTTCAAGCGTTGAATCATGGTGGTTGTCTTTCCTGTGCCTGGCCCTCCTTCTATCACCAATGGAATCCCGTCATACAGATGCGAACGCTTTGCCTCTTCTTGTGAAGGATCAAGAATGTGCTGAGAACGTAGCGAAGACTCATTTCTGATGAAATTGCGGAAGGTGATGGCTCGCAGTTTGGCTTGTTGATAGGAAGCCTCCAATTGAGCAATCTCCTCTGCTTTGTGTTTCTCCTCTTCCTCTTTCTTTAAGCGCAGTTCTTCCAAGCGTTTTGCCTCTTCCTCCAATCTTTTACGTTCAGCCTCGACCGCTTTCTTGGCTGCTTCACGTGCGGCCTCTTCCTCTCGCTGCATTTGGAGTCTTTCTTGCTCCAATTGTTTCTTCTTTTTCTCCTCCTCTTCAAGGCTTTCTTTAAGGAATTGTTCGCTGGCGAGCAAATCGGCTAAAGTTTGATATTTGTATAGACCTTTATCGCCATCAAATTGTATAGTAATCCCCTTGGCTCCTCCTCCATGCTCAGGCGTGTAATTAGAAAAATTGAAAATATCTAAATCGAAACGGAGGCCTCCAGGCCCCACATAACGATGGCGTCCTTTCACTCCCGTGATGATGAGACCACCCACTTTCGTGTTTTTGCTGACTACGATTTCTCTGTCTTTAGCGGTCTGAAAAGGTGTATGCTCTGCATTGGTCAACCAAATAATATGGTCTCTTCGTGGATAACGGTCGCTGAGGATGGAACATAATGCACGGGCAACCCCTATTTGAGGGATACTCAGACGAAACTCTTTGTCTCGGCGATTTTCTATCGATTTGCCAATATCCAGCAATGATTCTCCACCTTTTGGTGAAGTTTTCTTGGTGGTTAGTTGCTGTAAAAGATTGTACGCTTTTTTAATTCCAGATATTTCCATTTCTTTCTTATTCAAATATTTCTTTTAACATTGCTTGTTTGAGGGCATCGCACTCGGCAAGGGTCTTCTGCTGCAGTTCCTCTAACTTGCGGATAGTGGAGGAAAGGAAATCGAGGTGGGAGACGATGGCTTGTTGGATTGTACGAGAAGGATATGAAATAGAGACCTTTTTAATTTTCACTTGTGACAAATTTGGTTGAGCTCCTCCTTGAGCTTGAGCAGCCAAATCTTTCTGAATATTGGTAAACCAATAATATATGTATTCTGGAATGAAGTCTTTATGCTGCAAGATACCACAAACGGCCTGATTTGAAGTTGCTTCAAACTTCAATATTCCAACTTGTGCGGCTGTCGCTCCATACATTGCCACAAGTATTGTGTCAACAGGATAATATTTTGCCGAAGAGTTTTTCATTCCTTCTTCTGTAATACACATCTCACAATCCCTAATGTACATTTGACATACTTCACCGCTTCTTATCCATGGGATTGTTCCACTTTCATAATACCCTTTCCCTGATTTTAGTGGAGTACCACCTGCGTAGGTTTGAAAAACGTCGCCAATTCTTATCTCTTCCCATCCCTCTTTGGGTTTCATACATTCTGTGAGTTCTGCTTGGAAGAGTTTGCGGGCTTCGTTGAGTTGCTTTTCGGCATTGGCTTTGAGGGCATCGATATGGGAAAAGGCGGAGTCTAAACGAGAAACGATGGAGTGCTGCTCTTCCCTGTTATCAGTAACTTTAACAAGTCGTTCCCCATAGTCACGAAAGTAAATATGTGGAATGGCTGCTCCTTGTTTATATTTTGACAAATCCAAACTTTGCAAACAATATCCAATATACCTTATATCATAATTCTCTTTAGGAAGGACATATTGCATAGTTCCAATAAGCGATGATTCTGCGGGATAGAAAGCAACACGCCCAATGCCCGAACCGTCTTTTACAATACCTATGTACTCTTTCTTTTGATAGAATGTATTAAGGTATCCAGCAATGCCACTTGCACCAAAGACAGGATATTTGCCTTCTGACAATAGTTCTTTCTGTTTGAGTGCAGAAGAATCCTTTTTACAAATATCTTTTATTGCAACTTCCTTCATCCTACCATCTCCTTTATTTCGTTCAACAAAGATTGGGATTCCTTTTGGAGTTCGAGCAGGGAACTGACGATTTCGGCAGATGTGCGTTCATCCACCTCTTCCACCTTGTTGGGGTTCTTCACGCTGAGGTCGTAGTCTTTGCCGAGGGAAGAGACATCGATGCTCCACGAGTTTTCGCTGTCGGCTTTCGTCTTTTGCAGAGCGAGGAAGTCGGCAAGGTCGTCTTCGTTGAGGGCATTGGTCTTGCCGAGATTGCGACCGGGATTCAGTTGGTAGTACCAAATCTTCTTCGTGGGTGTGCCCTTGTCGAAGAAGAGGACGACGGTCTTCACGCCTGCCCCTTGGAACACACCGCTGGGGAGGTCGAGGATGGTGTGGAGGTTGCACTGCTGCAAGAGCAACTGACGGAGCGCCGAGGCATCGCCGTTGCTGAGGAAGGTGTTCTTGATGACGATGCCAGCCCTGCCACCCGTCTTGAGCATCTTGATGAAGTGCTGCATGAACATGTAGGCAGTTTCGGAGGTGTTGATGTCGAAGTTCTGCTTCACCTCGCCTCGCTCGCTGCCACCAAAGGGCGGATTGGCAAGAATCACGTTCTTGCGGTCTTTCTCCTGAATCTGCGAAAGGTTCTCTGCCAACGTGTTGCCACGGATGATGTTGGGTGCTGCCACACCGTGGAAAATCATGTTCATGGTGGCGATGATGTAGGGCAGCGGCTTCTTCTCCTTGCCGAAGAAGGTGTTCTCCTGCAAGGTCTTGTTGTCGGCAGTGCTCTTCACCTTCTGGTTCATGTAGGTGAACGCCTCGCAGAGGAAACCAGCCGACCCACAGGCAGGGTCATACACCGTTTCGCCAATCTGAGGGTCAACCACCCGGACGATGGTGCGGATGAGCGGACGGGGTGTGTAGTACTCGCCTCCGTTGCGCCCGGCGTTGCCCATCTTGGCAATCTTGCTCTCGTAGAGCAGGGTCATTTCGTGCTTGTCCTCGGCGGTTTGGAAGTGCAGTTGGTCGATGAGGTTGATGACCTCGCGCAGGTTGTAGCCCGAGGTGATTTTGTTGCGCAGTTCGGCAAAAATCTCCCCAATCTTATATTCCAGGGTCTTGGCACTCGATGCCGTCTTCTGAAACTCGCGCAGAGTGGGGAAGAGTTTGCCATCCACAAACTGAGTCAGGTCAGGCCCCGTCATGGCATTCACCGTGTCGGGCGAGCCGTCTGCCTTCTTGGGTGCAGCCCATTGGCTCCAGCGCATGTAGCCCGTGATGATGGGCTTGTAGGTCTTGCCGCTGAGCAGGGCATTCATGGCCTGTTCCTGCTCCAGGTCGTCGAGATACTTGAGAAAGAGCAGCCACGAGGTCTGCTCGATGTAGTCCAGTTCGGTGCTGCATCCTGCTTCGTTGCGCAAGATGTTGTCGATGGCATTGAACGTCTGTTCGTATTGCATACAGATAGGTTTTGGGCACAGCACTTATCGGGACTGACAGATACCATCCACCTGTGTGCAGACACGAAAAAAGCGCGGACCACTTTATCCGTGTCTGAGGTGGTGAGATGGTACCTGTCTATATAGATAAGTGACATGTCCGCACTATCAAGAGTGCAGACATTAGTCATTTACCGCTATATAGACATCGTGTTCTAAACATCTCACCTTTCAGACACGCCGAATAACTGCTAATGCTGTTAATACTTTCCAATAAGGGGTTGCTCCGCTTCGCCAAGCCGTGGGCAACTCAAGGGCAAAAGTACGGATTTCTTTTGAGAGGACAAAAGGAAATGGGAGTTTTTTGCCGTTTCCCCATTTTTTCATCCCAAATGGGGCATTAAGAAACAAATTACCATAATTAAAATAATTTTATCCACAAATTATCATAACTTAACTTTCGGAAGTCATAAAAACCACAGATTGCACAGATTACACAGATTTTATGCTGAGAGAAATTTTGGCAGATTGCACAGATTTTTTGCTTTCTTGGCGAAAGCCCATCCGGATGGCCTTAAGAGTCGGCACGACTCTAATTTGTGAAATTAAGGAAGAATCGGTGTAATGGCCAATCCACCAGCGGATAAAATCAGAGTAATCTGTGTAATCTGTGGTGAAAAAGAACTCCCGAAACTTCAATTATCATAATTATAGAAATTAGTGGGT
>DGSP01000081.1 GCA_002393555.1 Prevotellaceae bacterium UBA4359
GGACGAAGAAAAAACAGAAAAAAACAAGTAAAAACAAATAAAAACAGGTTCTTCTTGGTTGTGATGGCAAAGATGTTGTGGACGAAGAAATGGTTTTTATTTGTTTTCATCGGTTTTTATTTGTTTTTTCTTCGTCCGCCGAAGGCGTAATTCTTACATCGAACTCACGTTAAGCAAATAAGTAAGTGAACAAATACAGTTTATCCACTTTGCAGGAATAGAAGTCAGAAAGTGAGCGAGGTGACTTTTTCGAGTCGGGCTTTGAGGCGAGGCATGGAGTCCTTGCGGATGCAGAGGGTCATGGAACAATCGTTGTCGAAAGATTGGGAGAGAATCTGAGGGTTCTCTTCCTTCACGATGCGCATCACATCGTTCATAAAAGGATATTCAAAATGGATGGTGATGTCCTCATCGACGGTCTTCTCGATGATGTCGGCAGCCGCAATGGCTTCGGCTGCTGCCTGACGATAGGCCACGATGAGACCAGAGGTGCCGAGTTTCACACCACCGAAATAGCGCACCACGATGATGAGGATGTCGGTGAGTTCGTTGGAATTGATTTGTCCGAGGATGGGCTTTCCAGCCGTGCCAGAAGGTTCGCCATTGTCGTTGGCCCGAAAGTCCAGCCGCTCCGCCCCCAACATATAGGCATAGCAGACGTGGCGGGCATCATAGTATTTCTTCTGATACTCAGCCACATGTTGCTTCACCTCCTCTACAGAACGCACAGGAATAGCAAAAGCGAGAAACTTGCTGCGCTTCTCGCTATAAGTGCCTTCCGAAAGACTCTTTATCGTTCTGTAGGAATCCATTTTTAGTTAGAAGTTAGGAGTTAGGAGTTAGAAGTTAGGAGTTAGAAGTTAGGAGTTAGGAGTTGGCTATCCTGCTGGTTTTCTCATTGAGAGCAAGCCGCAAGGCAACTCCTAACTCCTAACTCCTAACTCCTAACTTAACTTATGTATCACAAGACCACTGCGGAGTTTCGGCTCAAACCACGTGGCCTTTGGGGGCATGATGTTGCCCGAATCGGCAATATCCATGATTTGCTGCATGGTGACAGGATAGAGTGCCAAAGCGGTCTTCATCTCACCACTATCCACACGGCGCTTCAGTTCGCCAAGACCACGCAAACCACCCACGAAGTCGATGCGCTTGTCGCGGCGCAAGTCCTTGATGCCCAAGATGTCATCGAGAATCAACTTGGAAGAAATGCTGACATCGAGCACACCGATGGGATCATTCTCATCGTATGTACCGGGCTTGGCCTTGAGCGAGTACCACTCCCCTTCCAGATAAAGCGAGAACTCATGCAGTTCCTTGGCGCGATACTCCTCCTTGCCCTTCTTCTCCACGATGAAGTTCTTCTCCAATGCCGCGATGAACTCTTGAGGAGTCAAACCGTTCAGGTCCTTAATGACACGATTGTAGTCGAGAATGGTCAACTGGCTGGCAGGGAAACAAACTGCCATGAAATAGTTGTACTCCTCATCGCCACGATGGTTCGGATTTTGCTTTGCCTTCTCTGCACCCACCAGGGCTGCAGCAGCACTGCGGTGGTGTCCGTCGGCAATGTAGAGGTTGGGCATCTGGGCAAAACGCTCCGTGATGGTCTTGATGTCCTCATCGTCGCTCACCACCCAGAGTTTGTGACCAAACCCATCAATGGGTGCCACAAAGTCATACTCAGGCGTAGTCTTGGCATACTTGTCGATAAGTCTGAGCAGCACCTCATCGTCGGGATAGGCAAAAAAGACAGGCTCGATGTTGGCATCGTTCACACGCACATGCTTCATGCGGTCCTCCTCCTTGTCGGCACGGGTCAGTTCATGCTTCTTGATGACACCCGTCTGATAATCACCGCTATAAGCACCCACCACAATGCCATACTGCGTCTTCTCCTTACCACCATTGGCCGGAAGACACGAGGTCTGTGCATAGATGTAATACTGTTCCTTCTCATCCTGCACCAGCCAGCCTTTCTCCTGGAATTTCTTGAACTGTCGGGCAGCCTCCTCATACACACGTGGGTCATACTCGCTGGTGCCTGGCTCGAAGTTGATTTCTGGCTTAATGATATGATAAAGCGACATCTCGTTGTCGCCAGCCTCTGCACGTGCCTCCTCTGAGTCCAGCACATCGTATGGGCGGCTCTCCACTTGTTCCACATACTGTTTGGGTGGACGCACCCCCTTGAATGGTTTTACTATTGCCATAAATCTTTATATTCTTTGTGTCAGTTTGGGTTTCGGGTTACAAAGGTACAACCTTTTTCCCAACCCCACAAATATCTGGCCAAGAAAACACCCATATATATTTCTCAGTCAAACAAAATCCGTTCAATTCGTTTAATTCGTGGCTACAAAAAGAAAGGGTGCACCCCATGTTTGAGATGCACCCCTTCCATCATTGTTCAACCTCCGCCCAGCGCGTGGGCTGGTTAAGGCTCCGGGTCGTCGGGTTCCTGCTCCGAGATGGACTCGTTCTCGTCGATGGTGAGCTTCGAGAGCATGTCCTTGAAAGCCCCTCCAGGATAGAAGGCAATCTTCTTCACCTTCACCGTCTCCAGCGTCACCTCCTTCAGCGAGCGCGCCACCTTCGAGTTGAACACAGGCTTGAACGAGCCGAACGAACCCAGCGACACACCGTGACCCAGTTCCATGTAGTGCACCAGCGACGTGAGCAGCGCATCCACCACAGCCTTCGTCTGCGCCTGGTTCACGCCCACAATCTGGATCATCCCGCACAGCTGGTCGTAAGTCACCTGCGGGTAAGTCAGCTGTCTGAGCTTGTACACCTCAGGCTTCTCCTCGCGGAACGTCAGGCGCATCTTCGCCTTTCTTGCAATCATTCCCATAACTTGTCTCTCCTTTCTTTTTTAACTGTTAGACATTCATTTTCAAACACTTATATAGCCGTTGCAACAACATATATTTTTCTTTTCTTCAACCACGGATTTAGCGAATTTCACGAATTTGACTCCGTCTTCTGAATCTGCTCAATCCGCTTAATCTGTGATTCCTAAAAAATTCGTTTAATTCGTTTAATTCGTGGTTCTAAAAATTTCATTCGTTGTCCACTCCTTCATTGTCAATCTCCACCCACATCTCCTCACCCTTCCTGTACGCTTCATACAGCAGTTCGTCCAGCCTTCCGTACACCTCCTTCCCGTTCCTCATCCCCCGCTTCTTCGCATACTCCACTTGCTCGCCCGTCACCTCATCCGTGTAGTAGTGATACACAGGCTCGCCCACCATCACCCTGCCCGCCTGCTGCGGACGGAACACCCCGTCGTTATACCCGAAGTACGTCTGCCGATGCCCGGGACACTTGACCACCCGCACCCCAATCGCCGAGTAAGGACTGCCCCCGCAAGCCAGCCTCCACCTGCCCCTCGGCAGACAGCACCCCGACGCCCCCGGGAACACCTCCGCATAATCCCTGAACCTCACCTCGCGAGCCTCACACACCATCCGTGGCTCCTGCTCGCCCTCCATCCAGACCTCCATCACACTCTTCGTGACGGCCTCGTCCCCATAATACCTGTGCAACTTGATTTCCATATAGACATTCGTTTTTTAAGACCTTCGCCCAGCGCGTGGGCTGGTTCGTTTTTTCGTTTTCTTTTACGACACAAAGTTACGGATTTTTCTTGATATACGCAAGTATTTAACTGATTATTTTTCAACAATTTTCAAAGTTTTTTGTCTGTGATATTTTTTTAAGAAACGCCCCATTCGCCGTCCTATAAAAATCCGTTCTATTGGCTTCGCCGAGCTGAAGGTTCGTTTTAATTCGTTGTTAAAAACGTGTTCACCGTTACCGTAATTACAGCAGTGCCGTTGCTGTAATTACGATAGTGGCGTTGTCGTAATTACGGTTGTGGAAGTGGGGAAATTACGGTTGTTTCGTTAGGGGGTTGAGGTTGTCGGTACGGGAGTGGCATAAAGGTGGTGATGCAGGTGGAATTATCGGTTTATGGATCGTCCCCCCCTTTTTTAGTTTTTGTTTAGTTTTTGAAGATATTTATAAATCATACAACTAATTGAATAGGAGTGCTTTATGTGATACGATTTTAGTTTTTGCCAAGTTGTGCAGAAAAACTATTTATTTTTCATTCTTTTCTATAAAAGTTTTTAGAGAAAAGAGACAAAAACTAAAAAAGGAAGAGACATCCGACTGATCCCCAATAGAATGAGAACACAATCGGATGCCCCAAAAACTAAAAGAAAACTAAAAGGAACTATACGAGATGACGACTGATGATGAAGTCAGCCACGTCGTACTTGAACTGATCTTCAGGTGCCACATGCTCGCAGAGATGAGAAATGAGGAACGGGGCGATGTCCTGCATGTGGCGAAGTTTCTCTTCCCATTCTTCGATGGCATCACGGTCGGGATAGACCATGACAATACGCCCACGCAAGGGACTGAGCACCGAGCGTTTGAGCATCCCCTTGTTACCTGTCGCCACCCACAGGAACTCTGGGCGTTCACAGGCTCCGACAAGAGCGTTCTTGGGACTTTCCACCAGGATGACAGGAGCGGTCGGATAGCGTGGCAGAAGGTGCGCACCGAATAGGCAGTCATTGTCAAACTGCGCACCGGCAGGCAGAAGTCCCTGTTTGGCGAGTTGCGCGCCCAGCCAGAAGCAGTGACGCTTGTCACTCTTGAGGAAATCAGGCGACGTGGGAGCGGTGCCGTAGTGTTGCACCTTGATGTTATGCACACGCCCTTGGGTGTCGATGCTCGGGAAGAGTACTGAATCGGGATAAGTGCCTGTATCGAGGCATCCGAGGCTGTACTCTTCTGTGAGATGCTGAACGAGTACTGGGTCAAAGATGCGCCTGAGCCCTTGGCTGAAGGAGTTGTCTGCCGAAAGATGTTGCTCCACATAATCCATCGGAATGTAAGTGTACGCTTTCGGCTCGACTGGCTCAACAGGCTTTGTCTTCCGATGCAGAAGAGCTGCTGGGCCGTCCCCATAGATGCCAAACAGACGCCCGATGATGTCACAAGCCTGCTGGAAGGTGCACCCTTCGTGCTGCATGACAAAGTCGATGGGCGAGGCAGTCTTGCCACAGGCATAGCAATGGCAGTGGCTGCGCTGATGAGGTGCATCGTCATAGAGTGCAAGCGAGGGGTGCTTGTCATCATGCCAAGGGCAAAGAGTGAACTGAGTGCTGCCCCGCTTGACCACAGAGCCGTAATGTTCGGCAAGTGTGGTGAATGGCACGGCGTTGAGACTCGTCGTGTCGTAGTGAAGAATGTGTTGATTAGTTGCTTGCATCGGGATTCAGTTTGAGATTAAACACTACCTGATTGCCGTAGGTGGTGCGAGTCACGTTCAGCGACTCCAGACGGTCGAAGAAACGTTGCTTTCCCACAGGACGGAGCATGTCGTTATAGCAAAAGCCCTTGTACTTCGCGAACAGGTCTTTGCCAGTGGTGGTGAAGGTCTCATCTCGTTCACAACATTCATAGAGGAACAGTTGGACAGAGTCCGACTGCAGGCGGAAACGTTCGAGTTCCTTTTGGCAGACTTCACACGGCGAGAACTGCCCGCGACCCATGAACTGTGGCAGAGCTTCAAGCACCCAGTTGAGGATGCCTGAGAGTTCGCTACACAACTTGGCAGAGAGGTTGACATCTGCTTCCTGTTCTGTGATGGTGCGTCGGAAAGGCAGAATAAGCCAACGGCGGTAGAAACCATGTGTAGCCTCTGCACGTGGCAATGCATTAAACGAAGTGATGAGCTTGCCGTACTCACGGATGATGCGTGTACCCACATAGAGCTTGCGGATGTCTACAGGCTCCTGGCTGACTATCTTTTTCAGCATGGAGGCATCAATCTCGCGGTCACTCTCATGGCTGATGTTAGCCAGTTTCCCCTCTGTCATACAACGTTTCTCAGCGTCGCAAGTAAGGTCAGAAAGCGTCACATTGCTCACGTTCTGACGACCAAGAAGCGCCTCGATGATGGCGAGGGTGACACTCTTGCCGTTGGCGCCGGCACCCAACAAGACAAGCATCTTCTCTGGGTTGATGCCTCGAACAAAGCAATAACCAATGTATTCTGCCAACACACGCTGAGCCTCTACATCGGGCAGCACTTCGCTGAGAAACTGAAGCCACAGGGGACACTCAGCCGTCGGATCATACACATAGCTCAAGCAATAGAGGAAGTAATCCTCACGGCGATGTTCATGCAGGGTGACGGTGCCATCCGTGCGGATTTCAAGCGTACCATTCTTCACGTTGATACGGCTCACCTTGCAGGAGTGTTGCATGGGTCGGCTGTGCGATACACGGAATGATACCTGCCAGTACACTCTTTCCATGAAGACAGGCTCATGCAGTTCTTCTTCGGGCACACCAATGCGTTGAGCGCACTCGTTGACAAAGTCAAAAAAGACCTGCTGATCGAGCACTTGCCAATGAGTGCCTGTGTAGAGATACACTTCCTGCGATGCCTTCGCGCGTGGCTCATAGTTGAACACAGCAAGGTCACCGCCAAGGGCACGAATGATTTCACTACTCACCAACTCAATGGCACTCTTCTTCCAAGTCGCCTTCTGTTGCTTGATGAGTAAACTAATCTCAGCCGACAGGTCTTTCACCTCAGCACTCTTTGCATCGAGCACGATGCGGTCAATTGTTTGCTCTCGCTCCTCGCTTTGTTCCACAAGGATGTCGAGATTGGTTTGGATGTCCTCGCCCAGAGGGTCAAGGACAAGGTTGTTGTTTGCTCCCATCGTTCTATAATTTATGGAAGTGATAGTCCATACGCATACCAGTCTATTGGCGGACATTTACCACGACTGGTCGGGAGGCTGCGCTACACCTATAATCCCCTTTTATTCTAGAATGTCGCAAATATACAACAAGTACTTTTTCAGCGTCAAGGGCAAAGTTTTCACATTCCCCTTTTACTAGTCAGTTGGAAACCTTTCAGGGGTTTACTCGCCACAAAGATACGTTCACTTTTCCACCCCACAGTTTTATTTGTTTACTCATCAACACACAAGCGACAATTTCTGCATTAGTTTCTGCCACAAAGATACGATGAATCCCCCAAAAACCTTGTGACAAAATTTTTTACGAAATGACATAACAGATTGTTCTATTATGGAACATTTTTTTTGTATAAAATGACAGATTATAGAAAAAATCAGCCAAAAAAATATAAATGATGGATAAAAAAAAATTGTTACATTGTGACAATTTTTTTTCATAAAACATTAATTTTTATACTTATAATAGCTGAAGCAGAGTCTTTTTTCAATGTTTTTCAGGGTAAGACACATGAGTAAACTGAAATGAGAAAAGAAGAGTGACACCTGCTCTGGCAAATTCGCGCTCTTTTTTTCCACTTTTTAACATTTTATAATATATAGCTCTATTTTCAATAATTCTTTTCCAAAACATTTTGCCGTTCCAAACATTCTTCGTACTTTTGCAACTAATCATCGGCATAAACCTCGGCGGAGGTGCTGGTGTGACATATTAGAATTTTAACGCATTAGCAGTTATTCGGTGATACGGGAATCTCGCAAATTCTAAAGTCAACTGATTAATGAATAAGTGTATAATGCCTACGTTTATGCGTGGGCGTTACTTATCAATCAGTTAGGCAATGCGAGAGCCTCCGTATCGGTAAGCGTTCACGCTTTTCGTATACAGAGGCCTCACTATCATTGTCTATCAAATCCGATAAGTGCTTTTGCAAAAGCATAAGCGCAAGGAATGCCAAACAATGAGACAGGCCTCTCTGTGGATATCAGGGAGGATGACCTGCGTGAGTTGTCGGCAGAGGTGCTGGACACCCTGCTGCGCGACCACACGACAGGTCGGAACATCGTGTGGGCGACCCATGACTATGAGCCGCTTGGAAGCATGTACGACTACCATTCGGAGATTCTGCCAAACTTGATTACAGGCGAGCGAGGAATGGTCATCAGGCCGCGTGTGCTCAAATCGAAGGAGGAACAGACGGATAGAGTCAAGGATATGGCTGAGGTGTTCACGCCGTCACGGGTGGTGAAGATGATGGTGGATTATGTGGATATAGACATCAGTACACTTTGCATGGAACTCACGTGTGGCGAGGCTCCTTTTCTGGTTTCGCGCTATGATGCCACGACGGGGCAGCCTATTGCCATTGGAGAGCGTGTCGGGGTGCTTGACAGGAAACTGCGTCTGGTGAACGAACAGCGGTTGAACGATAAGGACTGGCTCGGGCAGGTGCGACTGGCATTCCAAACCACCTACGGTTATGAGTGGCAGGGCGACAATCTCCTGTTGGCTCGTGAAAACATGCTCTATACGTTCGTTGACTATTATGAGGAACGTTTTGGTGCGGTACCTGACATCACGTTGCTGCAAGACTTTGCAGAAATCATCTCTTGGAACCTTTGGCAGATGGACGGACTCAGCTACAGCATCCCACAAGAAAAAACGAAGGAACCGCAACCAACCCAGTTCTCTTTCTTCGACGAAGCACCAGCCGAGGCACCTCCACCTTTTTGTATCATCAAGGATTGGCAGAAAGGAGAAACCATAAAAGTGATAGATATCAAAAATAGACTAATCAAAAACCAAGATATTATGAAATTCGATGTTATTATTGGAAATCCACCGTATCAGGAGGAAGTGGAAGGCAATGAGAGAAGCAATCCCATTTACAATTCATTCATGGATGAGTCCTATAAAAATGCAGACAAGGCTATGTTTATCACTCCTGCCAGATTCCTATTTAATGCAGGCCAAACACCTAAAGTTTGGAACAAAAAGATGCTTCAGGATTCACACTTCAAAGTGATTTATTACAATCAAGATGCTTCTGAAGTTTTTCCTAACGTGATACTAAAAGGAGGAGTGTCAATTTCATATCATGACACCAGCAAGCAATTTGAACCAATAGAAGTTTTTGTACCATTTGAAGAACTACGTTCTATTAAGGACAAAGTAACAATCAAAGAAAGAGAAAACAAATTCCTTCCTCATATCATGGTTGGAGCTGTACCCTATAAATTCTCTGAGACATTTAAGAAAGAGCGACCCAACCTTGTTGCAAAAGCTGGCACATCATTTGATTTGAGAACTAATGCCATAGACAATTTGATAAATACTGCGTTTTATCTTGAGAGACCAAACGATTCTCATGAGTATGCACAAATATATGGTTTGTTGAATTTAAAAAGGGTTTATGCATGGATAAGGCGTGACTATATTATTGAAGCATCAAATTTCACCTTCTACAAAGTTCTTGTGCCCAAAGTAAATGGTAATGGAGAATTTGGGGAGACTTTGAGTTCTCCCATAGTTGCCTTTCCGAATGTTGGCTATACCCAATCTTTTATCGGTA
The DNA here is from genome assembly GCA_002393555.1 of Prevotellaceae bacterium UBA4359. GTDB lineage: Bacteria > Bacteroidota > Bacteroidia > Bacteroidales > Bacteroidaceae > Minthosoma. The sequence goes on from DGSP01000081.1 coordinate 9,365, forward strand.
TTGGTGCTGTTCAAACAGCAAGAGAAGCAGAAGCAATACTGAAATATATAAAAACGCGATTTGTTCGTGCTCTTCTTGGTATATTAAAAGGGACACAAGATAATCCTCCAGAACGTTGGAAGTACGTTCCCCTTCAAGACTTCACCCCATCTTCCGACATCGATTGGAGCAAATCCATCGCAGAGATAGACGAGCAGTTGTTCGACAAGTATGGCTTGGACGAGCAGGAACGTAATTTCATTCGGACTAAAGTAAAGGAGATGGCATGATGGAAGACAAGACCCGTATCAGCAGTTACCGGCATATCGTGCCGATGATATATGCTTATCAGACTCCCGGCTATCCCAAGCACGACGGTTGGACGAAGATTGGTGAGACGAAAAAGGGTGTGGAGCAACGCATCAACCAGCAGGTGCATACCGCATGGATAGACTTTGAACTGATGTGGCAGGACAACGCCATGTTCAAGGACGGCAGCGGCGAGTATTTCCGTGACTACGATTTCCACGACTTTCTGGAACGCAGAAAGAAAGTGGAGCGAAATCCCAAGACGGAGTGGTTCAAGATTGACGGCCCGCAGTCGCTCATGTTCTTTCAGGAATTTGCTTCCCGAAAATACCCCAAGATGATGGTCGGCTCTACCTACATGTTGCGCGACAAGCAGGAAGAGGCTGTGCAGATGACACTTGACTACATGCGAAAGGCTGCCACACTCGATGCCGACAAGCGCAAGTTCCTCTGGAATGCCAAACCTCGCTTTGGCAAAACACTCACCACCTACGAGCTGATTCGGCGCATGAAAGGGGACAAACCGCTCAACGTGCTGATTGTGACCAACCGTCCCAGCATTGCCAACTCGTGGTATGAGGACTATGCGCGTTACATCGGGTGGCAGACGGGCTTTCGTTTTGTGAGTGACAACGATGCCATGCGTGACCTCCCCGATGTGATGAACCACGACCAGTTTGTCAAATGGATTTGTGCTCCAGGCAACCGAGACACGTTCGACGGGCAGATTTGTTTTGAAAGTCTTCAGGGACTGAAAGGCTCTGTGTATTTTGGTGGCAACTACAACAAGTTGGAATGGATCAAACTGCTGCATTGGGATTTGCTGGTCATCGACGAGGCGCACGAGGGGGTAGATACCTTGCGGACAGACCGTGCTTTCGACAACATCAAACGTGACTTCACCCTCCACCTTTCAGGCACACCCTTCAAAGCGATTGCTGGAGGTACCTTCGGCAAGGAACAGATTTTCAACTGGAGTTATGCCGAGGAACAAGAAGCGAAGGAGGCATGGGACAGCGTGAACCACAATCCCTACGCAGACATGCCCCGACTGAACCTCTTCACCTACAGAATGAGCGACATTGTACGCGACAAGGTGAAGAAGGGTATCCAACTGGACGATGACGAAGAGAGTGCAGAATATGCTTTTGACCTGAACGAGTTTTTCAAGACAGAGAACGGAAGTTTCGTCTATGAGCAGGACGTGAGGAAGTTTCTCCGTGCACTATCAACCCAGGAGAAGTTCCCATATTCCACCGAAGAACTGCGAACAGAACTGGCTCACACGCTCTGGCTGCTGAACCGCGTGGAGAGTGCCAAAGCGCTGGCGCGACTGCTGCAGGAGGAAGGTTCGGGCTTTAATGATTACGAAGTGGTGCTGGCTGCTGGTGACGGTCGGCTCAGCGAGGAGGCCGAAACGCTCAGTTCGTACAAGAAAGTGAAGGAGGCCATCGCCAACCACAAAAGAACCATCACTCTGAGCGTGGGACAACTCACGACGGGTGTGACCATCCCGGAATGGAGCGGTGTGCTCATGCTGAGCAACATGAAAAGTCCTTCGCTCTATATGCAGGCGGCTTTCCGTGCCCAGAACCCCTGCGACATCACACGCGATGGACAACGCTACCGCAAGGAGAATGCCTATGTGTTCGACTTCGACCCTGCCCGCACATTGGTCATCTTCGACGATTTTGCCAACAACCTCAAAATAGAGACGGCTGCTGACGGAGGCACCCCTGCCAGCAGAGAGGAGAACATCCGCAGGCTGCTCAACTTCTTCCCAGTCATTGCTGAAGATGAAGAGGGTAAGATGGTGGAACTGGATGCAAGGAAAGTGCTGTCCATTCCTCGCAGCATCAAGGCTCAGGAAGTGGTTAGCCGCGGGTTCCTCAGCAACTTTCTGTTCAAGAACATCGCCAACATCTTCGGTGCTCCAAGTGTGGTTCAGGACATTCTTGGCAAACTGGACAAGGCTCACGAGGACAGAGGTCGCAAAACTAACGCCACGCTGGACGGAACATCAGATGTACAAGTGGACGACGAGGGCAACACCCAAGTGCCGGAAGACATCATCATCGGTCAGGAACAAGATGTGTTTGGCGACAAGGTGTATGGAAGCTTTGAGAGTTTACAGGAAGAATGTTCGAACATGGTTCATGAGGATGAATCAGCAGTTGGTGTGATGAAGGGAATAGACAAGATTGAAGCCAGTATTGCCAAGACCATCGAGGCGAGCATCATCAAGCCCGCAGCCGAGAGTTATGGGCTGAAGCAGAAAGAAGCCGACCGACTGACAAAAGAGACGATGAAAGATGTGCGGCAGAAGGTGGAGAAGATTCGTGGCGACTATGAGCAGCAAGCCCGCATCGCAGAAGTAAAGCGGCAGGAGGCTCTGAAAGAGGCCAGCACAGAGAATGCAGTCAAGGCAGCAGACGAGGCTTTCCGTCTGGAGATGGAGAAGGCCGTGCAGAATCTGACGGAGTCGGTGAAGAAACAGATAGACGAGGTGGTGAACGAAAAGCCACGCGAAGTGATAGAACGCATAGAGACCGACCGCGCCAACAAGAAGAGAAACGACATCGAGGAAGAGGTGCGTGCTCATCTGCGTGGATTTTCCCGCACCATTCCAAGCTTCATTATGGCATACGATGATGGCACGTTGCGGCTCAGCAACTTTGACCAGATAGTCACTCCGTCTGTCTTTGAGGAAGTGACCAGCATCACGCTGGAAGAGTTCCGTTTCCTTCGCGACGGAGGCGACTACACCGAGGACGGGGAACAAAAACATTTCGATGGCGACCTGTTCGACGAGGTGGTGTTTGATGACTCCATAGAGTTCTTCCGTCAGAAGCGAGAAGCATTGGCCGACTATTTCGACGAGTCACAAGAAGAGGACATCTTCGACTACATCCCTCCACAGAAGACCAACCAAATCTTCACGCCCAAATGGGTGGTGAAAAAGATGGTGGACTTGTTGGAGGAAGAGAATCCTCACATTTTCGAAGACCCTCAGAAGACCTTTGCCGACCTCTACATGAAGTCGGGACTTTACATCACCGAGATAGTGCGTCGTCTATACAACAACACCGAGATGCAACGTCAGATACCCAATGGGCATGAGCGCATCCTGCACATCTTACAGCATCAGGTCTATGGATTTGCTCCAACGGAAATCATCTATCGCATCGCCACACGCTACATCCTCGGATTCGACCCCACGTTACAGCCCGCACAAAGCAATTTCCGACAGGTGGACACAGTACCATACGCCAAAGCAGGACGGATGGAGGAACTCATCAAGAAGGAATTCGGATAAGTATCATCTTTGTCATGGTCTTGGTACTCATGCCTTTTCTTTTTTATTGAGGGCAAAGTAAATGAAAAAGATGGAAACCACCAAACTTTTACATAAAATTCTTTCTGTCGGCACTTTTTTATATAATGAAACATCATACAAATCGCCCGTACAACATTTTTTCGTTGCGCGGGCGATTCTTATCTGTCCTCGATTGTTCGTGTTCCGGGGATTTACTTGTTCACCTGGAACTTCGTGATGCCGTCCTTGAGATAGCCGACAATCTGGTTGGCTGCAGCAAGACCGGCGTTCGTGTTGGCCTCGGCTGTCTGGGCACCCATCTTCTTGGGAGTGCAGTAGTAGCGACCCTCGAACTGGGCAAACTCTGCATCATCAACAGGCTTGATGTCGGTGATGTACTTCAAGTCAGTACGTTCCTTGAGGATTTCGACGAGTTCAGGCTCGTTGATGACCTCCTTGCGGGCGGTGTTGATGAGGATAGCACCTTGCTTCATGCTGCCCACGAGCGTCTTGCCAATGCTCTGCTTGGTCTCATCAGTGGCAGGGATGTGGAGAGACACGATGTCGCAAGTCTTGAAGAGTTCTTCCTGCGATGCGACAGCCTTCACACCAGCAGCCTCAATCACCTCAGCAGGGCAGTAAGCGTCGTAGGCCGAAACCTCCATGCCAAAGCCCTTGGCGATGCGAGCCACATTGCGACCCACGTTGCCGAAAGCGAGGATTCCGAGTTTCTTGCCCATCAGTTCCGAACCAGCCTTACCGTTGTAGAAGTTGCGAACGGTGAACACCAGCAGACCGAGCACCAGTTCGGCCACGGCATTGGCGTTCTGGCCAGGAGTGTTCATCACCACCACCTTGTGAGCCGTGGCAGCCTCGAGGTCCACATTGTCGTAGCCAGCACCGGCACGAACCACAATCTTCAACTGCTTAGCAGCATCCATCACCTCTGCGTCTATCACGTCAGAACGAATGATGATGGCATCCACGTCAGCCACAGCCTCAAGCAGTTGAGCCTTCTCTGTATATTTCTCCAGCAGTGCCAACTCAAAGCCAGCACCTTCAATAATCTCTTTGATACCAGCAACCGCAGGAGCAGCAAAAGGCTTCTCTGTTGCAATTAAAACTTTTGCCATTTTTTCTATCTTTTATTTACACGAATGCCCATGAATGCCCACGAATGTTCATAAATATAATATTCATGATAATTCGTGGGCATTCATGGGCATTATATGTTACAAATTAAACAATCAAATTAGTGTTGAGCCTCAAACTCCTGCATGCACTTCACGAGTGCCTTCACGCCTTCGATGCTCATGGCGTTGTAGCAAGAAGCACGGAAACCACCCACGTCGCGGTGACCCTTCACACCCACCATGCCCTGGCTGGTGGCGAACTTCAGGAACTCGTCCTGCAAGTCCTGATATTCAGGCTTCAAGACGAAGGTGATGTTCATGAGCGAACGGCTGTCCTCCTCGGCAGTGCCGACGAAGAGTTTGTTGCGATCGATTTCGGCATACACGATTTCGGCGCGCTCCTTGGCCAACTTCTCCATGGCCTCCACACCGCCGTGAGCCTTCATGTAGCGGAGGTTCATCAGGGCTGAGTAGATAGGCACCACTGGAGGCGTGTTGAACATAGAACCCTTCTTCACGTGAGTGCGGTAGTCGAGCATTGTGGGGATGTGACGAGACACCTTGCCGAGTGCGTCTTCCTTCACGATGACGAAGGTGAGACCTGCCATGGCGAGGTTCTTCTGCGCACCACCATAGATGAGGGCATACTTGCTCACATCGACAGGACGGCTGAAGATGTCGGACGACATGTCGGCAATCAGAGGAATTGGAGAGTCGAGGTCTTCGCGCAGTTCTGTACCATAAATGGTGTTGTTCGAAGTGATGTGCAGATAGTCTGCATCTGTTGGAATCTCAAAGTTGCGTGGGATGTAAGTGAAGTTCTTGTCGGCCGAAGAAGCCACTTCCACCACCTCACCGAATGCCTTGGCCTCCTTCTCTGCCTTGGTAGCCCAAACACCCGTGTTCAGGTAGGCAGCCTTCTTCTCCAGGAAGTTGTAGGGAACCATGCAGAATTCAAGGCTTGCACCGCCGCCGAGGAAGAGCACGGAGTAGCCCTCAGGAATGTTGAGAAGTTCCTTGAAGAGAGCAACTGCCTCGTCAACTACTGGCTGAAAATCCTTAGCGCGGTGGCTAATCTCCATGAGAGAGAGTCCTGACCCGTTGAAATCAAGACAAGCCTGTGCAGTCTGTTCAATCACCTCGCGAGGAAGGATGGAAGGTCCTGCATTGAAATTGTACTTTTTCATTTTTTTATTATTGTTAGATAAATGATGTTGCCACGTTCTGCAAACGGGGGAAAAAGCGTGGGGGAAAATATCTCCCAAACATCTTTTTACCAAAAAAACGTTGCAAATTTACTAATTATTCTCTAATTAAATAATAAGATGCCACCTTTTAATGCTAAAAAACATAAAAATGGACGTAAAGCAAAGAAAAATGGTACGTCCATGTTACAGAAGAGACCTCGATTTCCTAAAAATCGTGGCCACAATCATCGGCAAGGTGTGGCCCATGCACCTGTCAGGCAAGGATGCCCATGATATGATTTAAGTATTCCTTGAATCGGGTTCGGTAAAAACAAAGAATTTCCTTTTGATAGATGGCACTTTTTTTGCTATTAAGCAAGAAAAAGGGGATATTTTTATTAAAAAAGTTGAAAAGCACACCTCTTGTTCTATTGAAAGGAGAATACAGAGAGAAGAAGGGTTCGGCAGACAGTGCCTGCAAAGCCCTCCCCTACAGCCAGTTCTTCCTTCTGAACCACCAGAGAGAGGCCAGGGTGCAGAGCACACAGGCAATCAGCGCAATCGGAAAGCCCATCTTCCAGTGCTCCATGCCGTTGATGAGGTTCATGCCGAACATGGAGGTGATGAAGGTGGGGAAAAGGATAATCATGTTGAGCGATGTGAGCAGTCGCATCACCGTGTTCATGTTATTATTAATAATGTTGGCATAGGTGTCCATCGTAGAGTCGAGGATGTTGATGTAGATGGCGGTGGTCTCGCGCGCCTGGTTCATCTCGATGTTCACGTCCTCGATGAGTTCGGCATCCAGTTCATCCACCGGCAGGCGGAACTTCAGTTTGCTCAGCAGCGACTCGTTGCCACGGATGGAGGTACCGAAGTAGGTGAGCGAGTCCTGCAGGCGCGAGAGGTTCACCAGGTCCTTGTTGTCGATGTGCTTGTCGAGGTCGCGTTTGGCCTTCTCAATGATGCCGTTCACCTGCTTCAGATACTTCAGATACCACACCGACGCGCTCAGGAAGAGGCGGAACACCAGGTCGGCGGCATCGGTGAAACCCTCGGCTCGGCGCATCTGGTGATTCACGAAGTCGAGCATCATGCGCGTCTCCTGATTGCAGATGGTGATGATTTTGTCTCCCTTCAGCACGATGCCCAAGGGGATGGTGGTGTAGGGGCTGCGCGAGGAGACCGTCTTCAGGTGTGGAATACGGAGGATAATCATGAGCCATCCCTCGTCCATGTCGTAGCGGGCTCTCTCGTCGGCATCCGACACGTCGTCCATGAAGTAGTCGGGCATGCCCAGTTCCTGCTCCAGAAAATCTCTATCTTCATCCACTGGGCAAGTGACCTGCACCCAGCAGTTTGGCTCCCAAGCATCAATGTGCTTGATGCCGCCATTAAAATTCCAGAATGTTCGCATAGTTGTCTGAACCTTTACTGTCTTTTCGATGTGTAAGAATAATAGGAAAGATGTGGGGTAAAGATTCATGCAACTCCGCGTGAGAGGTGAGTCTTATCCCAGGCACTTTGTACTATTCGCCGGATAATCGTCCATAGTTGTTTTTAATTAGTGAATACTCTCGTTTTTGACTGGTCTCGAGGCATGCCGCTCCGAAATCGGGTGCAAAGATACACAAAAAGTTTGATTTATGTGTCTGTTGCGGAAAAAAATAATCAGTCTTCCATCCTTTTTTACGAGAAAAACGCTTACATTTGCAAAAAAAGAAAAGAGAGCAGAGCAGATGGGAATCGTAAGAGACATGGCAGACCTCCTGATGCCGCGCCGATGCCTGATGTGCGGCAGGAGGTTGACAGGACAGGAAGAGTATGCCTGTGCGACCTGCCTCATGCACTTGCCGCTGACCGAATATCACAAACAGGAGCATAGCCATCTGGAGAAACGGTTTTGGGGATTGTTCCCGGTGGAGAAGGCCGTGGCGATGTTTCACCACGATGGAGAATGGACACGGCGACTCATCTACCACATCAAGTATTGGGGGCATCCCGATGTGGCAACTTTTCTGGCGCGGACGTATGCCAAAGAACTGATGGAGGGTTCTTCTTTCTTCGAGGGCATCGACACGCTCGTTCCCCTGCCCCTGCACTGGCGGCGCCAACTCTCGCGCCACTACAACCAGAGCCACTACATCGCCTTGGGCATCAAGCAGGCGACAGGCATCCCCATCGCGAAGCACGTGGTGAAAAGGGTGAAGAACAACCCTTCGCAGACCCGCAAGAAGGGGCTGGAGCGCAGGGAGAACGTGGAGGGCATTTTCCGGCTCATGCACCCCGAGCGCATTGCAGGCAAGCACATTTTGCTCATCGACGACGTGGTGACCACCGGGGCCACCCTCACCTCTTGCGCCCAAGAACTCGCCAAGGCCCCCGACGTGCGGATTTCCATTCTCACCCTCGCCGCTGCCGCACAGACTCCTATCCCGGCCCTGCAGAACGACACACCAGAGACCTCCGTCTTCGGTGTGCCGCTGATGGAGTGAAAAAATATGGTTATTCAAGTTTCGGATGTTCCGAT
>DGSP01000078.1 GCA_002393555.1 Prevotellaceae bacterium UBA4359
TGTGGACGAAGAAAAGGTTTTTATTTGTTTTCATCGGTTTTTATTTGTTTTTTCTTCGTCCGCCGAAGGCGTAATTCTTACATCGAACTCACGTTAATTTACCATGCGGCGAGAAGATGTATTTTCCTAATGCCGCAAGCGGCAACGAACGGAATCGAATGGCTACACTCAGCATTCGTTTTTATTCGTTGCACCTTTAGGTGCATTGTATAAATTCGTCATATTCGAAATATTCGTTGTTGAAGAAAGCATCCAAAAACTTCAATAAATGGAATTATTTCTTGTCTCTCAGAACTGTGTCGCCGTTCTCGCCTGTGCGGATGCTCCACGTGTCGATCATGTCGCTCACGAAGATGCGTCCGTCGCCGATTTCGCCCGTGTGTGCCACCTTCAGGATGACCTTCACGGTCGGCTCCACGAACTGGTCGCGACACACGATGGTCAGCGCTACACGCTCTATCACGTCGGTCGAGTACTGCACACCACGGTAGATGCGCTCCTCGCGGCTCTGACCGATGCCATGCACGTTGTGGTACTCAAACCAGTCGATGTCCGACTGCAACAAGGCTTCCTTCACGTCCTCGAATTTCGTCTTGCGGATGATTGCTTCGATTCTTTTCATGTTGTGTTTGTGTTTTGTGTTGTTAATAATGTGAATAATGTGTTGGTTGAAAAGCAGAAGGCTGACTCCCACATGGGGAACCAGCCTTCTTTGTCTATTTTGTGTTTGTGTCGTTTGTGTTTCTTTTGTGCCTGTCTGTCTATGTGTTCATCCGGCTGGTAGATACCCACAACAAGCAACTCGCTGAGCCTGATTCTGATTGCTCTGATTCAGGTTCTGCTGCTGATCCTGAAGATTATTCAGATTTGCCGTGAAATATCTGTCCGAAACTTTCATAATGTTCGCGTTTGTTTTTGATTTCGATGCAAAGGTAAAGTCTTTTACTGAAAAGACAAAGCAAAATGTCAATATTTTTACATTAAAGCCTTTCTTTTTGATTTATGTCAATAAACAAGCCAAAAGACGTGACTTTTTGATAGCAGAACCATAAAAACTTCTTACATTTGCACACGAAAACAAACAAACACAAAGACAAAATGAAACAAACCATCCATTTCACCAAGATGCATGGGGCTGGCAACGACTACATCTACGTCAACACATTATTATATACTATACCAGACCCCTCGGCAGCCTCCATCCAGTGGAGCAAGCCACACTTCGGCATCGGCAGCGACGGACTCATCCTCATCGGTGCACCCACCCGCCCCGATGCCGACTTCTCCATGCGCATCTTCAACAACGACGGCTCCGAAGCCATGATGTGCGGCAACGGCACCCGATGCGTCGCCAAATACCTGCACGACAAGGGTGTAACCCGCAAGAACCCCATCCGCCTCCAGACGCTGGCAGGCATCAAAGTGCTCCAACTCCATCTCGATGCCGACGACAGGGTGGAAACCGTCACCGTCGATATGGGCGAACCAGAGACCTCCAAGACCCTCCCCTCACCCTCCCTGCAGGGAGGGAGTAGTATCTCTGTCAATGAGGGAATAAAAAGAGAAACAATTGAACAAAGTCTCTCTGTCAATGAGGACACAAATGAGGAAGCTTATGGAGAAACAAGCGAGCAAAGTAACCACTCCCTCCCTATAGGGAGGGCAGGGGGAGGGTCTTCTTACCGCACCTTCCGTGGCACCTTCGTCTCGATGGGCAACCCTCACTTCGTCATCTTCCTCGACGATGAAGACGTGGAGACCTTCCCCCTCGACCACTATGGCCCTCTGCTCGAACACCATCCCGCCTTCCCCCAACGCTGCAACATCGAGTTTGCCCAAGCCATCAATGAGAACACATTCCGCATGCGCGTGTGGGAACGAGGCTCAGGCATCACCCTCGCCTGCGGCACCGGAGCCTGTGCCACCGCCGTAGCCGCCCATCTGACAGGCAGGGCAGGGCGCGAAAGCGACATCCGCATGGATGGCGGCACCCTCCACATCCATTGGAACGAGACCGACAACCACGTCCTCATGACTGGTCCTGCCTCCATCACGTTCGAGGGAGAAGTCACACTCCCGTGACTCCCCCCCCGACTCGCACCTTTCACGTTTTTACATTTAACGATATTTTTTTACAACGGATTACACCGATTTCACGGATTTTTGTCGCAGGGGCGACGATGGCCAGATGCAGAACAATCCGAATGGCAGGAGCCGCCAAGGCTCAAGAAATCCGTATAATCCGTGCAATCCGTTGTTAAAAAAAATCCGTAGTTAAGAGAATCCCCATTCGCCGTTTAAGGTTCAGGCTCCTTCTCCGACACAGGCACATTCTCCTCCATGTCCAGTTTCGAGAGCATCTCCTTGAAGTCCTTGCCGGGATAGAACTGAATCTTCTTCACCTTCACCGTCTCCAGAGTCGTCTCCTCCAGCGAGCGAGCCGTCTTCGAGGTGAAGGTGGGCTTGAACGAGCCGAACGAACCCAGCGACACGCCGTGGCCAATCTCCATGTAGTGCACCAGCGCCTGAAGCAGCGCGTCCACCACCGCCTTCGTCTGCGCCTTGTTCACGCCCACAATCTGAATCATCCCGCACAACTGCTCATACGACACCTGCGGATAAGTCAGTTGACGCAGTTTGAACACTTCGGGCTTCTCCTCGCGGTACGTCAGGCGCATCTTCGCCTTGCGATACATAATACCCATAACACTTTTCTCCTTTCTTTTTTACTTGTTAAACATTCGGTTTTGAATCACTTATATCTTTGGCCATTGATATGCTTTCTCACAGTTCATTGCTGATTTCCACCCACATCTCCTCACCCTTCCCAAACGCCTCATACACCAGCCGCTCCAGCCGTCCGTACACCTCCATGCCGCCCTCGATGATTCTTTCCTCAGCAGGTGCCTCTTGGCTCACCACCACACCCATGCACACCATTCCCTCCCGCCACTGGCGGAACGCATCCCATCCCAGCAGCACACACCTGTGACCCGGACACCTCGTCACCCTCAGCGTCATCGTGCCGAACTCCGAGCACCCCGGCTTCAGGCGCCACCTGCCCACCGGCAGGCAATACCTCGACGCACCCGGAAACGTCTCCCGATACTCCCTGAAGCGCGCCTCCCGAGCCTCGCACTTCAGACGCGGCTTTTCCTCATCCTCCAAGAACACCTCCATCACCGACTTCGTGACCTGCTCGTCACCATAATACCTTCTCAACTTGATTACCATAATTTCATTTACAATTTGACCATTTACAATTTACAATTTATTTTTCAATTTCACTGTTTTTCAATTTCGACTCCCACCACTCAACCCTAAACCTGTTACCTCTCACCTGTCACCTGTCACCTCTTCCGTTTCCGTCATTACCTCTCCCTCGTTCCCGTAATTACCTCAACGTCGCTGCCGTAATTACCTCTGCGTCGCTGCTCCCCTCGCCTCATTTTCAATCATGCTGCAAAGGTACGACACCCACATTGCGGTGTACGAATAAAAGCGCATTTTTTTTCGATGGGTGACGAATTTGTTGCACTGTTGCAGTGTTGCAGTTCTTGAAAGGCTTTTCCCACCCCCCTAAAAATACTTCTATATTTATATATAAATATAGAGTTAATTTTTGGCTTTCGTATAACCTGTTTTTGGAACTGCAACACTGCAACACTGCAACAACGGCAAGGCATAATTTGTCAACCGCCCCGAATAAAATGCAGGGATTTGTTGGGGGAGTGAAAAGAATGTCGTATCTTTGCAAAAAATCAAGTGAGATGCAAAAAAGCACATTACATAATTCTGCGAAGCCGTTCGTGAAGTGGGCTGGCGGCAAGGGACAACTGCTGCCGCAACTTGACAGGTATCTGCCTGTGAGGTTGGAAAACAGGGAGTTCACCTATGTGGAGCCGTTTGTAGGTGGAGGGGCAATGCTGTTTCACATGTTGCAGAAGTTCCCGAAAATTGGGAAGGTGGTCATCAATGACATCAATCCTTATTTGGTGACGGCATATAGAACCATCAAGAATCAACCAGACGAGTTGATTGAACGACTTTCTTTTTTTGAAAGCCAGTATTTTGCGTTGGAGAACGAGGAGGCGAAGAAGGCTTTCTTTTTAGGCGCACGGGAGATTTTCAATGAAGAGGATATGGATGATGTGGACCGCACGAAATATCTGATTTTCTTGAATAGGACTTGTTTCAACGGACTTTATCGTGTTAATTCAAAGGGTAAGTTCAATGTGCCTTTTGGAAAGTTTTTGTACCCCACGATTTGCAATAGGGAGACTATCAAGGCTGACAGCGAGGCTTTGAATCGGGTGGATGTCACTATTCTGAATGGCGATTTTGAGCAGACGCTTGACCATATAGGCGGTGGCTACACATTCTTCTATTTTGATCCTCCTTATCGTCCTTTGAATGCCACATCGAGTTTCACTTCTTATTCAAAGGAGGATTTCAACGATGAGGAACAGATTAGGTTGCGTGATTTCTGTGCCCTGCTCAATGAGCGTATGGATGTTGATTGGATGTTGAGCAATGCGGATTGTTCAGCCAAGAATTCAGAGGACAGGTTTTTTGAGAATGCTTACGCGGATTTCTATATCAGCAGGGTTTATGCTTCACGTGCCATCAATGCAAATCCGAGAAAACGCGGAAAACTGACGGAACTGCTCATCAGCAATTATCCACCAGAGGGTTACGGGTTGAGAGTGGCTGAAGATGTGAATTTCTATAATCAAGCAATATAATATGCATACAAAAGAACAATTCGACACGTTTATGTCGCAACTGAAGGAGACAAATGCGACACTTGATTTCTATTGTGATTTCAAGAAGATAAACAGCAACGTGGATGCCATTTCTATGAAACTGAATCAATTGAACTATTTGATTGGCCAAGAAGATTTGGATGGGGCGATTCGTAGGCTTTGGAACGAAAATGCAAAAGTGTTTAATGTGATGGATGTTCTGATTGCTGTGCGAACTGCTGACAACAAAAAGGCGATTCTGTCTGACGGTAGTATCAAGTTGATTAGCAATTTCTTTGATGATGTGGAAGGTGTGATTGAGTTTATACATGGTACAGGGCTTGATGAAGTGTTCAAGAACAAGCAGGTGAAGAATCTTGTGGATTATGTGTTTGGTGTGGAAACAGGATTGGACACTAACGCGAGGAAGAATAGAAGTGGGCATTTGATGGAAGGTCAAGTGGCATCCATTTTTGATAAGGCTGGCGTTGAATATCGGCAGGAGGTTTACTCCACGGAATATCCAGAATTGTCTGTTCTCGGAGAAGATAAAAAACGCTTTGATTTTGTTGTCAAGACAAAGGGTTGTACCTATCTGATGGAGGTGAATTTTTATAGCGGAGGTGGTTCAAAACTGAATGAAGTGGCTCGTGCCTATTCTGAACTCTCTCCCAAGATTAACGATGTAGAAGGGTTTGAATTTGTGTGGATTACTGATGGCATCGGATGGAAATCCGCTCGCAACAAATTGGAAGAGGCTTTTTATGCTATTCCTAATGTGTATAATTTGACGACTGTCCAGGATTTCATTAACATCATAAAAAAAGAAGGATTCTTATGAAGAAAGGTGGATTTGGTGGTGGGAACACTATTACAGGGTTGATTTATGAGGCAAAAGTTGATTTAGGGACATTCTTAAGCCAGCAACAAGATTATAGGGTGTCAGGGTTTGATGTCTTTTATAAAGAAGAATTGGTCGCGAAATTGTTTAAGAAACATGGCCTGTATAAATATTTAGCGTCAGTTGGGGTTGATTGGGAAAAACATATATCATCCAAACTCCTTCCTGATAATTGTATTTATGTTATTGTTAATAATACGGTTTTCATTCTTGAAGTAAAGCACCAAGAGGTTGGTGGGAGCGTTGACGAAAAACTGCAAACGTGTGATTTCAAGAAAAAACAATACACGAAGTTGTTTGCAGAACTCAATTATAAAGTTGAGTACGTGTACATTCTTGATAATTGGTTTAAGGCTGATAAATACAAAGATGTCAGGGATTATATAATTAGTGTTGGTTGTCATTACTATTACAATTACATCCCTCTACAGGAATTAGGTTTACCCGTTCCTCCAACAAAAAAGAAGTAATGAAAGCATATTACAAATCTCCTTCTCATGATTTCAATCTGCTTTGTGGCGATTCTTTCCAATTGCTTAAAAAGTTCGATTTCAAGTTCAGCATGATTTTCGCCGACCCGCCTTATTTCCTTTCCAATGGGGGAATATCGGTTCAGAGTGGCGAAATTGTCAGCGTGAACAAAGGTGAATGGGACAAGGGGCTTTCCGACGAGGAGATGAGCGCATTCAATCATCGTTGGATTGCTTTGTGCAAGGAGAAGTTGAAGGATAGCGGAACGATTTGGGTGTCGGGAACGTACCACAACATCTTCTCTGTTGCCAATGCGCTGAAGCAGAATGGATTTAAGATTCTCAACGTGATTACATGGGCGAAAACCAACCCACCGCCAAACATCTCCTGCCGTTACTTCACCTATTCGACGGAGTTCATCATCTGGGCAAGAAAATGTGAGAAGGTTCCGCATTATTACAACTACGAACTGATGAAACACATCAATGGCGACAAGCAGATGCGTGATGTGTGGAACTTGCCAGCCATTGCCCCGTGGGAGAAGTCGTGTGGCAAGCATCCCACACAGAAGCCGCTTGCTCTGCTTTCACGTATCATCTTAGCAAGTACTCGCCCTAACGAGTGGATTCTTGACCCTTTCGCAGGGAGCAGTACGACGGGTATTGCTGCCAACCTGTTAGGTCGAAGATACCTCGGCATTGAACGCGAGAAGGAGTTTGCCGCAATGGGCAGGAAAAGACGTGAAGAGATAGAGAACATCAGCACCTATGTGTCTTTCCGCAAGAAGATAACGGACATTGTGAAGGCAGAGGACACACAGACGACTTTTTCTCTCCAAGAAGATGTGGGTGAAGAATCTTTGCCGTTCTTGAAATAACAATTCTAAAATTGATATAACAACTCTAGAAGGAAACTGATGATACCCAAACAATACCAATCCATATTCGTGTTCCTCCGTGAGGAAATCCAGAAGTCAGGCGATGTGCAGGGCTATGAATGGATATACTTTAAAAAGGATGCCGAGAAATTGATCGTGCAGGGGCATATGCAGGACTTGCATGAGCAGATGCTGGAATTCTATGAAGACTACTTGTGGAAGCGGGTGGAGTCGGATGCCGCATGGGATTTCATCGATTTTGTGGCACAAAGGGATGATTACTTCGGGGCATGGGCGACGGGCAGGGTTGACCTCATGGAATTGGTGGAATGCTGGATAGACAAGGGGCAATCACGGAAGATGTTGGCATTGCTGAGACAGATGGGGTTGACGGGGTATGATGCCGACTGGGAGAACTTGCGTACATTGCTGGACGAGAAACTGCGCCGCATGGAGGTGGACGGAACTCGTAACGGAATGAAGGAAACGGGGTATTTCTATTGTCTGCTCCATGCCTTCACGATGATTATGCTGTCTGCACATACGAAGGAAGGGAAGGCTAAGTTGTTGGAGCAGTTCGATGGCAACTGGGGCTTTCTGCGCTACATGTATTCTGTGATGACCCGTGTCATCATTGGATTTAAATTTGCTAATTTTGCATCTCTGACAAACTGTCTCACTAACGATAAGGAACTTGAGCCGTTTTTTCACTTTTATCATAGCGTGTTGAAGGAGCGTTTCAATGAATTGTGTGCCAAGGGGACGAAAAAGGAGAAATTGGAGAAGGCCTTCCAAAAACTGGAGCAATGTATGAAACAGACGACTCCTTCGGATGAACTGAATGAACTTTGCGAGGTGCTTTTCCCTGAAGATTTCAAGGAAATGCTGAATCGGCATCGGCTGCCAAGTTACCAAGAACTGGAGAAAGTGACAGCCAGTGCTGCCGTTACCATCAAGGAGTTGGAAGAGAAAGTGGGACAGATGGCTCAACAATATACCGAACTTTTGGAAGAATCAGTTACGATTGAACAGATTGAGGCGGAATTGGAAAAGTTGCCCACAAGTTTGTCTATGCCCATCTGGATGCAACTGAACATTCTGCTGGCTGGCAACAAGGCTTGGCTGAACAAAATGTTGAGTATAAGAGATAAGATTTTGGCCAAGCAGCAGGAGGAGATGCAGATGAACATGAACATCACGGCGCAGCCGGGCAGTTATGTGAATGGCATGGTGCAACAGCAGACTAACAATGGTATCGCCACAAACAGACAAATCGCAGCATTATGAACGAACCGAAAATCAGCATTACCGTAATGCCTGGTGCACAGATGAACGGGTACGTGAAGGAGCAGCACAACTATTTTGCTCCTGTTCGGCAGATAGTGGGTGGCGGAGAGAAGAAGGGAGAGGACGAGATGGCTAGAAATGAATCGGCTGCACCTGATGAACGTCAGCAGGACATTATAAGCCAACTGAAGCCCATCTTTTTCGGAATCGAAGAAGATGCAAGAAATTTTCTTGCCAGAATTCAGGGAATGAAACCCACGCAGATAACCGAATTGGTAAATCAGTTGGTGAAAGAGAAGAAACTTTCGGATCAGTCATGCCATCGCCCTCTCTGGAAGGTGTTGCATGAGGCTGGAATCTATGCTCCATCGGAGTCAAACTGGAATATGCAGGTGAAATAAGCATTTCGGATAACTCACATAGGAGGGGAGTCGGCACACGTCGGTTCCCCTTTTTGTTTCTGTACTTGTACAAGAACTTGCACACCACTTGTAAATACTTGTATTTGCTTGTACAACAATTTGTTGTATAAAGTTTTCCATTGTCACCATCGGCATTCTCCCGAACTTTGCACCGTCGAAAGGAAAAGAAGCACACACAAACGGCTTCTGACTTTCGGGGGGGCAATGTTTTTTTGCGCCCATCTGCTTGAACAGTTCTCACAATCTCTCACGGACATGAAGCATGTGGTTGCAAACACATCTTCATCGACTACGGCAAAGTGCGCACGATGCTTTTAATTCACAAATTAAAATTAGAAGTATCAACATGAACAACATTTTTATCGACAATCTCCAGATGGAGACACAAACAGTTTTCTGCCAGAATGGTGGCATCAACATCTTTCCTTGTGCGTTCGAGTTGGGACAGCACATCGTGGCGGGAGGTAACGAAGCAAGTCAGAAGGGACGAATGGTGACCGACGAATCGGGAACAAGCCATTTCCACCCCTATGCGAAGGACAGCGGAAGCCGCTACACAAGGCTCTTCACGACCGCACATGGAGAGGTGAAGGAGACACGGGACAGCATTATCTTCCAACTGCGCCTCCCTAAGAAATTGGGTAAAGCACTCATCGAGGCTTTACATCGGGAGGAGACGGAGGAACAGGCGGCGTTCATCAAGACGAGACGCTCGGAAACACAATGGTAAAACTCTTAAAACTGTGAATGACGTATGAGTGTATATTATGTAACATATCAGGATGGGGCGAAAGTGATGCGCCCCGTCCTCACACGAGACGAGTATCTGCGTCTGCGTGGCAGTGAGAAACAAAAGGCGATTCTGAAACAGGTGAGAGAGGGTGACACTCGGCAGAAGCATCGGCTCATTCAGATGAACTACTCGTGCATCCCCGGTGAGGATGGTGCTCTGAAGGGGTGCAAGACTCCCTCCAAGTCGGTGGGAATGGACATTGACTTCGTGGCTCCCGAAGGGCTTTCAGAGGAGGAAAAGAAGGCTTGGATGGATGAGAAGATGGCGAGTGTGCCAACACTGGTGATGGCGAAACGGGAGGCATTGGGGTTGCTCATGCTGGAGCGTTCGGCATCGAAGGGCTACCACCTTGTGTTCCGCCGCCATGAAGACCTTTCGCAGGAAGAAAACTTGAAGTGGGCAAGCGACGTACTGGGCGTGAAGTTCGACGAGGGTGCGAAGGACATCACGAGGGTGTTCTTCACGACGACGGCTGGCGAGGGTGAATTGCTGTTTCTGGATGATGAGATTTTTGATGCCACACCAGCGGAGGACAGAGAGCGCACTGAAGGTGTTGCACCGTTGCAGTGTTGCAGTTCTAAAACTTCCTATGACCCTGAGGCTCGGTACAACGGGATGCTGTTTAAGGACATCATCGCGAAGTATTGGGAACTGTTCAACGACGGAAAGGAGCCTACGGATGGCGACCGTAACGTGCTGACGTTCGAGTTGGCGGTGACGCTGCGTGGCATCTGTGGGTATTCGGTGGAGAAGATGCTGTCGGTCGTTCCTAACTACTGGGCAAAGCCTGATGGCACATGCCCGCAGGAGGATTTGGCTGAGTGGCGCAAGACCATTGAGAACGCGCTGAAGGAGCCAAGGAAGGGGATGCCTTTCCGATTGAAGCAGGTGCTGGGGGCACTGAAATCGCAGGCTGGCGTGAAGGCTTGTGGCGGTACGCTGACCACCCCTCCACCGATGCCGAAGAAACTGCCGCCGCTGATACGCCTGCTGACGAAGAACGTGCCCTGGTTCTACAAGCCTGCTGTGGCTAATGCGGTGTTCCCAGCACTGGGTGTTCACCTGCACGGCGTGAAGTTCCGCTACTGGGACAATGTGGAGCACGAGGCGACATTTATGAATGTCTTGATTGGTAGGCAAAGTATCGGTAAGGGGACGATTAAAAAGCCGATTGAGTACATCATGGAGGATATTCGTCAGCGAGACATCCCCAACCGTCAGCGAGAAGCCGATTGGAAGCAGAAGAATCCGGGTGCGAAGCAGAAGAAAGACCCGCGTCCGACTGACATCTGCATCCAGATGTTGATTGACAACCTGACGGATGCGGTGTTCAATCAGCGCATCGTGGATGCCAACAACAACGGGCAACGATTCATCTACACCATCGTGGACGAGATTGAGGCCTTGAAGAAGGTGACGTCGAAGGGTGCTGCTGATGAGGTGGGCTTGCTGATTCGTAAGGCGTTTGACAACTCTGATGCCGGGCAGGAGCGTGTGGGAGCGGATTCGGTATCGGGCATCGCGCCTTTGAGATGGAACTTCAATGCCAGCACGACCCCTCCCAATGCAAGGAAGTTCTTCTTCAAGATGGTGAACGACGGTACGGTGAGCCGACTGGATGTGTCGACCATTATCAAGGCTGATGATGACGATGACACGGCTCCTATCTTGGGCATCTATGACCACACGTTTGCACAGGAACTGAAACCCTATATCGACCGACTGGAGGCTGCCAACGGACTCATTGAGTGCCCACAGGCGAAGCGTCTCTCGCTCGACATGAAGCAGGAGAACAAGGATGCCGCTCGGCTGTATGAGAGCGAGGCTTACCGCGTGTTCTCTTATCGTGCCAACGTGATTGCCTGGCTGAAGGGGATGGTGCTCTACGTGGCGCACGGCTACAAGTGGTCGCGTGAGATAGCCGAATTTGTCCGCTGGAGTCAGCAGTATAATCTCTGGTGCAAGATGTTGTACTTTGGTCAGCAGTTGGAAAAGGAACTTCGCGAGGAGGTGGAGATTCAGCGTCAGGCGGGTCCTCAGAATCTGCTGGAGTTGCTGCCCGATGAGTTCTCGAAGGAGCAGTATCATCAGATGCGCCAGCAGCAGGGCAAGACGGGCAGCGGTGACGGTACACTGCGCTGTTGGCAGAGCCGTGGCTACATCGCCTACGATGAGGTGACCGGTCGTTACTGCAAGACTGCTGAGTATAAACGGAAAATCGGGGGGAAACTATGATGAACATCGAAAACACCCAAGAATGCTTTGTGCGGCTCTGGCTTCGGCTGGAGCACACAAGGCGCCTCTTCAAGGCACAGTACAAGCGGTTCTGCATCCGCCGTGTGCTGCAAGCATGGTTCGGCAGCGAAGCCGACGACGACTTCATCTGGGAGGTGTGCCATCAGGCCTCAAGCGTACTCAGCGAAGAGGATGAGTTGTGTGGATGGGATGAACTGCCATTGCCAAAACTTCACCCACGCAAGCACCGCGAACTCCTGCGCGCCATCGTGGCGGTGAAACTGGACATCGGCATGCGGAAGGTTGACCTGAAAGCCCTCGACAAGGCTTACAGCATCGCGTTCCCGAAGAGCACACCCATCAATGTGAACAAGAAGCGCAAGCCTTGATGAAGTCCATGAAGAGGGGGTGGGGATGGAGGACGGTGGAGGCGTATTCGGGATGGAACTGGGTGCCGATGAACCAGGGGTGGTCGGGGAGTTCGACGACTTCGACGAGGTGGGAGTCGGGATTGGTGCCGACGCATTGCATGCCGTGCTGTTCGAAGTCGGTGAGGTAGCGGTTGTTGAATTCGTAGCGGTGGCGGTGGCGCTCTTGGATGGAGGACTTGCCGTAGATGGTGTGGGTCTTGCTGCCTTCGCGCAGTTGGCAGGGGTAGGCTCCGAGGCGCATGGTGCCGCCCATGCCGGTGATGGTCTTCTGCTCTTCCATGAGGTCGATGACGGGGTGCTGTGTGTCGGGTGTCATCTCTGTGCTGTTGGCATCGGTGTGGCCGAGCACGTGGCGGGCAAATTCGATGACCATCATCTGCATGCCGAGGCAGATGCCGAAGGTGGGGATGTTGTGGGTGCGGGTGTGCTGGATGGCGGTGATTTTGCCTTCGGTGCCTCGCTGTCCGAAACCGGGGCAGATGATGGCTCCTGCCATGCCGCTGAGTTTTTCTTCCACGTTATCGGGGGTGATGTCTTCGCTGCCCACGAAGTGGGCTTTCACCTTCACGCCGCAGTAGATGCCGGCGAGGTTGAGGCTTTCGCGGATGGACTTGTAGGCATCTTGCAGGTCGTACTTGCCGACGAGTGCCACGTGTACTTCGCGGGTGGCTCGGTGCTGTTTGTCGAGAAAGTCGTGCCATGGCTTCATGGCTGGTGTCTCGCCTATGGGAATGCCTATTTTGCGGAGGATGGCGGCATCGAGTCCTTGGCGTTGCATGTTGACGGGCACTTCGTAGATGCTGGGCAAGTCTTCGCTCTGCACCACACACTCGAGGTCAACATTGCAGAAGGAGGCGACTTTCATGCGCAAGGAGTCGTCGAGGTGGCGTTCGGTGCGGAGAACAAGGATGTCGGGCTGTATGCCCATGCTTTGCAGTTCTTTGACGGAGTGCTGGGTGGGTTTGGTTTTCAGTTCGTCGGCTGCTTTCAGATAGGGCACGTAGGTGAGATGCACACAGACGGCATTGCGGCCGAGTTGCCAGCGGAGTTGCCGGATGGCTTCCATGAAGGGTGCGCTTTCGATGTCGCCGATGGTGCCGCCCACTTCGGTGATGACGAAGTCGAGGGTCTGTTCTTCTCTCAGCATCCTCCTTTTGATTTCGTCGGTGATGTGGGGGACGACTTGGATGGTTTTGCCGAGATAGTCGCCGTGACGTTCGCGGTCGATGACGGTCTTGTAGATGCGACCTGTGGTGACGGAGTTGTGGCGGGTGGTTTGGATGTCGGTGAAGCGTTCGTAGTGGCCGAGGTCGAGGTCGGTCTCCATGCCATCGACGGTGACGTAGCACTCGCCGTGTTCGTAGGGGTTGAGGGTGCCGGGGTCGATGTTGATGTAGGGGTCGAACTTCTGGATGGTGACTTTGAAGCCACGTGCTTGGAGCAGTTTGCCGATGCTGGCGGAGATGATGCCTTTGCCGAGAGAGGAAACGACACCGCCTGTGACGAAGATGTATTTGGGAGTCATGATTGTTAGGTGTTTACTTTACTATTTATTGAAGTTTCGGAAGTTCCAAACGCTTCATTTTCAACAACGAATAAAACGAATCATTCTAATTTACCATGCGG